>CALXPF010000010.1 GCA_944390205.1 uncultured Alphaproteobacteria bacterium
ACTCCAAAGCGATGGTCTGCCATAAACATCCTGTGCAGCTATATAGGCTCCTCGATCTAATAAGTCCTGAGCAAATTTCGTATAAGCCGTTGCATACATGAGAGGGGTACTGCCATTTAAATCACCTCGCTCATTCACATCTGCTCCATGCTCCAAAATAGAATAAAATGCTTTCGCATTCCCATTATAACATGATAAACACAGTGGCGTATGATTAAAATTATTTCGAACATTAACTTCGGCTCCATAATCCAATAAAAGTAAAATCATATCGGTACTGTTATTAAAAGAAGCCAATAATAAAGGATTTTCACTATTCGATCCCGACAAATCAGGATCGGCTCCCTCATCCAAAAGAGTTTTCGATAAATTAAAGCATCCTTTTTGAACGGCCGCCATTAAAAGCGTTTGTCCGCCATAAGACAGATTAGGATCTATACCTTTTTTTACTTGTTCCAAGGCATAATACTCATCTCCATTGGCTATTGTTGTAAATAAATATTTTTTCTCTGCTTCCGTCATTTGTCTTTCACCTTTTTTATTTTTTGAAATACTCTACCAAATATCCGTCTCTCGTATCAATATCTCTTTTAAATGTATCACCAATCTATTAGAAAAAAGTAATTAAGGCTATGCTCTCAGTATATACCTAAAAAAACATTTGTCAATATTTTTCACACGCTTCATGATTAAATAATCCGTGATATCAAAAAAATTATCCCGTCTTAAAAATTATTTACCTCTAAATTTCAACAAGCCATATCACACTTTTAATCGATAAGAGAAGAGATAGAAAAAACACTTACGAGTAAGACATATAAATGAATAACAAAGGCTGAAAAACAAAAAAATATAATTTCTAGCGTTCCTTTTGATTTTGGCACAACTGAGATTTTTTTGATGAAAAAATATCTTGTATTTTAATAAGTTGTTTTGAATTTAACGTGTATGATTTTAGAATTTTATAAACTTCTTTCATTTTTTCATATGTATCGACTTGTTCCATATTTAAAACAAGGCCCAGCATATTAAACTTTTGAAGAATTTTAAATCGTTGATCATTTTCCGGCAACCGGATCAGTTCATCATACGACATCTGGTTAATTTCATTCATCGTTTGCCGAGCAATCAGGAGCTGATGCTTTTCCGATTGTTCCAATATATCCAAAATATCTTGATAATGATGATCTCTTGCATAATCGAACGCATTTTTTCCCAAATCATTTTTGACATCCGGATCTGCGCCCTTTTCGATTAACAATCGAACAACCTCTGTTTGTCTAAAAAAAGAAGCTGCCATAACAGCCGTATATCCTTGTTGATCCCGCGCCTCTATATCGGCTCCGGCCTCTAATAAAAAACGAACGGATTTTTCTTTCCCAAAATAAGAAGCGTTAATCAAAGCAGTCCGATTGTGAGAATCTCTGGCCTCCGTATTTGCTCCTTTTTCAAGCAATATAGAAATAACTCTCTCATTTTCGGCATATAGGGAACTCAAAAGAGGCGTTAATCCGGAGGCATTTTTTGCTTCCAAATCAGCTCCCATATCCAATAACAATTGAACCAATTGGGGATATCCCCTCTCAGATGCAATTCCTAAAGGGGTTGACCCATCTTGATTTTTCTGCTCAAGAGAAACGCCCTTTTTGATTAGCATCTCAACAATATTTCGACTTCCTAACTCGGTAGCCAACAGAAGCGGTGTTATTCCGGTATTGAGTTTAGAATGAATATCAACACCATATTCTAAAAATAACTTAACCATTTGTTCTTGTTGGAATCGAATGGCAATTGAAAAAGCCGTTTCGCCTTTTCGATCGGCTACCTCTAAGTCCGCCTTCTTTTTCAATAAGTGTTCGGCTATTTTATCTGCTCCGTGACGGGCAGCAATCATGAGCGGTGTCCATCCCTGAGAATCAACAACATTAGGGCTGATTCCACGCTCTAACAAGTCAATGACTTCTTGCTCTTTCATCCCCTGAACAGCATCCAGTAAAAGATTTTCCGGTTTGGAAGAAATTGTATCAATATGATTCATATAAATTTTCCTCTATACGTCCATCACTTCTGACTGATATTTGTTATCATATATGACAAAAATAATATCTTTCACAACCCCAAAGATCGTTGCGACTGCTTTTTCTTTAAATAAACAATTTTTCTATAAACAATATCATGAAGAGTATGAACAGAACAGGCATCATTTTTGACATAGGGTCGAACCACTCCATAGGCCTGCTTAAGTTTTTGATAATCATCAAGTTGAGCCAATTTAAAAATAGAACCTAATGCTCTTAATTTCTGCAATAAAATTAAAGTTTCCTCTTTTTTACGCGAAAAAAGAAGATCCTGATATTTCATTCGAGCCATTTTGGAAATAATCCACTTGAGTGGTTTTTGTTTTTTGTTCTCAATTTCTTTAAGCAATTGTTCTATTTCAACAAGTCGATTCTCTTTGGTATAATCCAACGCTTTTTTACCAAAATCATCCCGAATGGTCCAATCTGCCCCTCTTTCCAAAAGAGTCTTAACCACCCGTTTATTAGCTTTTTGAACGGCAATAATCAAAGCAGAGCGACCCTGATGATCCCTCACATCCGGATCCGCCCCCTGTTCCATCAAAAAAGATGCCATTTCATTTCGGCCGAATTTAGCCACGCTCATCAGAGCCGTCTCTCCGTTATTGTTTTGAGTATTAATATCTGCATTTCGATTCAATAATGTTCGAGCGGCTTCCATATGACCCGAACGGACGGCAATCATCAATGGTGTCAATCCAAACTCATCTTGATCATTCACATCGGCTCCCCGTGTCAGAAGTAAATCAATAATGCGACTTTTCCCCTGTTCCGCCGCCGTCATCAAAACGCTCCATCCGGTTTCATCCTTCACACAAGCATCGGCTCCTTTTTGAAGAAGTAAAGAAACATTTTTTTCATCTCCCGTTTGAACGGCAATTATCAAAGGATCAATGTGAGAAACACCTTTGACATTCACCTCAGCTCCGTTTTCCAACAAATAGGCAACCACCTTTGAATTCTTAGAAGAGACGGCATTCATCAAAACACTCCAACCCATCTCGTCCATGGCGTTTACGGAAGCCCCTTTTCTCAAGGCATTGACAACGCCCCGTTCATCTCCCGTCCGAGCCGCTTCCAACAATTTTTGATCCCAAATTGTCTGCATAAAACATCCTTTCGTTTCCTATCATGTTTTTTAAAGAGTATACTCTTTTAAGAAAAATTTGTCAATATTTTTTAAAATATATTTTTCAAATACTCTTTTTCAGATAAAAAACAAAAGCTTTATTCTCGTTCGCTTTTTTGCAGATCAGTCTTCTTTTGGATAAAAAATGTAATTTTCTCAGTAAAAGCCGTTTGAATTTTTTTCTTAGTATACGGTTCTGCCAAATAATCATTAAACTGTCGATAAACACCAACCAATTTTTCATACGTATTTATCTTTTCACTTTGAAAAACGCGAGATAAGACATCTAACTTAAACAAATTCTTAAATACATCTTGATTACGCTTGGGATTGATTAAATCTTCATAGTTCATTTTCAACATCTGATCCATCAGGCTCTTCTCTAATTCCATTTTCAGTTTTTTATGTATTCCCTGATCGGAATTCTTCAGATAATCAATGACATCTTTCCCCTCTTTATCTTTCAGATTGATATTAATTCCGGCATCTAATAATTTTTTGAAAGCCTCTATATTTTTTCTGAGAACAGCATGCATCAAAGCCGAACGACCTTCTAAATCCTGTGCATTCAAATCAGCTCCGGCACTTATTAAAGTTTGCAAGATCCCGATATGACCACCACGCTCAACAGAAATCATCAAAGCCGTCCGCCCCTGATTGTCCCGATCATTGAGGAGTTTCCCATGCCGACTTAACATTTCAACAACTTTTTCAGATTTTCCACGAATAGCTTTCATCAAAACCGTCTCGCCATTAATATCTCGATGTCCCAAAGAGGCTCCGTGTTTTAATAAATTTTCAACAATGGTTTTCGATCCGGCACGAGCCACCTTCATCAAAGCGGTCTCACCATCCGCATCCTGTGCATCCACCATCGCACCAATATTGAGCAAAGTCCGAACAGCTCCTTCCCTTTTGAATTCGGAGGCAATCATCAAAGGAGTCATTTTTCTTCTGGCCAGAGCCTCAATATCCGCCCCGTGTTTAAAAAGAAGGTTTATGTTTTCCACACAATCAGAACGAGCTGCCAAAAAAAGGGGGGTTGCAAAAAAATCATTTTTAACATTAACCGGAAAGTCAAAAGATAATAAATATTCCAAGAGCCGAACATTTCTAGAAGTAGCGGCATAACTCAACAACGAATTTCCGTCATAATCTTGTTTATGGAGCGACGCTCCTCGCTCAATCAATAATCGTACCACCTCTTCATGTTCATTCAAAGTCGCCATCATCAAAGGTGTTTTGCCGTCATGGGAACACGAATCTATATCCATTCCTTTGTCTAAAAAATATGTCACCCATTTTCTATTCCCCAGAGCACTGGCTAACGCCAAAAGAGATACCCCATCAGAATCACAAACACTCACATCCGCATTTTGTGTTAAAAGCATTGAAACGATCTGATCATTCTCTTGAAAGAGAGCTCTCATCAAAGGTGTTTCACCTGCCTGATTACGACAATTTATATCTGCGCCGTTATTTAACAATACCAAGGAAATATCTATCAATCCGAGATCAACCGCCCGCAATAAAGGAGCCTCGTCCGAAGACGTGGGTTGATTAACATCCGCTCCCTTCTCAATCAAAAAAGAAACAATATCTTTTTTCTTAAAGAGAATAGAAAACTCAAGAGGCGTACATCGCCACTCATTTCGTATATCCAACCGACATCCCTGATCCAACAACGAACATATGTCTCCCTTATCCCCTCTTTGAATAGCAGAAAAGAGTTTTTGTTCGTCTGTTTTCAAGCCGTCTTCATGATTCGGGTTTAGCATCCACGTTTCCTCAATCTTCTTTAACTCATCATTTTTATGAAGGGGAGATTATACTCTATTTCTTTAAAAATTGGTAGCATTTTTTATCTGCATCTGTCAGAAGTAAAAAACATCCGGATTCTATTAACAACACTCTCTCGTTGAGATGATATTTTTTTGTCCGTCACACGCATTCTCGTTTTTAAAAAAGAATTTTGTATCTGTTTGATGGCTTGAGGATTCTCGGCATAAGGGCGTATCTGTTTATATACTTCAGTCAATCGAGGGTATGAATCAATTGCTCTGGCTTCCAAGAGGAGATGAAGAGATTCGAATTTTGAAAACACCTTCAAAACCCTTTCTTCCCGAATGGAAGAAAGCATATCTTCATAGGAACTTTTACAAAAAGCAGATAATTTTTTTTGAAACAAATCCCAATCATTCAAATAAAGCAAAATATCCTTATCTGAGCAAAAGTCACAAACTGTGCGACCCTGTTTATCTTTTAAATAAATATCGGCCCCTTGTTTTAACAAAGGAAAGACAAGATCATTATATCCTCTTTGAACGGCAATCATCAAAGCCGTCTTCCCATCACGATCCCGATCATTCACTCGAGCTTTTTTTTTTTTTTTATCGAAGAATTCTTTAACAAAATCCACATCGTTCTCTTGAAGAAGGTACAAAAAAGGAGTGAAACCATGGTCATCAAACACATTAACATCAGCTCCCCGAACACTTAAAAGCGAAATGATATCTTTTCCGTCGGAATCTCTTTCAAATAAAATCGCTTTTGCTAACGCCGTCTCGTTCTTTTTATTACGAATGTTAACATCAGCCCCATATTCCAACAATTTTTCAACAACCTTCCGATAACCGCTCATAACCGCTTTTATGAGAGGCGTATTTCCATCTCTATCTTGATGATTAACTAAAGCCCCTCGCTCAAGTAATTGGTGAACAATTTCATCCAGCCCTCTAAAAGACGCTAATGACAAAGCCGTTTCTTTTCTTGAGGAAACCGAATGAATATCTGCTCCTTTTTCTATTAAAATTTGAGCAACATCTCCCAATTTATTGTCAATTGCGAGCATCAAAGGTGTACGACCATAAAAGTCACGCGTATTTAAATTTAATTTATATTTCAATAATTCTTTTACCATATCAGCCTTTTTGCATTCAATGGCCACAGTTAACGCCGTCCTCTTCATATACTTAGTATGAAGATCAATATCAGCCCCTTTTTTCAATAGCAATCGAATCTTCTCTTTGTCTCCGGCCTCAACAGCCCGCATCAATGCAGAGGAGGACCCGTCTTTATCTAGGACATTTATATCAACATTTTGATTGATGATATCTTCGAAAACATCCATAGAGTCTAAATATGAAGCCACCATTAATGCCGTTGTACCGTCATTCTCTCGAATGTCCGCACGAGCTCCGTTTTCAAGTAATAGTTTTGCACATCTTCCGCTTTTATCATAATGCAAAAAATGTAATAACGGGAATTTTCCTCGTTTATCAGGTTTGTTCACATCTACGTTGTATCGTATCAATTCTCTAACCACATCGGGTTGATCTTCGATACCGAAAACTGTCAATGGGGTCTCTCCCCAATCGTGATTAAAGACATTCACATTGACACCCCTCTCCAGTAATAATCGAACCATTTCTAACTGATGCTGATAAATGGCAATAAATAAGGTCTCAGAATCTCTGGCATTCACATCCGCTCCATAACTCAGCAATGTTCTGACCGTATCCAAATTTTTAGATTTTACCGCCTGATGAATAGGCATATAACCATGCTTGTTTTTCATATTTACTTGGGCGCCATTTTCCAGTAAAATCCCAACAATTTCTGTTACCCCTCCCAAAGCAGCCACCATTAACGGTGTTTCATCGGCCTCATTCTTTATACTGATATCTGCTCCCGCTTCAATCAATTTCCGTACAATTTCCGGATGATTACCCCTAATAGCCGCTAATAACGGCGTATAACCATTACGGTTCATATTTACCGAGGCCCCCAGTTTCAATAATTCTTCAACAATTTGTAAATGCCCCGCCAACGAGGCGAGAGCTAACGCTCCCGTGGGATAATCTACCATTCTGGGATAATCTACCGCCCCCTCGTCTATATGAGCTCCGGCCAAACGAAGTTTTTTAAGAATCTCAATGTTTCCACCGTTTAATGCAACACAAAGAAACAATTCTTGAATGTCTTCTGATCCAAGAGAATTCTTTTTGTTAGGACGCATCAATTGATCAATAATTTTTCCGTCAGAAAAAATCCAAGCCTTCGGATACCATGTCAACAGGTTCCCTTTTAAAAATGATTCCCGTATGAGAAGAGCATCATGATCTAATAAAAGAGAAACAATCTCCAGCTGGTTATATTGTAAAGCCAGCTCAATTATTCTATCTCCCTTATCCGTTAAAGAGTTGGGATCAGCCCCTTGAGAAATCAAATCAGATACCTTTTGTACGTCACCCTCTTGAACGGCCTGTTGCAATTCAACATCCAATTTACCCATTTTTATATTCCTAAAAATTATATAAAACACATCGATTTTACTAAATAAATGTTTTTTTGTCAATATTTATATAAAAATATAAAATCACTCTTGGAATTTCCTAAAAATCCCAAGAGTGACCGATTGCTAACGATTGTATCGTAAAATGATTCCTTAGGCAAAACGAGGTTTATTCGTTCACAAAAAAATTTATGAATGAACTCGCTCAAATCCTTTCATTTTACGATTAAATGCTTCTTGAAAAACTTGTTTGCTTTCAGGATCTATTTCAAAGCTGGAACAAACTTGACCATAAACTCTTCTGATTTTATCGTGCGTATCCAATCCGTTCGCCTCAAAAACCATAGCCAAAGCTTTTAATTTTAATAAGTTTTCAAATACTTTTCGATTGACCTGAGGATTTAACAAATCATCAGAGGAAATTTCGGAAAGATGAGATTGAGCCAACTTAACTTGCTCTTTTTTAAGAATATCATAGATATCATTCAATCTTTCTTCTCCAACATAATCCAGAGCATTCCTCTCTTTTTTATCCTTCAACGTCATATCGGCTCCATGATCCAACAACGAACGAGCAATATCGACTTTTGCCAATTCTGCCACCAACATTAAAGGAGTTTGTCCCTCTTTGTTCTGAGCGTTTACATCTGCTCCCTTTTCCAATAATAGATCAACAGCCCTCGTAAGTCCCTTTCGAATCATGGCATTTAAAGCCGTATTTCCGTTAGAATCTTGCTTATTGACATCGGCCTGATGAGCCAACAAAGAGCGAACGATTTCTAAGCTTCCTTTATGATTAGCCTTCATCAAGGCTGTTTGACCGTATTTATCTTGGAGATCGACCTTGGCTTTTGCCGCCAACAGGTGGTAAACGACTTCCGTCCGCCCCCAATGAGAGGCCTTCATCAAAGCGGTTTCTCCATTTTCATCTTGAACATTCACATCGGCGCCGGCGTTAATCAAAGCGATAACAGTCTCCGCCTTTCCCTCAAAAGCAGCTCTCATCAATGCCGTTCTACCCCATTTATCTTGTGCATTGACATCGCTTCCTTTTTCAATTAAAGCACGAACGGTATCCGTATACCCTTTGGCAGCCACCTTCATCAGAGCTGTTTCTTGACTAAAAGAATCTTTAGAATCAACATATTCAACAGACTGAACCAATTCTGTCATTTGTTTTTCAGACGTTTCTTGTATTTCCCCAAACAATTTTTTCTTAACTAAAAAAGTTTTCATTTATTTTCCTCATTCTAAAATTAAGTACGATTTGCCTATACTATCCAATAAATATAAGGTCTGTCAACACTTATTTATAGCCATATCAGACGCACTTTTGAGCAAAAACATTTTTTTTCAATATTTTTAATGACTTAACTGATTTTGTTTTCTTATAAACGCCGATTGAATTTGCTTTTTAATCGTGTGATCTTTCATGTAATCATTCAATTGTTTATAAACACTTTTTAATTTATCATATGTATCTATTGTTTCCGAATCAAAAACGGTTGCAATACTCCCTAGCTTCAGTAATTCATCAAAAATTTTTTTATTATGAGGTGTCATAACTAATTGTTCATAGGGATAACAATGTAATCTCCCATATACATTCCCAGTCGTTTTTTTTGCAGAAAGAGATTTTTTTACCTCTTCTACCATATCCCAAAATGAGGCTTTTTGCTCTCTTGCACAACCTCTTAAATAAGCCTTAACGGTATCTGTATACTCCTTATTGGCAAACTTCATTAACCCTGTCTTGCTGTCAAATAAATCTTCAGAAACAATGTGTTCATCGTTTTTAACTAATTCTGTCATTTGCTTCTCAGATGATTCTTGCATTTTCCCAAACAAATTTTTCTTAACTAAAAAAGTTTCCATCTGTTTCCCTCATATTTATAAGACTTCTTCTACTTACTTTATTCTACCCGACAAATGAATTTTGTCAATACTTTTTATAAACACATCTAATATCCCCTGTATCTAGATATTTTTTAATTTACCCTTAATGACTTAACTGATTTTGTTTTCTTATAAACGCCGATTGAATTTGCTTTTTAATCATTTGATCTTTCATGTAATCATTCAATTGTTTATAAACACTTTTTAATTTATCATATGTATCTATTGTTTCCGAATCAAAAACGGTTGCAATACTTCCCAGTTTCAGCAACTTATCAAAAATCTTTTTATTTTTTGGAACAGTCATGAGATTTTCGTATGTTGCTGAAAAAGAATTTTTAAAATTTGTTTTTTGAGGTGGGGTTTGTAAAATTCGAATTGCTGATGAATTTTGCTCTTCTTTAGCATAATCGAGAGCTGTTTTTCCCTCCGCATTTTTATAGGAGATATCTGCTCCGGCATCCACCAACATCTGGATAGAAGCATCATGCCATGCCCAAACAGCCCACATAAGAGGAGTTTCTCTATCATCATTGGGATCGTTTACATCAACATCGCATTCTAACAATAATTGAATAATCGTCAAATTTACGTTTTTGATCGCCAATATCAATGCGGAATCGCCATTATCATCTTTGGCGTTCACATCAACCCCTTTTTGAATAAGCTCCGCAACTTTTTTCTTATCTTCTTTCTTAACAGCTTCAATCAAGGTCTCTTCTAACATTTTCTTTCCCTCCGTTTTTACTATTCTCTTTCATGATTATGACTAACCCTTTCCGACATAATCGGAAAATTCTCACTCAATTTTTGTCGTGTGATCAAAAATATTTTTTGAATTTTTTCTTGTAATTTTGAATATCGTTTTCCGTAAAGAAGCAATTCATTATAAATTCTCATCAATTTTTCATGATTATCAATCGCCGGACTTTTCAATATGATTTCTAAACATCCCCTATTGAATAATTTATCAAAAATAATCTTGTTTTTTGAAGGATCGATTAAATCTTCATATGGGATTTTCTGAATGTTATTTAATAATTGTTGTTTTTCCGAAGCGCCCTTCAAAAGGTGTCTTATCTCTTTTTCGAGCGGATCGGGGGTTCCACCATCTTTGCTATTGGCGAGCACGTGATCATAGGCGCATAAACCGTTCATATCTCTTTTATCAACATCAGCACCCTCTTTGATCAGCATTTTAACTATTTCTATTTGCTTTCGTCGAGAAGCAAACATTAAAGCGGTTCTTCCCAAATAATCCTGTATATCCATATCGGCTCTACCGTTTATTAAGGCATGAGCTATTCGAGAACGCCCCCCAAAAGCTGCCTCCATCAGAGCTGTTTGCCCCTCCCGATCTTGTATATTTAAGGAGGCTCCCGCCTTAATTAAAATTTCGGCAATTTGTGAACAGCCCCAAAAAGCAGCTTCCATCAAAGCCGTATCTCCGTTTTGATCTCGAATATCTAAACAAGCTCCGGATTTAATTAAAACTCGAACACCGGACACATAATTCACCTGAGCAGATAACATCAGGGCCGTTTTTCCCTCTCGGTCTCGAATATCCGGTAAAACATTTCTGTCAAGCAAACACTTTATAATGTCCATATTTTTTTGGAGAACTGCTTCCATCAAGGGGGTTCGTCCCTCCTGATTTTGCGCATTTAAACCCATGCCGGTCTCAATCAATCCTTTTGCCCGCTCAACATTTCCGGCAGAGATTGAATGTATCAATTCTTCCTCACTCATTTTACCCTTCCCCCTCAAAAAAATCCCATTCTGCAAACATATATACCATCATCCTTGTTTCCTTTTGATCGAACCGAAAAGTAAAGAGATTTTTACTCCCTTCCCATTTCTCTCAATTGTTTTTGTTTTTTGATAAACGCATTTTGTATTTGTCTCTTTTGTGACGTATCATTTTGAGCATAGGGGATAACTTCGTGATAAACTTTTTTCAATTTTTCATAATCGTTAACAGATTCCGCTTCCAAAACAGAGGCCAAAGATCCCATTTTTGCCAAAAGATCAAAAAGCTCTTTTGATTGAACCGGATGAATAAGATCTTCAAATAACATTGTTTTTAGCTCAGCCCTTTTATTCAAAAACCGTTGTTGCCGTTCAAGAAGTTCATGAATTCGAGAGTATGGTTTACATTGTACATAATCCATCACCGTTTCCCCACTCTCATTTTTAATAGTGATATCGGCTCCCTTTTTAAGCAATGCCTCAACATTTCCCTCATTCATCTGATAAATTGCATTCATCAAAGGGGTATCTCCTCGACTATTTTGTGTGTTCACCGAAGCGCCCTTGTCAAGCAAAAATCCAACTTGCTCTCTTGTACCAAAGAAAGCGGCCAAAGATAGAGCTGTTTCACCGTAATGATTTCTGATATTAATATCCGCTTGATTTTGAAGCAATATACGAATCATCGTTTCATCTAAGAAAAACAAAACCGAACGCATCAAAGCTGTATTACCATCCTTATCTTGGCAATCAACGGTGCATCCTCTTCTCAACAGCTCAGAAGAAATTCTAACATTCCCTCTTTCAATCGCACACATTAAGGCAGTTTCACCTTTTTTATTCTGTGCGTCAATATCAACATCTGAGTCGAGCAATAAATCGGTTATTCCATTCTCAATCCCATTATGCAAAATGGAGGCAATCAATACCGTATTTCCGAAAGAATCCCGGACTTGAACATCAACACCGGCTTTTATAAGAGCTTTAACAATGTCTACCTGCTCCTTTTCTATGGCCGCAATCAACGGAAATACGCCCTTTTCGTCAGGCATATTGATTTCCTTTCGATCAGAAATTAACGATAAAGCTTCCTGAATATCTTCTTTTTGAATAACTTCTACCAAAGAAGCCGAATTGATTTCGTTTTCCATTGCTCTACCTTTCCATGTAAAAAATGCGACCTCTTTTCTTATTCTACACCCAATAAAAAATTTGTCAATATTTTTATTAAAATGTGTGCCGCGAGAGCTATTCTGTTATCAAAAAAGATAGTTTTCAGAATACAAACATGAGCAATCCATTCATTTTAATCAATTAAAATGATTATTCTTTAATATGTTGCCCCATAGACATTCGATTTTGTGTAATTCGGAGACTTTGACGAGAAAACGCAGCTTGTATATTTTTTTTAATATCAGGATTTTGAGCATATGATATCACTTCTTGATAAATTTTCTTCAACTTATCATAGCCGTCTATTGAAGCACACTCTAAAAGCGAGGCCCAAGATCCTACTTTTAAAAGAATACGACAAGACCCTTCCGGAGGAATAAACTTTATCGAGAAAATCCAGCCACCTTTTGAGCAAATACATTTTGTATTTTTTTCTGATTTTGAGCTATATAAGAAGATAATTCTTTATACACCGTTTTTAATTTTCCATAATCATCTATTGAGGGATGCTCCAAAACTTGTGCCAAACATCCAAGTGCCAATAAGTCATTATAAATCTTTCTGTTTTTTGTAGAATCAATGAGCTGATCATATTCTATCTGAGATATTTGAGGAATGATTTTTTCTCTTATCTTTGCTTCCAAAACATCTTGATTATCTATATCCGGTGTAGACATAATCACCTCCATGATCTTCTTTCCCTCTTCAATCGTTAAATCAGTTTCAGCTTCTATTAACGATTGAATAATATCTGAACACCCTCTCTTAACAGCCATCGTTAATACCGATTCGCCATCGGGATTTTTTATACTTAAATTCGCACCCTTTGAAATAAATAACTTCGCCCCATCCTCATTCCCATGTTTAATTGCTATCATCAAAGGAGTCCACCCTTTATTATCTTTCAGATCCATCTTTACAGTCGGAGACGATAACATTTTTTCCAATACTTTCAAATTCAAACAATGTGAAGCAGCACAATGCAAAGGTGAAATCCCCTCTTTATCTTGAATACTCACATTCGCACCAGAATCTATAAGACTCTCAACCATACGCCAGTCTTTTATTTCCAGTGCAACTCTCAACGCTGTTTGACCATTTCTATCTGTGGCATTTAAATCAGGTTTTTTTTCTAAAATATAATGAGCAAGCGATTCTTGATCCCATATCATTGCTTTTATTAAAAGTGGCTCACCATAACTATTTTTAATATTTACATCTGCTCCGGCCTTGATCAATTCAAAGAATTTCTGTACATAGAACGAGCAAAAGCACCTACTACAAGAATCGAATTTTTCTTTTAACAGTGCATCTAATCTGCATTGGTCTTTCTGTATCATATTATTCCTCTCTTCTCATCATTTTACCCACAATATCAAAATGAAGAGCAACACCCTTTTATTCATCTTATTGACAAAAGTTAAATGCGTTCATGCCCTAAAAAAGACTTCCATGTTTGAGATATAATATGTTGAATTTTTTGTGGTTTAAATATTTTCTTTAATTGAATTCTCGAACGATCCTGTCTTTGATAGTCTAAAAAGCTTTTCCCTTGATTATCTTGTTCGTTAGGATTTGCTCCTCGAACCAAAAGTAATTGAGCCATCAAACGATTCTGATGAAGAGCGGCATTAACCAACGCCGTTTGTCCTGCATTATCCTTCTCATCAATGCGAGCTCCCTTTCTGATCAAAAGATCTGTTATCAACGCGTCTTTTGGAAATTTCGGAGCGATAAACATCTCTTCGGTTGCAATATGTTCTTGATCTTTTTCCCCAAAAACAGCCGCCAAAATTAAAGCCGTTTCTCCCTTATTATTCTTCATATTTACCGAACAGTCATGTGCCAATAAAAATTCAACGCTCTTCTTATCCCGACCGATAACTGCATGCATCAACGGCGTATTTCCCGCCTCATCTTGCGCCTCAACGGAAGCTCCTCTTTTGATTAACAAATCCATCACGTCATAATGACCGCAGCAAGCAGCTAACATCAAAGGTGTTCTTCCCCAAGAATCCCGAGCTTCCACCGAAGCACCGGCTTCTATCAACCGTTCAACATCCGAAACTCTGCCTAAAAGAGCCGATCGAATCAAATCCGCATGACGATTAACATCTTGTATCACTTCTTTATCATCACTCAAAAACCACTCTTCGGGATCATCCGTCCAATTCCCTTTTGGGGCGCAAAAATCTGATTGTTTTTGACGTTTCTCAAATGACTGTTCCCCTGTCACCTCTATTTTCCTTTGATGATCCGTTTTTTCACTCATCCCGACCGATGACATCACATGATCCAATGTTTCTACACTTTCTTTAGAATCATTTAAAAACCATTGTGCCGGATCATCTATCCAATCTTCTTGTGTTTTTTTGACTGACCGGCTATTGATTTCGTTTTTCATTTTTCCACCTTTCTATATAAAAAATTCAATATCTTTTCTTATTCTACACCTAATAAAAAATTTGTCAATATTTTTATTGAAAAGTACATGTTTCAAGAACTGTCCCATTATCAAAAAAGAGATTTTTCAGAAAGCTAAAAGAAACTATTCCCTGATTTCAATCTTATTATACTGATTATTCTTTAATATGTTGTTCCAAAAACATCCGATTTGGATTCATTCGAAGGCTTTGACGAGAAAACACGGCTTGTATCTTTTTTTTGATATCCAAATTTTCAGCATACGGGATGATTTGCCTATAAACTTCTTTTAATTTGTTATAACTATCAATAATATCGAGCTCTAAAACAAAACTCAATATATTCAACTTTGATAAATTCTCAAAAAGACCGTGATTTTGAGTCCTATCTGTCAATTCTTTGAAAGTCATTGACGATAAACTCAATAATTGCTCATCCCGAACCTTGCGATATTCTGCTTCTTTGATCAAAATATCTTTTATGTCATACGCACATCGTCTTTCTGCTACACCCAACGCTATACAACCATCCTTATTCCGTATCTCCAACGAGGCTCCGGCTTTTAGTAATTCTTGGACAATTTCAACACTTTTTGTTATTATTGCAAAATGCAATGCCGTATAACCGTTTAACGATACCGCATCCACAGAAGCTCCGCTCCTGATTAACTCCTTCACTATTGCTCGGCTCCCCTTCAAAACAGCCAAATGCAGTGCTGTACAATCAAAATCCGGATTAACAGGAATATCTCCAAACTTCCACCAAAGGCGCGTCCCCACCTCTAAAGAAGCTCCTTTTCTGATCAACTCTTTCACTAATTCTAAGTTTTCACTCAAAACAGCCAAATGCAGTGCTGTATGTCCCCACCATCTAGGTCGTACATCCAAAGTGGCTGAAGGAACTCTCCCCTTCAATAACTCTTTAACACATTCGCTATGTAAACCGGCCACGGCAAGATATAGAGGGGGTGTCTCATATTGATCCTGTATATTCACATCTGCTCCAGCCGATATTAAGGTCTTCATAATCTCAAGAGAACCGGTTTCTGCCGCAAAATGTAATGCCGTTCGACCGTCCCTATCTTGCTCATTGACAGGGACTCCTTTTTCTATCAATCTTGCGACTTCATCTACATTTGATGATATTATGGCTTGCTTCAAGCGCTGATCCATTTTAATATTCCCCGTCAGTCTCTTTTCACTTTTTCTCTCATTCTAAGACGTAATTGCGCTTTGATAAAAGAATCTTGAACTTGTTTTTTTAAGGCGGAACTGTCCTGAATATGAGGTAATATCTCTCGATAAACGCTTTTCAATCTATCAAAATTATTGATTGCTTCCGCTTCCCAAACAACTCCCAAGCAACCAAGTTTTAATAAATTATCAAAAAATTCCTTCTTTTTCAGTGATCTTATGATCTCTTTATACGACTTTTCTTTAATTGAGACGAGTTGCTTTTTCATTTCTTCTTCTACAAGATTAACAATTCCTTGGTCTCCGTTCTTATCACATCTTTTTGCAATCTCCAATACTCTCTCTCCTTTTTTATTAGAGATAAAAACATCTGCTCCGCCCAAAATCAAAGCTTGAATCTGATCAAGAGAAGCGCCCTTCTCAATGGCTAAAGGCAATGGGGTATTCCCTTCTTTGTCTTTCGCATTTACATCCGCTCCACCCAAAATCAAAGCTTGAATCTGATCAAGAGAAAACCCCTTCTCAATGGCTAAATGCAAGGGGGTATTCCCTTCTTTGTCTTTCACATTTACATCCGCTCCACCCAAAATCAGATATTGAGCCATCTTAGAAGAATAATTTTCAATGGCTAAATGTAAGGGGGCCTTTCCCTCTTGATTTTTTACATTTACATCCGCTCCATCGGCGATCAATGTCTGAACAATCTTGGAAGAATCAGTCTCAATGGCTAAATGTAATGGCGTCTTTCCCTCTTGATTCTCCACATTCATATCTGCTCCGCTTGTCATCAAAATTTGAATGATCTTAACGGAATTTCTTTGAACAGCCAAATGCAAAGGGGTATCCCCATATTCATCTTTTACATTCACATCCGCACCACCGGAAACCAAAGATTGAACCGTCTCGATAGAAGCACTCTCAATGGCTAAATGCAAGGGGGTATTCCATTCTTTATCTTTCACATTTACATCTGCACCACTCGAAATCAAACTTTGAACAATATGAGCGGAATTTCTTTCAACAGCCAAAAACAAAGGGGTCTGTCCATATTTATCTTTCACATTCACATCCGCTCCGACAGATATCAACTCTCGAATTATCTTGATATGGGCGTATTCAATGGCTAAATGCAAAGAGGTTTTCCCTTCTTTATTTTTCACATTTACCCCAGCTCCCGCAGAAATCAGAGCTCGAATCGTCTTAATAGTCTCATGCTGAACAGCTTCATGCAAGGGCGTATTCCCTTCTTTATTTTGCACATTTACATCCGCTCCCGCTGAAATCAAAGCTTGAATCGTCTTGAGAGAGGCTTCCAAAATGGCTAAATGCAAGGCCGTATTTCCTTCTTTATTTTGCATATTCATATTCAATCCCGAAGCAATCAGCGTTTGAAGCGCCATACCGGAATCACTCTCGGCAATTAAATGCAAGGCCGTATTTCCTTCTTTATTTTTGGCACTTATATCTGCTCCACAGGAAATCAAATACTGAAACAACTCAGGAGAATCACTCTCGGCAGCTAAATGCAAAGGGGTATTTAACTCTTTATTTTTCACATTCACTTCGGCTCCGGCAGAAATTAAAGCTTGAACCTTCTCAAGAGAGCTCTTCTCGGCAGCTAAATGCAAGGGGGTATTCAGCTCTTTATTTCTCACATTCACTTTAGCTCCGGCAGAAATCAAAGCCTGAACCATCTTAAAAGAGCTACTCTTAACAGCTAAATGCAAAGGCCTATTTCCATCATATTCATCCTTTACATTCACATCTACTCTATCAGAAAGAACTTGGAATATTTCAACAAGATCATCTAGAATGACTCTCTCCAACAGAGTCATTCCAGACCTATTTTTTATATCTACATCTGCTCCGGCAGAAATTAAAGCTCGAACAATTTCAGGAGATTTTTTCTCCTCAACCGCTAAATATAAAGGGGCCTTTTCATCACTATCTTTGACATTCACTTTGGCTCCGGCAGTAATTAAAGCTCGAACAATCTCCGGAGAATTCTTATGAATAGCCAAATTCAAAAGAGTATCTTCCGACCCAATTCGCATATTCACGTCTGCTCCGGCATCAATCAAAGTTTGAACAATCTTAAGAGCCTTGTTTTTAACAGCGAAATGCAAAGGGGATCTACCATATTCATTTTTTACATTCACTTTGGCTCCGGCCAAAATCAAAGCTTGAACAATCTCAAGATCCCCCTTATCAACAGCCAAATATAAAGGGGTCTCTCCATATTCGCCTTTTACATTCACATCGGCACCGGCAGAAATCAAAACTTGAACAATCTCGAGAGACCCCTGCTTCACAGCCCTATGCAACGCCGTTTGACCACTCCAACCCATGTCATCCATCTTTTTATCAATCTTTGCTCCTTTTGATATCAATAACCGTATCATCTCCACAGATTGATTATCAATAGCCACGCAAAGGGGAGTTAGAAGATCATCTTCTGTATTGATTTTAGCTCCGGCCAAAATTAATGTTTCAAAATTTTCGAAACAATTCGATTCAATCGCAAAATGGAGAGGTCGTAAATTCCTGTCAGTTGAACAATTTACATCTGCTCCTGCAGATATCAAAGCTTCTATCATTTCCGGTGTTCCGTCTAAAGCTGCAATATGCAAGGGAGTCCGGCCATAAACATCTCGACTATCCACGTCGTTCGTCACCGCCGATATCAGTTCTTTCAACATCTCAAGAGAACCGGTTTCTGCGGCCAAATGTAGAGCCCCTTGTCCTTCCAAATCCCATCCGGTGACAGAGGTTCCTTCAGCGATCAATCTTCTCACTTCATCTAAATTTGAAGATCTGATTGCTTTTCTTAACTCTTTATTCAACATTCTCCTTTTCTCCAGGTCAACAACAGGAAGTCAAGCAACTCATACCCTCACAACCCTCTATTATCTTATGGTACCGTCAGTCAATCTCAATCGATTTTGTGCTTTTATAAAGGTGTTTTGTATTTGTTTCTTTAATGAGGAATTTTTTTGAGCATACGGTATTACTTCTTGATAAACTTTTTTCAACTTATCATAACTGTCTATTGAAGCACTTTCAAAAACACAACTCAATATGTTCAATTTTAATAATGTTTCAAAAATTTTGTGATTTTTTGTACTATCCACCAATTCTTCATACGGAATCCGATCCGATCTTTTCAGTAAATCCTGTTCCATTTTTTCTTGCAATAAACGAGACATTAACTCTTCATCTTTGATTCTATCCATATAATCAAAAACCGTCTTTCCCTCTTTATCTCGAAGATCTAATTGTGTATGAGCCTCAACCAATGGAATAATAACATTCATATAGCGTTTTCTATCAAGAGGCATGACATCTCCATCATATTTGTCACTCAACTTTTCATATCCTTTGAGCACCTTTATTAACGCCGTCTCACCCTCTTTATCTTGCAAATTTACATCCGCATGTGCCTCAATCAAAGCATCAACACTTGCGGGATACTTATTTTCTGCGGCATACATTAAAGCTGTTTTTCCATTTTCATCACACAAATCGGGCTCCGCCTTCTCCGCTGTCAAAGAACGAATGATATTTTCATACCCCTCTTCAGCTGCAATCATCAATGCCGTTTGACCGGATACATTTTGATGATTAACATCAACCCCACACTTGATAATCGGATTTACGTTTTTTCCTTCACAGTTACTGATCGCCAACATCAGTATTGTACTTTGACTCTTTGTTTGCACAAAAACGTCCGCGCCTTCTTTAATTAAACGTTCAACCGTTTTCATCCTCACATGGGAAGCGGCATGGCACAAAGGTGTCAATCCGTATTTATCACGATCTTCCAAAGAAGCCCCTTTTTCAAGCAAAAATTGAACAGCCTCCTGACCTCCCCAACCGGCCGCGATCATCAAGGCCGTCTCTCCATCGTTATCTCTGACCTCTAAGTCGGCTCCTTTTTCCGTTAAAAAGGTCATAATATCAACATATCCTCGTCCGGCAGCACGCATCAACGGCGTTTGTCCTCTATTATTTTGAATGTTGGGATTAGCTCCCCGTTCAAGCAATAATTCAACAACTTTCGTACTACCATTAGAAGCTGCTCTTGACAAGGGCGTCTCTCCGTCGTTATTTCGAACATCCACTTGAGCTCCGGACTCAATTAATTTAAGCACGCCTTTTTCATTCGACTTTTGAACCATTATGTGAAGAGCGGTATTCCCCAATTTATCCCGCACATTTAAGTCTGTATTTTTTATTAACCAATCAAGAACTTCCTCTTGTCCCTTAACAAAATGTGAGCTTTTTTGTGAACAAGCCAGTCCTAAGGCTGTTTGACCCGTCCCGCCGATAGCGTTGATATCCATACCGGCATTACGCAAAGCAACAACCAGATCAAGATTTTCATAAGCAACCGCCAAATCTAACAGTGTTAAATGACCTTGCATCACTGTCAAGTCCGCCCCCTGCTTAATCAGTTGAATCGCTAACTTAGTCTCCCTATCGGCAATCGCCTGAATCAGTTGCTCTCCAAGTAATTTTGCCTCTTGAGAAGATTGCTGAGTTTGAGTCGATTGTAGCGCTTTTTGATCCATGAAATACCTCCCGTTTCCATCCTGTGGCTCATTATAGCATAGCATCAATATTTTGTCAACATTTTTATAGTAAAGAGCGTTCCATTATGAACGTGTTTCCTGTTCTCTCCAAAATGATTTTTTCATTAAAAAATGAGAATTATCCCTTGTGACTGACACTTTTTTATTTTCAACAGGATAAATGTTCCTAACTTCCGTAATTACATCAAAAATTTGTAATTGTTTTAAAAGTTTAGAACGATCCTCCTTTATAGGCTTCATCTGACTCATATAGATCAATCGTAAGGCGCCCATGAGTGATATCTTAAAATGAGAAAGCTCTTGAGCTTGTTTTATTTTATTCAACAAATACATTAATTCCTGATTTCTATATATTTGAGCATAATCAATCGGTGTTTTTCCACAAACATTCCGAACACGCACACGAGCACCGGATTTGAGCAGTAATTTAGCCGTTTCCGTTTCATTGGTTCTTAAAGCGCCAAGCAACGGGGTATTCCCCTGTTCATCTTGCGCTTCTATATTGGCTCCTTTTGTTAACAACAAAGAAACAATCCCGATTTGTCCGGCCTCGGAGGCTTTCACTAAAGCCGTTCCGCCATAATTACTTTTTGCCTCAAGATCGGCTCCTTGATCAATCAACAAACGAGCAATAGATTCATTCCCCCAAAATGAGGCAAAAATTAACGGCGTTAAACCATTGTCATCTCGCGCATCGACATCAGCCCCCAACCGCAACAGGGCAGAAACCTCTTTTTCAGATCCATCCTTTGAAGCAAGCAACAATTTTTGATTTAACGTTTTTATCATTAAAATATCTATTTATTCAAATAAGCATGCTTATTGTACATTAAAATAAATACTCTATCAAGTTTTTAATAACTATTCTCTCAATTCCATGGCTCTTTTATAAAAAGAATGACATATCCTCTTTAAAATCCCTCAAGTCTCAATTTACGCCGACAGCAATACCTGAAGTATACCTATATTTCTAAGTCCAACCCCTTTTATTAGAACAGTCTCAACTGCCTATTCCTCTAATCAATCTTTATCTCAGAATTTGCCGGCAAAGGTCACTCTCAATGCTGTCTCTTCATCTGATTATGATAGGGGGCCTCCAATATTATTGCCGACATCCCCTCATCTTATCCTCTTTCTTTTGAAAAGAATAAAATATTGTTGTTCCGAAATCCAATTTTGTTTTTCCCCATAAAGGAATGCTCTTTGGATAATCGAATCCGTTCAATAAAAAGAGATATCAATTTTTGATCTTTTTGTTCTTTAGCATAATCTAAAGCATTTTTCCCATACTTATCTCGAATTTTCATGTCTGCCCCATAGGCCAAGAAGAGTTTCGCCAACGCCAAATTATGCATAACAGAAATCGAATGAACCAACGGTGTTTCTCCGGAAGCATTTTTTGAGTTGATATCCACACCCTTTTTAACAAACGCATCCAACATTAAATGCTTTTCTCCAAGTTCTTTCATCTTTGACATGGGTGTTTTCCAAATAGCATCAGCATCACGCTCTCCAAAAACCGCGATGAGAGATAACGGGGTTGAACCGGATTGATCCGTAAGAGTCGCATCTGCGCCACTATCCAACAACAGCGCCACACACTCCCTACTGGAGCCAATCACGGCATGAGCCAATGAAGAATATCCAAAATTATCTTGCAGATTCACCAAAGCTCCCGCATCAATCAAACGTCTCATAATATCAAACCGGCGACACTCAGCCGAACGCATCAACGGTGTTTGATTCAGATCATTTTTCGTATTAACATCCGCTCCTTCACCAATCAACATCTGAACAGCTCGCACATTTCCTAAGCTGGCAGCTGTGGATAAAACCGTATTTCCTCTATTATCTTTAATTTCTAAGTCAGCTTTATTCCTAAGCAATAATTTAAAGATCCTACTTTTTTTATTTAAAAGAGAATACATCAAGGCCGTATTTCCGAAATAATCTTTGCTATCTTTATCCACACCCTCTTTTAATATTCTTGAAACCACATCATCATTTTCAGAGAGTGTCGCGAGCATCAGCGGTGTCATTCCCTTTTCATTGCGCGCCTCTAAATCTACCCCCTCATGAATCAATTCATTTAAAGCTCTTACGTCATTTTCTTGAATCGCCGACCACATTTGTTCTGTTAACTCATTTTGTGAATAAGTCATCATATTTCCGTTCCCCTTAATTAATAATACATAATATGCATTCTATATAAAATAAAAAATTTGTCAACTTTTATTTTACAAAATATGGTACAAAAATTAAAAACTGCCACCACTTGCGTTTTATATGCGCCACTTCGTTATTAAGTTTGCTTTGAGTATCATTTCCGGAAATTTCACTTTTATTAAGCCGAGGGTTAAATTTCCTCTTATAAGGAGGGTTCCATAGTAATTTTATTTATCGCTCATATCCGTTCATTTTTGATGAAAAATCATACACTATTCATAATTGAGCTAAAGAAAAAAATAACGAGGTCGATAAAGCTCTCGTTATCAAAAATAATATATTCAAAAACACTTAAAAATCAAATAAAATATTATCCATCGGAATATTTTGGTAAAGACCTTTTAAGGAAATCGGTTCTTCTGTTATATCCGTTAAAGTTCTCTTTAACTCACCATGCGTATGGATAGCTTTTTCCCATTCGGTTGGCGCCCGAACACCTGTTCGCTTCGCATATTCCATATAATCCGACAAGGCCCCCTTGTCTCGAACATTGACAAAGGCTTGTATCAAATCTCCATACATAAAATAAAACAAGCGGTTTCGATAAAACCGATCATCCGGTTGTACGAATGCAACAAACTGAGCTTCAAAAAGTTTTTTACCGCTTAAAGCACCGGACACCTTAATCGGTCGATCCGAAAAATCAATCGTCACATCCAAATTAAATTTCAAATAATCTCGACCCGTTAATGCAACGGACTCTAAGGGCCTTTTTAAAATATCCTGATACGGACGATACGCTTTCATAATCGACACAATCTGATAAGCATCTAAAATTCGAAGAGATTCCAAAACAGGGATAACAACGCCCCTCATATTCAATACCAATTTATTCTCTTCCTCCCGCATAACCATTTTCTCAACACGAACCGGAATACTTAAATACGGGAACTCAACCTGATACAAAATAACCCCGTCCCCGAACAAAGGACGTTCTAAAGAGCGAAAAGCTACTTCTGATCGGTTAAACCGATATGTTTTCATATAAGCATCCAAAATATGGTCACTTCGAGATTGGTACCACATAAAAAATGCAGCCAAAATAAAAAAAAGAAAAATAAGAATAGCAGAATAAACAGATCTCTTTTTCATTTTAAATTCCTACCGAAAATCACGACAATACGCCTCTTGACACGGCATAAAAGAAGAGACCCGAACAACATCCGCCACCTCCTCTTTCGTTTTATCATCCGGAAAAATAAATAATCCCGACACAATTCCCCACTCCGGCACTAAATTTTGCCCTTGCAAGATAAGCGGAATCGGTTTATCCACCCACGCCGTATTTCCGGCCGTTTTTTGAATATGAACAATAGCCGTCCCATAAACCGGCTTTTTCAAAACTCTACTGACCACTCTTAAGTGTGCCGCTTTATCCAATACTTGAGATTCCGCCGATGAGTATGTATTCATATGGGGGTTCTCTTGTTTCTCCGGCGCTTTCAAATCAAGACCCGTTTGAAGGCTTTGAGGCTCTTCCGCCTCGGGACGATTGACGGTACCATACTCCAAAAAAAAAAAAAAAAGAGTTGTTTTCATATCCTCATTATCTTCCGAAAGAAACGATGGAAC
>CALXPF010000011.1 GCA_944390205.1 uncultured Alphaproteobacteria bacterium
ACGGTACTCTCGTTATTTGGTGATTCATATTTTAAATAAGGATTTTTATGATGATTGAAAGAACTTTTTACATGATTAAACCGGATGCAACCGCTCGTCATTTAACGGGTGCTATTAACGCTAAGATCGAAGAGGCCGGTTTAAGAATTATTGCTCAAAAACTGATTCGTATGACAAAGGAGCAAGCCGAAGGATTCTATGCCGAACATAAAGGAAAGCCCTTTTTTGACGGATTTGTTGAATTTATGTCTTCAGGTCCGACCGTTGTTCAAGTTTTAGAGGGTGAAAATGCGATTACTCATTATCGTGCCGTTATGGGGAAAACAGATCCGGCCGAAGCTGATGAAGGAACGATACGAGCTCTTTTCGCCGAAAGTAAGGGACGAAACAGTGTTCATGGCTCCGATTCCCCCGAATCGGCTGCTCGTGAGATTTCTTACTGGTTTAGTCAGACAGAAATCGTCGGATAGAACGAGCTATTTGGGATTGATATAAAAAACGCCGATTTTTTTCGGCGTTTTTTTAAAAAAAAGAAAACTCA
Organism: uncultured Alphaproteobacteria bacterium; assembly: GCA_944390205.1. Taxonomy (GTDB): domain Bacteria; phylum Pseudomonadota; class Alphaproteobacteria; order CAAHEQ01; family UBA3637; genus CALXPF01. The sequence goes on from CALXPF010000011.1 coordinate 542, forward strand.
TATGAGGATATGTAAAAAATTATGTATGTGTTTAACTTTTTTTAAATAAATTATGCTATAGAAGAGATGTGTACACTGGCAAGGGATTGATCTAAAATGAATGAACCACATATTCCGGTTCTGTTATCTGAGGTTTTAACGTACTTAAAGCCGGTTTTGGGCGGTGTTTATATTGACGGAACGTTTGGAGCCGGTGGATATACGCGAGCGATTTTGGAATCATCTCCGAATACGCGAGTTATTGCTTTTGACAGAGATCCGTCCGTGATCCCGACAGCCACGTTGTTCTTTGAAAAATATCAGAATCGTTTTTCATTTATTCCGGATTGCTTTGGTTCCATGAAGCAATATGTTGAGACACCGGTTGATGGAATTGTGTTGGATTTAGGGGTTTCTTCCATGCAAATCGATGATGGTTCACGGGGGTTCTCTTTACGATTTGACGGTCCTTTGGACATGCGTATGAGCCAAAACGGTCTCAGTGCGGCAGAAGTGGTTAATACATTTTCTGTCTCAAAATTAGCGGATATTTTGTTTCGTTATGGTGAAGAAAAGGCGTCTTATCGAATTGCTCGAGCGATCGATCTTGAACGAAAGAAAAATCCTATTGAGACAACGGCTAGACTGGCTCATATAATCCATCAGGTGATGCCTAAACCCAAAGATGGTTCCGATAGTGCCACTCGATCTTTTCAGGCGCTCAGAATCTTTGTTAATAATGAATTGGGAGAGTTGGAACAAGCTCTCGAAAATTCTCCCTCTCTTTTAAATCAAAATGGGCGATTGGTTATTGTTTCTTTTCATTCATTGGAAGATCGTATCGTCAAAAATTTTATGATTAACCACTCGGACTCAAAACCGAATGTCAATCGTCATCAACCGGAAGCACGAGTATTTCAATCGCCGATTTTTCGTATTTTAACAAAAAAGCCTGTTGTCCCTACCCTTGATGAATTAAACCAAAATCCGCGTGCTCACTCCGCTAAGTTACGAGCAGCCCAAAAAATAAGTGAGGGGTCGAAATGAAGCGTTGGATTTTAAATTCATTTTGTTTATTGGTTGCCATATTGGCCGGAGTATTGTCGTTTTTATTAAAATATCGCGTCATAGAAAAAGAGGATGAATTGGATCGTATTCATCATCAAATTTTAGCTGATAAACGAGAAATTCATATGTTGCAGGCCGAATGGATTCATTTGAACGATCCGGAGCGTTTGAGGGCATTAATAGCTTCTCAGACAGGTTTTCAATCCATTGGTTCACAACAAATCATTCGAGTGGAAGATATTCCGTATCGACCGGCACCGGTTCCAGCAGTGAAACCAAATTTTTATTCTTCAAAGGGAACCTCGCATGCGACATAAGAAAAAAGAAGTCTTTTATTATGCCGGATTAGAAGTTCCGATTGATCCGATGGATAAATATCGGTGCTTGGATGCGGCGACTTTAGGCGCTTTGGAAAAGGCGAAAAGTCGAATTGCCCTTATTATGGTTTTCTTTACGATTTGTTTTGGAATTATTCTCGGGCGTTTATTTTATTTAACGGTGGTTAATTATCAATCCAGACAATTTATTCCCTCGGCACTGCAAACGGAAATCCCCTTGATACGTCATAATATTAAGGATCGAAACGGGATTGAAATTGCCATGAGTGTTCCGACAAAAGATTTATCGATCAATCCGAAGCGAACAAAAAATCCCGAAGAAGTGGCAGAGCAATTGGTTCGTATTTTTCCTGATTTGTCTCGAAGCGACATTTTAAGAAAAATACATGCCGGTGGTTCTTTTAAATATATTAAAAGAAATATTACGCCCGCCGAACAAAATGCCGTGAATTGGCTGGGATATTATTTTTTAAACTTAGAAGACGGTGAAAAACGAATTTATCTTCAGAATAATCTGTTTTCGCATATTATCGGAACGGTTAATATTGATAATCAGGGAACAAGCGGTCTCGAAAAAACATATGATAAAGAATTGGCGGAACAGGATCTTTATTTGTCTTTGGATTTATCTGTTCAAGAAATGACAAGACGCACCTTGGAAAAAGGAATAGAAAAATATAAAGCACAAGGGGGATTGGGCTTGGTAATGGATGTTAATACGGGAGAGGTTTTAGCCAGTGTTTCTCTGCCGGATTATAATCCGAATTTACCCCTTGAAAATGATCCGGATAAACTGTTTAATAAGGCAACTTTGGGATCGTATGAATTCGGATCCGTTTTTAAATTATTTAATACGGCGATGGCACTTGAATCAAAAGATATTCAACCGTGGGATGTGTTTGATGGTGAGCCGATTAAAATCGGTCGTAAACTTTTGGAAGATTATCGAGGTCAAAATCGACCGCTGACGGTTGCCGAGATTTTAATGCATTCTTCCAATGTCGGTTCTGTTCGGATCGCTCTCAAAGCCGGATATGAAAAACAACGAGAATTTTTAGGGCGTTTTGGTTTTTATAAGCAACTGCCGATCCGGTTGCCGGAGCGGGCTACCCCTCAATTTCCAAAAGCTAAAAAATGGGCGGATATTACATCTGCCAATGTGGCGTTCGGATATGGGATTTCTGTTTCGCCGTTGCATCTGATTGCGGCTGTTTCCGCTCTGGTCAACGGGGGATATTATCACGTGCCGACGTTTATTAAAGACGGAAATAAAGGAATGCCGGAATATCGTGTTATTTCTCAAAGAACATCTGATATTATGAGACATTTAATGTGGAGTGTGATTAACTGGGATATTAAGGAGACAAACCCGATTTTCCCTTATGCTGTTGGTGGAAAAACAGGGTCTGCCAACTTATTGGAAAACGGGAAGTATGTGAAAGGGACGCTCCGTACAACATTTGTTGGTGTGTTTCCGATGAACGCACCTAAATACGCCGTATTGGTTGTTTTGGATAATCCGCGGGGAATTAAAGAAACATGGAATTTTAATACGGCCGGATGGAATGCCAAACCCATCGGGTTGGAGATTATTACACAGATCGCTCCTTATTTGGGAGTGGCTCCTCAAGAACATTGGGAACAACCCGCTTATATTCAACGATCAATAGAAGCTTCAAAAGCAGCAAAGAAGAGGTAAAAATGCTATTATCACAATTGTTAAAACATTTAAATATATCCGTTGATTTTAATGAAGACGTGGATATTTTATCCATATCCGATCGGGCTCAAGAGATTCAAAAAGGGGCATTATTTTTTGCCGTTAAGGGATTAAAGTCGGATGGGGCTGATTTTATATATGAGGCAGAAAAAAACGGTGCGGTCGCTATTATGTCGGATCGTCCCGTTGCGACATCTGTGCCCTTGATCGTTGTATCGGATATTCGAAAAAAAATGGCGGAAACGGCCGCTTTTTTCTATTCTACCGAACATTTAAAAAAGGTTGCCGTGACCGGAACAAACGGAAAAACATCTACGGTTTTCTTTGTTCAGCAACTTATGAATGAGATGGGCGTTTTATCTGCCGGTTTGGGGACAATCGGAATCGAGTCTCCCGTTATGCATCAGTCGGGCGGAATGACAACACCGGATCCGATCTCTTTAAATCGATCCCTGTTTGAATTATCCTCTAAAAACGTTCAACTGGTTGCATTGGAAGCATCCAGCCACGGATTAGATCAACATCGATTGGCCGGATTAACATTTCAAGCCGCCGGTTTTACAAATATAACACGAGATCACTTAGATTATCATGGAACGATGGAGGCCTATTTAAATGCTAAAATGAGATTGTTTTCAGAATGTTTGTCTCCTGACGGGATCGCTGTTATCAATGCGGATATTCCGGAATATGCCCAAATAAAAAGTGAGCTTGAGAAAAGAAATATTCGCTTTTTTTCTTATGGACAAAACGGAGAAACGTTTCGTTTGATTCGGTGCTTTCCTTTGGAAAGCGGACAACAACTGACATTTGAAGCTTTTGGAAAGACATATACTGCCGAAATAAATATTTTCGGTGATTTTCAAGTGATGAATTTGTTGTGTGCATTAGGTCTTTGCGTTGCCGTTGGAGCGGATTTGAATCTTTTGGTTTCAAAATTAAAAGATTTAAAAGCTCCGGCCGGTCGCTTAGAGTGTGTCGGTCAATCATTTTCGGGAGCTCAGGTTTTTGTTGATTATGCTCATACACCGGATGCTTTAAAACGGGTTTTGATCTCTTTGAGACCCCATACAAAAGGACGGTTAATTTGTTTATTCGGTTGCGGTGGTAATCGGGATACCGGAAAAAGAGCACAAATGGGAAAAATAGCTCAACAGTTGGCTGATATCGTTTATATCACGGATGACAATCCCCGTTTTGAAGATCCCGAATTAATTCGGCTGTCCATTAAAGAGGCTTGTCCGCAGGGAATTGAAATTCATGATCGAGCCGAAGCCATTCATAGAGCGGTTTCAAGTCTTAAGGCAGGCGATATTTTGGTTGTCGCCGGAAAAGGACATGAAGAAGGTCAAATTATTAACGGCGTTTCATATGTGTTTCATGATAAAACGGAAGTTCAACTGGCATTATTGAAAAATCAAAAAGATGTTTTATGGTCTGTTCAAGATTTAAGATTGGCTCTTTCGGGAAATGTGGCGGATACCGTGACGGTTTATGGTATTTCCATCGATACCCGAACACTCAAAACGGGGGATCTGTTTATTGCGTTAAAAGGGGATCATTCGGATGGCCATGATTTTGTCAAAAAAGCCATTCAACAGGGTGCCTCTGCCTGTTTGGTTGATCATTTGGTTCCCGAAGTTCCCGAGAAAAAGCAAATCGTTGTTAAAAATACTCAAGAGGGCTTGGAAGCGTTGGCAAGATATGCGAGAATGAGAAGTGATGCAATTTTTATCGGTGTGACGGGAAGTGCCGGAAAAACAACAACAAAAGAGATGTTAAAGGCCTGCTTAAGTGAACAAGGATCAACATATGGTACGGCGGGAAATTACAATAATCATATAGGGGTTCCGTTAACTCTTGCCGGAATGCCGATCAAAACGGAATATGCCGTTATTGAAATGGGCATGAATCATACGGGTGAATTGATGAAGTTGTCGGATATCGTTCGACCGGATGTAAGTATTATCACAATGATCGGTTCGGCGCATCGAGAATTTTTTAAAAGTGAGCAAGAAATTGCCGCTGCCAAAGCAGAAATTTTTGAGTATCAAAACAAGCAAGGGACCGTAGTTCTCAACAAAGATGGTGCTTTCTATGATTTCTTGTCGGAAAATGCTTTAAAACAGGGAATTAAAAAAATAATCTCGTTTGGAAAAAATCCCAAGGCTGATTTGATATTAACGAGGATAACGCCGACAAAACAAGGAATGCTTGTTGATATGAAATGGCATGGATCGGAATATACATACGCGTTAGGATTTATCGGAGAACATTTTGCATTGGATTCGTTGGGGGTTTTGGCTGTCATAGATTCCGTTGGAGCCAGCTCTTTGGCCGCTATGAAAGTTTTGGGATCTCTTCATCCGATTTCGGGACGGGGAGCTGTTGAAACGGTTGTTTTGGAGAGCGGTGTTGAAATTCGTTTAATCAATGATGCCTATAATGCCAATCCCTCTTCCATGAAAGCCTCTTTAAATACACTGGGTTTAACAAAGGGGCAAAGGAAAATTGCCGTTTTGGGGGATATGTTGGAATTGGGGGATGAGGGTCCTCAAATGCATCGAGATCTAAAACAAACCATTCTTGAAAATGAAATAGACTTAGTCTATACTGTCGGCTCGTTAATGAAGAGCCTTTATAATGATTTACCGGATAATAAAAAAGGAGGATGGACGCAAACACCGGAAGAAATTCTCCCTCTTTTGAAAAGAGATTTAAAAGAAGGAGATTTGGTTTTGGTAAAAGCGTCTTTCGGAACACGGTTTAGTGTTATTATTTCCGGCTTAAAGGGAGAAAAATAATGTTATATTTTTTGTCATATTTATCCTCTGATTGGACATTTTTAAATATTTTTCGATATATTACGTTTCGCTCCGGCGGTGCCTTGATTACGGCGTTCTTTATTTGCCTGTTGATGGGGCCTCGATTTATTGCGTGGCTAAAAACAAAACAAAAAGAGGGACAACCGATTAGGGCGGATGGTCCGCAAACGCATTTAATAAAAAAAGGCACGCCGACAATGGGGGGATTAATGATTTTAATCGCCATTGTTGTTGCGACACTGTTATGGGCTCAATGGTTTAATCCTTATGTATGGGTTTTATTGTTTGTGTTAATGGGGTTCGGTTTTGCCGGATTGTTAGATGATTACGTCAAATTAACGCAACATAATTCAAAGGGGATTTCCGGAAAACAGAAGTTGGCTCTTCAGTTTTTTGTCAGTTTGGTTGCTTGTTTGTGGCTGATTTTTTTAGAAGAAGGCCCCATGGGAACGACCTTAACAATACCGTTTTTTAAAGATGTTTTTATTGATTTGGGATATTTCTACATTCCGTTTGTTCTGGTTGTGATGGTCGGTAGTTCAAACGCCGTCAATTTAACGGATGGTTTGGATGGTTTGGTGAGTATGCCGGTTATTATGTGTGCTTTGGTTTTTATGGTCATTGCGTATTTGGTCGGTCGTATTGATTATGCTTCTTATCTTCAAATTCATTACGTCTTGGGCGCCGGAGAGATGTCGGTTTTTTGCGGAGCTCTTATTGGTGCTACTTTGGGATTCTTATGGTTTAATGCTCATCCGGCACAGGTTTTTATGGGGGACACGGGATCCCTTGCTTTGGGGGGCGTTTTGGGAACCTTGTCCGTGGCAACCAAACAAGAATTGGTTTTAGCGATTGCCGGTGGCATTTTTGTTATTGAAGCTCTGTCGGATATTATTCAAGTCGGTTCTTTTAAATTACGTCATAAACGCGTTTTTTTAATGGCCCCCATTCATCATCATTTTGAAAAAAAAGGGTGGTCGGAAACGACGATTGTTGTCAGATTTTGGATTGTTTCCATTCTGTTGGCTCTTTTGGCTTTAGCCACGCTGAAGATCAGGTAGAGGGGAGCGGCAATGTTTGAAAAAATAAAATCATTTTTAATAAATAGGTACAGAAGTTTGGATAAAGGACTGCTTCATGCCTCGTTCATTTTGATTTTATTTGGTATTTTTTTGACATTTGCCGCCAGTCCGGCAGTTGCCGAACGCAATCACTTTGATTCTTTTCATTTTATTAAAAGACAGTTTGTTTTTTTGGGGCCGGCTCTTCTTGTTTTGTTTTTAACATCTTTTTTGTCCTTTCAACAAATTCGCCGTGTTTCCGGTCTTATTTTTTTGGGCGCTCTCATTTGTATGGTTTATGTTTCATTTTGGGGAACGGAAATTAACGGAGCCAGACGGTGGATTTATATCGGAAGCATCGGATTACAACCCTCGGAATTTATGAAACCGGCATTTGCCGTTATTTGTGCATGGCTTTTGGCCAGTGGACGCTTGATTAAACAATTCCCCGGATATTTGATCTCTTGTTTTTTATATTCAATTGTGGCTGTTTTATTGTTTAAACAGCCGGATGTCGGAATGTTGTTGACGATATCGGGTATTTTTTGTGTCCAGTTATTTTTATCCGGTATTCCTTTTTTTATTGTCGGATTATTGGGGGGCGGATTGGCCTTGTTGGGTGTGACGGCTTATTTTACGTTAGATCACGTTCATGCACGGGTTAATCGTTTTTTAAATCCGGAACAAGGAGAAGCCTATCAGGTTGAAAAATCACTGGAAACACTTCAAAATGCGGGATGGTTTGGGAAAGGTCCGGGTGAAGGGATTGTTAAATATGAATTACCGGACGCCCATACGGATTTTATTTTAGCGGTATCTGCGGAAGAGTTTGGTTTTATATTAACGGCTTGTCTGATTTTGGTTTTTGCTTTTATCGTTTTGCGGGGATTTTGGTTGATGCGACAGGAAAATAATTATTTTTGTCAAATTGCGGTGGCCGGTTTATTGACACAAATAGCGATTCAGGCTATTGTAAATATGGGATCAACCCTTAATTTACTTCCGACCAAAGGAATGACGTTGCCGTTTATCTCATACGGCGGTTCGTCTTTGGTTTCTATCGCTTTTGCTTTTGGAATTATTTTAGGGTTGACAAGGTGCCATACACTCAGCAGAGGATTGGAATAATGACGAAACAAAATATCAAAAAACAAAATCGAAAAGCACCGCTTATTGTGGTGACAACCGGAGGCAGTGGCGGACATATTTTTCCGGCGGAGGCGATAGCGGGAGCTTTACGTAATGCCGGAGCTCGGATTGTTTTTATTACGGATAAAAGGGGCAAGGCGTTTAGTTCTCTGCCGGATATTTCAATCTACAGATTGGCGGCGGAATCGGTGACCGGTCGGTCCGTGTTTGGGAAGATAAGTGCTGCTTTTAAGTTGTATTGGGGATCTTTACAGGCACTCTTTTTGTTAAAGAAATTAAAGCCGGCTCTTGTGATCGGTGTCGGCGGATATGCGTCTTTACCTGCTGTTTTGGCAGCCCATTTATGGCATATTCCCGTTGTTTTGCACGAACAAAACGCGGTGTTGGGACGTGCCAATCGTGTTTTGGCGCATAATACACGAATGATTGCAACCTCTTTTAATCCAACGATGCGGATTCCGGAAGGAGTTCCGACAACTTTTGTCGGATTGCCGGCCCGAGAACAAGTTTTGTCATATCAAAATACCCCTTATCCGGATGAAACGGATGAATTCCGGCTATTAATTTTCGGGGGGAGTCAAGGGGCTCGTTTTTTCAGTCATAAATTACCGGAGGCTCTTCTTAAATTACCGTTGGAACTGCGCCAAAAAATAGCTTTGGTTCAACAAGTGAGACCGGAGGATATGGAGCTGATCCAAAAACTATATCAAAATGCCGGATTTAAATCAGTGACAATTAAATCATTTTTTAACGATATGCCGGAATTGATGGCAAAATGTCATCTTATTATCGGGCGCGGGGGGGCATCTACCATTACGGAAGCCTCTATTATCGGTCGGCCGGCGATTATTATTCCGTTGCCGACTGCCGCGGATGATCATCAAACGGAAAATGCCAAAATTTTCTGTGATTCGGGGGCCGGTTGGTTGATAGCCGAACACTCATTCAATGAGGATTCGTTTTCTGATCGTCTGGGGTATTTAATGACACATCCGGATATTTTGAAACAGGCCGGAAAGCAAGCCTATCAAAATGCCAAAACGGATGCGGCGGAGCATATGGCCTCTCTTGTATTTGATTTAATTAAGGGTTCCCGTTAATGAAGCTGATATTGCCACTCAAAAAAATTCATTTTATCGGAATCGGCGGAATCGGAATGAGCGCGATTGCTGAAATGCTCGATGACTTGGGCGTAAAAGTTCAAGGATCCGATGCTAAAGAAAATGCAAATACCATACGGGTCAGAAAAAAGGGAATCCCCGTTTTTATAGGTCATTCATCCGATCATTTGGCCGGAGTGGATGCCGTTGTTATTTCTTCGGCGATTCATGAGAATAATCCTGAGTTAAAGGAGGCGCGTCGTTTGGGATTGCCCGTTGGACATCGTTCCGAGATGTTGGCTGAAATTTTGCATTATAAACAAAGTATTTGTGTTTCGGGGACGCATGGCAAGACAACAACTTCTTCTTTGATTGCGAGTGTCTTGATGCAAGCCCGATTAAAGCCCAGTTTCGTTATCGGCGGTATTTTAAATTCACAAGCGTCGAATGCTCGGTTGGGTCGAGGAAAATATGTTGTTGTAGAAGCCGATGAATCGGACGGGTCTTTTTTAAAACTTCCGACAACCATTTCCGTTATTACGAACATAGATCCCGAGCATATGGATTTTTATCAAACGTATGATCATATGAAAAAAGCCTATGAGTTGTTCATTCGTAATACGGCCTTTTACGGTTTTTCCGTTTTGTGTGTTGATCATCCGGTTGTACGAGAATTAGCCGATACGATTAAAGAGCGAAAAATTATCACGTATGGATTAGATAAAAAAGCGGATGTTCACGCAGATCATGTTCGATACGAGGGAGGGCGACTGACATTTGATGCTTTTGTTCGGAAGGGGAGCAAGTTTAAAAAAATAAAAGATGTTTCCTTGTCTTTAATCGGAAGACATAATGTTCAAAACGCCTTAGCCGCCATAGCTGTCGGAACGCAATTGGGTATTAAAGAAGAGGTGATAAAAAAAGCTCTGGAGCGATTTGAGGGGATTCAAAGACGATTAACGGAACGAGGGAATGTTCATAATATTCATATATATGATGATTATGCGCATCATCCCGTTGAAATTAAGGCTACGTTGAGCGCTGTTCGAGAAGCTTCTCCGGACTCTAAAATTATTGCGGTTTTTCAACCACATCGGTATACACGGTTGCGTGATTTATGGGATGATTTTTTACATTCATTTTCTGATGCGAATCACGTCATTGTGTGTGAGGTATATGGGGCGGGAGATGATCCCATTTCGGATATTACGGGAGAAAATTTTTTCAAAGCACTTCAAAAAGAACATCCTTCTGTTTCTTTTTTATCCGATTTTGACCAATTGCCGGATCAGATAAAAAAATTAACAACTTCGGGAGATCGTGTTGTTTGTTTGGGCGCCGGATCTATCTCCGGACAAGCGATACGGTTAGTTCAATCTTTAAAAAAGAATCGAGTATCATGAAAATACCAATGTTTTTAAAAAAAATTTTTCGAAAAGAATCTCGGTTAATTGATCAATTACCACCGTTGAATGGATATCTCTCCGAAAACGAACCGCTTCATAAAAAAAATTGGTTCGGCGTAGGGGGACGTGCGGAAATTTATTTTGAACCGGCAGATTGTTCTGATTTGGAGCGTCTTATTCGTTTTATGCCACCCGTTCCCCTGACTGTTTTGGGTGCCGGAAGCAATGTTTTGATCAGAGACGGCGGAATACCCGGAATAGTTGTTCATTTGGGGCGATCTTTTTCGGAGATACGCGTTCAAGATCAATATCTTGTTTGCGGAGCCGGAAGCGGATTGATGGAGGTATCACGGGTTGCCGCTCAAAACGGTTTGGGAGGATTGGAGTTTATGTGCGGTATTCCGGGATCTGTCGGAGGTGCTATTCGGATGAACGCGGGGGCGCATGGTCGTTCCATTCAGGATATTTTGGTTTCTCTTCAGGTTATGACAAGAGAGGGAGATTTATTGACGATAGATCCGCAAGAGACAAATATTTTTTCATATAGAAAATGTTGTTTACCGGATGATTGGATTTTTGTAGAGGCTACCTTAAAAGGAACACCGGATGACTTAAAAAATATCCAAGAAAAAATGAAGTCTTATAAAAAAATGAGAGAAAGTTCTCAGCCTTTGGGTGTTAAAACGGCAGGATCTACATTTAAAAATCCGGAAGGATTAAAAGCATGGCAGTTGATTGAAAAAAACGGATTAAAAGGGATGAAAATAGGCGATGCCGTTGTTTCGGAAAAACACGCTAATTTTTTGATTAACAAGGGTCAAGCCTCGGCGCGTGATATTGAACGGTTGGGGGAAAAAATCAGATCGGTTGTTTTGGAAAAAGAAGGAATCGCATTAGAGTGGGAAGTCAAGAAAATGGGCGTTGAAAAGGATTTTAAATGAAAAAAGTAGCTGTCTTGATGGGGGGAATGTCTTCTGAGCGAGATGTTTCTTTACAAAGTGGAGCCGGCGTGTTGAAAGCTCTTGAGAAGAGTGGATATATTGCCGTTCCGTTGGACTTAACATCAGATTTACAAGCTTTTGTTTCTCAACTGATGATTGAAAAACCGGATGTTGTTTTTAATGCCCTTCATGGCCGTTTCGGTGAAGACGGCTGTATACAAGGTGTCTTAAATATTTTGAAAATTCCCTATACGCATTCGGGTGTTTTGGCTTCCTCAATTGCCATGAATAAAAGTATGTGCAAGCGGTTTGTTCAAACACTCGGAATTTCGGTAGCGGAGGAGCGCTTTGTTTCTAAAGAAAGTTTGAAGAAAGAGGGGATCCCTTTTTCTTTTCCGTTTGTTATTAAGCCCAATGATGAGGGGTCTTCTGTTGGTGTATTTATTCTTCACAATCAAAAGGAACTTGATGAACTTCTGGACAATTGGCCTTTTTCAAAACCTGTTTTAGCCGAAACGTATATATCGGGAAGGGAGTTATCGGTTGCCGTTACGGATCAAGAAGCGTTGGGGTGTGTCGAGATTGTACCGACAAAAGGATTTTATGATTATCGGCAAAAATATACGACGGTCGGAGGGGCTCGTCATATTATTCCGGCGCCGATTGATCCGGAAGATTATAAAGAAGCGTTAAGGCAAGCACTCATGATACATCGGCGTCTGGGATGTCGTGGTGTTTCGAGGACGGATTTTCGATATGACGAGACTCAAAAACAGTCGGAACGCCTTGTTTTTTTAGAAATAAATACAAATCCTGGAATGACACCGGTTTCATTGGTTCCGGATATTGCAAAAACCAAATCGATTTCTTATGAACGATTGGTTGCCAAATTAGTGGAGCAGGCTCGATGCGACGATTAAAAAAAGAGAAAAAGAAAATTTCTTTGAAACTAAAAATAATACTGGTTTTATTGATTGTGATCAGTGTTGGAATTATCTCTTTTTTTATGAGTAATACCGGAAAAGAAACGATTCGAATGATGAACGGCGTTGTTCTTCAAATTAAAGAAAAAGCTCATTTGGATTTGGAGCAGGTGATTGTTGAGGGGCATGCAAGAACGCAACTTAAAGAGATCAATCGGGCTTTGCATTTAGTTCAAGGGATGCCCGTTTTTGATATTTCTCTTCAAGAAAAAAAAGAAGCCATCGAAAAATTACCTTGGGTTAAAAGTGTTTCCGTTGAGCGATATTTACCTTCTGTTTTGTTTATTAAAGTGACGGAAAAACAGCCGATAGCTATTTGGCAAAACAAAGGGAAATATTTTCCGATTGATGAAGAGGGACAACTGATTTTAGATAAAAAAACCGTTGTATCGAATGTTCTTTTGGTCGTTGGTGAAGATGCGCCCGAACACACGCCTCAGCTCATAGAAATATTATCTCGATATCCCAAAATTGATCAAAAAGTAAGATCTGCGGTTCGAATCGGAAACAGACGGTGGAATTTAATTTTAAACGAAGTGGAAGACGGAATAGAAATTTATTTACCGGAGACAGATATTGATTCCGCATTGTCCCGTCTTCAAAGTTTGGATGAAGAAAGCGATATTTTAAAACGCGATTTAAAAGTCATTGATTTGCGACTATCGGATCGTTTAATCGTCCAATCTCCGGCGCTGACAGAAGGAAAAGGACAGAAAAAATGATTTCTCAAAAGAAAAAATTAAAATCTTTTGTGACGGTTTTGGATATTGGAACTTCTAAGATCTGTTGTTTGATGGTTCGATTCGGATCTGATGATCGGCCGGAAGTGATCGGTATGGGATATGCTCCTTCCAAAGGCATTAAAGCGGGAGCCATTGTTGATTTGGATAAGGCAACGGATTGTATCGGAGACGTATTGGCTCAAGCCGAGAAACAAGCGGAACGAACAATAGAAAAAGTCATTGTGAATATTTCTTCCACACAGTTAAAATCCACCCATATTCAGAAAGAAATAGAAATTAGTGACGGGAAGCCCATTACGGCCGGCGATGTTAAGCGCTTGGTTGATAATGTGATCACTTCATGTATGTCAGAGGGAAATGAGGTTATTCATTCATTTCCGCTCAGTTATACGGTTGATAAGGAGCAGGGCATTATGGATCCGCGAGGATTGTACGGGAATCGCTTGGGTGTTCATATGCATGTTATTTCTTTACCGGAAAGTCAGGCTCGTAATTTGGTTTCCGTTTTAGATCGATGCCATGTCAGTATTGATATGAAAGTGGCAACCCCCTATGCTTCTGCTTTAGCGGTTTTATCGGATGAAGAAAAGGAAATCGGTGTGACGGGAATAGATTTTGGTGCCGGAACAACGACATTGGCTCTTTTTTTAGGGGGCGGATTGGTTCATTTAGGTGTCATTCCGATTGGCGGAAATGCCATGACACGGGATATTGCACAAGGATTAAGTACCTCACTTTCCGGAGCGGAACGTCTTAAGACACTGAACGGGGCTGCCTTTTTATCGCCCAAGGATGAGTTGGAGCGATTGATCGTTCCGATTGTGGGCGAAGAGGAGGGATCGAATCTTCAAATACCGAGATCGGATTTAATTCGAATTATTATTCCGAGACTAGAAGAAGTTTTGGAACATTGTTCCAAAACGTTGGAAGTGAACCCTCATTTTGTTGTGGCGACAAAGCGGTTTGTTCTGACGGGGGGCGGGAGCAATCTTCAAGGAATTAAAGAAAAGACCGCAGAGTGTTTGGGTGGTGTGACTCGTATCGGAAAAGCCTCCCCCATCAAGGGGTTGCCGACCCAATTCGATTCTTATACATTTTCCACTTGCATCGGGTTGTTAAAATATGCGATAATAAGACAGAAAAGTTTGTTAAATGAACAATCAGCAGTAAAGCCGGTTAAATATGGATTTTTGGGAAAGGTGGTTCAATGGGTACTTCAGAATTTTTAAACGTAAATGAAAACGGTTTGTCAATTGGTTTGGCAACACCACCGCCGGAAGTTCTTTTAACACCCAATATCGGCGTGATAGGAGTTGGGGGTGCCGGTGGTAATGCGGTGAATAATATGATTTCTTCGGAACTGACCGGTGTTTCTTTTTTTGCGGCGAATACCGATGCACGAGCTTTATCAAAATCGTTGGTTGCCGATAAAATTCAATTGGGTGTTAATTTAACAAAGGGTTTGGGTGCCGGTGCCAATCCGGAAGTCGGTAAGGCTGCGGCCAATGAAACGGCGGAAAAAATCAAGGAATATCTGCAAGGGTTCCATTTGTTGTTTATAACGGCCGGAATGGGGGGCGGAACGGGTACGGGAGCGGCTCCCGTTATTGCCAAGTTAGCTAAAGACATGGGGATTTTAACGGTGGGTGTTGTATCAAAGCCGTTTCGATTTGAAGGAAGTAAGCGGATGCGAACCGCAGAGGCGGGAATAGCGGAATTACAAAAAAATGTGGATACGTTGATTGTTATTCCGAATCAGAATCTGTTTCGAATTGCGGGGGACCACATGACATTTGCCGAAGCTTTTAAAATTGCGGATGATGTTTTGTGTCAGGGAGTCAGGAGCATTACTGATTTAGTGATGACCCCCGGACTCATTAACTTGGATTTTGCAGATGTTAAAACGGTTATTTCCTCTATGGGACGAGCGATGATGGGAACGGGTGAAGCCGAGGGAGAAGGGCGTGCCGAACGGGCGGCTGAACAGGCTATTTCCAATCCGTTGTTAGATGATTCAACCGTCAAAGGAGCCAAGAGTATTTTGATTAATGTGTCCGGCGGATTAGATCTCACCTTGAACGAGGTGGATACGGCTACGGAACGGATTGTCGCAGAATTAGATCCGGATGCGAATATTATTTTCGGAACTTGTATTGATGAGAATTTACATGGAAAAATCCGAGTGTCTCTGGTGGCAACCGGAATAGAGCGAACCGGAGAAAAAACAATTGTTGAACCGGTGCGTCCCGTGGCTCAAGAAACAATTGTGAGTGTTCCGACCGTTTCGGAAATAAGTGACGTTTTGGCTGATGAGGCTCCCCTTGAGGAAACGCAACCGACACTTATTCAAACAACCGTGGTTGTGGCGGATCATCCGAGAGAAGAGTTATATGAGCGACCGCTTAAAACAGTGAATGTGGCCGTAGAAGTTGTTAACAATCCTGAAATTACACAGCCTCCGTTGTTGGAGGAAGAAGTCCCCGTTATTGCGGAATCGGTTCCCATTCGTTCCGTTCCGGAGATAAAAGAGACGGTTAATATGGAATCTAAAAAGGCAGATGCGAATGTTAAAACGATACGCTCTGGATTATTTGATTTCGTCCCCGGTTTTATGAATAAATCGGCCAAATCGCGTGAAAAAGAACAGCCCTCGCAACAAACGAATCAGGTTTTTGATGATCCGTTTGATAATGTTGATTTGCCGGCCTTTTTGCGACGTCGTTAATGAAACAAGCCCTGTATACTCGATTGACGGCTCTTAAGTTGTTGAGTCTTGTTTTGGATCAAGGACAAACGGCTAAAGATGTTTTTACAAAACAGTTAGATTCTCGAGAGGGAATCAATACGGCGGATCAGAATTTTGTTCGGACGCTTGTTTTGACAACTTTGAGGCGTTTGGGACAGATACAAATTATTTTATCTTCTTTTTTAACTAAACCGCTTTCTCATAAGCAAAAAGAAGTAGAGCGAATCTTATTTTTAGGAACGGCACAATTGCTGTTTTTGGATATTCCGGCTCATGCGGTTGTGGATACCTGTGTAGAGTTAACCAAACAAGGGAAATTAAGTGCTTTTTCAAAACTTGTTAATGCCGTTTTGAGAAATATGGAACGACAAAAAAGAACAATTAACATTCCCCATCCCATCGCTAATTTGCCGATCTGGTTAAGGATAAATTGGGAAAAGACATACGGGCTTGAAAAAGTAATGTTGTTTGCGGAAAAATTTGTTGTTCCGGCGCCATTGGATGTGAGCGTTCGTTCGAATCCGTCTGTCTGGGCTCAGAAATTAGGGGGTCGGCATTTAAATTTTTCTACCGTTCGACTCGATCAAGGAACAACGATTTCGACTTTGTCTGGGTATGATCAAGGAGAGTGGTGGGTACAAGAGGCCTCTGCCGCCTTACCTGTTTTTTTATTTGATGATCTTCACGGGAAAAGAGTGGCTGATTTTTGTGCAGCTCCCGGCGGTAAGACAATTCAAATGGCTGTTCGAGGCGCTTTTGTTGATGCGTTTGATATTTCCGAATATCGCTTGAGACGATTGAAACAAAATATAGAGAGACTTCATTTGGAAAAACAAGTACGAGTGGCTGTTCAAAACTTAGAGGAGGCTTCTCCGCAAGAAATATATGATGCGGTCTTGTTGGATGCACCTTGCTCGGCAACCGGCACGATTCGTCGACAACCGGATTTGTTATATCATCGAACCTCAAAAGATGTTGAGCGATTATCGGAACTTCAAAAAAAACTTCTTAAAAAGGCCATGGGGTTTGTCAAGGTCGGGGGAGAATTGATTTATGCAACATGTTCATTACAGCATGAAGAAAATGAAGCGGTGATATCAAGCGTCTTGCAAGAAGAACAAGGGTTTGAACGTGTTGCCGTTTCAAATCCGCATTTTAAGGCTTTTACGACTCCCGCGGGTGCTCTTTTGGTGACGCCCGATCAAGATCAGGACGGTTTTTACGCTTGCCTGTTGCGTAAAGTGAAAACGCGTTGAATTTTGATTCTGTTCCGATAAAAAATTATTGTTCCAGTCGTGTCATATTCATGAATTTTTCATGACGGGCACGCACCAACTCATCCGCTGTCCAATGAGACAACTCTGAAAGATGTTTTTTGAGAGCCTTTCCGACATTTTGCATTGTTTCTGTCGGAAAACGATGAGCGCCCCCCAACGGTTCCGGTACAATTTCATCAATAACACCCAATTTATAAAGGTCATCGGCAGTCAGGCGTAAAATTTCGGCTGCTTTGGGGGCCATTTTTGAATCTTTCCATAAAATAGAGGCACAGCCTTCGGGTGAAATAACGGAATAAATAGCATTTTGAAGCATTAAGACAACGTTTCCGGCTGCTAAAGCAATAGCTCCTCCGGATCCGCCTTCTCCGATAATACAAGAGATGAGAGGGACTTTCAAATCCAAACAAGCTTCGGTGCATGCGGCAATGGCTTGTCCTTGTCCACGCTCTTCTCCTTCGATGCCGGGGAAAGCTCCGGCCGTGTCAACCAAGGTAATGACGGGAACATTAAATTGTTCGGCCAACTTCATTAAACGGATGGCTTTTCGATATCCTTCCGGTTTGGCCATACCGAAGCAATGTTCCAGTCGAGATTCCGTGTCGTGTCCTTTTTCATGGCCGATCACCATAACGGTTTCTTTTCCTAAAGAGGCAAACCCACCGATAATGGCGCGATCATCCGCAAAAGAACGATCCCCCGAAAGAAGGGAAAAGTTTGAAAAGATCGATTGGATATAATCAAGAGTATGCGGTCTGTTTTCATGTCTGGCAACGCTTGCTTTTTGCCACGCTGTCAAATTTTTGTAAAGAGATGCAATTTGCTTATCTCGTTTTGTTGCCAATCGATCTAATTCCGTGACGAGATCTTCTTGTTGTGATGAATTACTTTGCTTTAATTCTTCAATCCGAGAATCCAGTTCCAAGAGGGGTTGTTCAAAATCTAAATATTGCATTTTTAGGTCCTTTTCAATTTGATTTTTTGCATTATAACGGTTATAATTCAAAAAGTCCAGTGGTTAAATATTTGTCATAAAAAGAAAACAAAGGAGTTATGGGAACGATGCTTGCGTTTTTAACGGGCGTTTTATGGATCAGTGCCATGGCATTGATTATTTTTACGATTTTTTTTGTATATCGACAAAGTTTAATTTTGCGGTATCTCGTCTCAAAAATTAACAAAATTGAAAATCTGTTAAAGCAAATGAGGGAACAACCCAAAGAAACCAGAATAACGCATGTTTCCATTCAAAAGGATGAGCCTTTATCCAAATATGAAACCGTCACATTACCGGATGATGCCAAAATTGATTTTGTGGAAAAATAGATGCGACTTTGGATCTTTTTATTATGTATTTGTTGGGGGATGATTACACCGGTTTGGGCTGATACGTTTCAGGCCTCGGTTTCCCAAAGAGGAACACCGAAATATGCTGATCATTTCACGCATTTTGATTATGTTAATCCGAAGGCCCCCCGACAAGGTATTCTAAAGCAGGCGGCGTTTGGTTCGTTTGATTCGTTTAATCCGTTCATCATTAAAGGGATTGCTCCTGCCGGAATCGGTTTGACACATGATACGCTTATGAGACAAAGCGATGATGAACCCATGTCCATGTATGGATTGGTTGCGGACGGTATTCGTCTTCTACCAAACAACGAGGGGGTTTCTTTTCATATCAATCCTCGGGCAAAATTTAGCGATGGCTCTTCCATTACGGCACAAGATGTTCAATTTTCTTTTAATATTTTAAGAGAAAAGGGAACACCGACATTTCGATATTATTACAATGATGTCGATCATGTTGAAATATCGGGAAGTGATGTTGTGACATTTTATTTTAGAAAGGATAAAGAAAATAGAGAACTTGCTCTTATTTTGGGTGATTTGCCCGTTTTATCGAAAGCCTATTGGACAACTCACCCGTTTGATCGTACGGGGTTGGATATTCCTGTTTCTTCCGGTCCGTATCGGATTAAATCATTTACGGCCGGAAGACAGATTATCTATGAACGGCGACCTGATTATTGGGCGATGGATTTAAATGTTAATCGCGGTTTTTATAATTTTAAACAAATACAATATGATTATTTTAGAGATACAACGGTTGCGTTAGAGGCTTTTAAAGCGGGTGATATTGATTTAAGATTTGAAAACGAGGCTAAAAAATGGATTTCTCTTATGAATGATGAAAAAGTTTTATCGGGAGAAATTAAGATGAGGGTTTTTCCGCATCATTTACCGAGCGGAATGCAGGGATTCGTTTTTAATCTTCGGCGTCCGATTTTTCGGGATCGTCGGGTGAGAGAGGCTCTTAATTACGCTTTTGATTTTCAATGGATGAATCAAAATCTTTTTTACGGATTATATACGCGGACCAACAGCTTTTTTGATAATTCGGACTTAAAGGCTCCCCCTCATATGGATCCGATCGAAGAGACCCTTTTGAAGCCATACCGAGACATTTTACCCTCGGAAGTATTTCAAGAAGTTTTTCAGACTCCGAACGGGAGTACACGATATAAGCTAAAAAAAGCCTTAGATTTATTGTCAGAGGCGGGGTGGACTGTTCAAAACGGTATTTTGCAAAATGAGGCGGGAGATCCTTTTCGATTTGAAATTTTGCTGGATTCTGCGTCTATCGGGGCGTGGGAAAGGGTGACACTTCCTTTTGTGGGACGATTGAAACGATTAGGAATACAAGTTGATATTCGTGTTGTGGATCCCATTCAATATAAAAACAGATTGGATCAATTTGATTATGATATGATTGTGGCTGTTTGGGGTCAGTCTCTGTCTCCCGGAAATGAACAAAGATATTTTTGGGGATCGCAATCGGCAGATGTATCAGGATCCATGAATTACAGCGGTATTCAGAATGAGGCGGTGGATCATATGATTGAAATATTGATTACCGCACAAGATCAAAAAGAATTTTTAGCGGCGGTTCACGCGCTTGATCGAATTTTGTTGTGGGAATATATCGTGATACCGCATTGGTATTCGCCGGTTCATCGATATATTTTTTGGAAAAAGGTTCATTTCCCGAAAACCGTTCCTTTAAAGGGATTAAACATCATGACGGGATGGATTGAAGAAAATAATTAAATGAGGGAACAAAATACATTTTCTGCTTGCCTTATCGGAAAAAAAATTTTATGAATAAAAGAGAGTTAAGAAGGGAATGAGTATGAAAAAATATCTTTTGATGAGTGTCGTCGGGTTATTTTGTGTCGGGACGATTTCGGCACAAGCACAAACGGCGTTTTGGTCTTATGATGAGAATAATCAAGAGACATTGATACCGATTCAGTGTGATGGTCAATTTGACGAAGCACGAGGCGGTGTTTTTATTCCGACTCCGGAAGAGATGTTTGAGCAAGGCGAGCTCTTTTTAATGGATAAAGGGCAAAATCGCAATAATGCCGGATATTGTTTTTTGGCGGCGGCATTGCAAGGGAATGTAGATGCTCAGTATCGGGTGGCTCAGCTATATAGCAAGGGAATTGTTTTGCCTCAAAATGATTTGGCGGCCTATAAGTGGGCGTTTATTGCGGCTTTAAACGGGAAGAAAGAAGCCGAACAATTAGCGTTGATGATGGAACAGTTTTTGTCAACGGAAGATATTGAATTGGCAACAAAATCTATAGAGAACATGTTGCCCGCCATGAGTGAAACAAAAAATAAGTCTTTATCGGAACAAGAAAAAATTTTAAGTGACAAAAAAGCTGAGCTTGAAAAAATCAATCAAGAAATAGACGACATGTTGGGAATTAAATTTGTTCCTCCGGTTATAAAAAAACCGGGAGAGGCCCAAGGGACTGCGGAAGATTCTAAGAGCGGAATTTTTACGGAAAAAGATCGAATGAGGAATTAGAGCCGTGATATTTGGTTTTCATCGATGCGTGTTTGTTTTTTTACTTTTTTTTATGTGCCTCGTTTCAACAGGGGGGTCTGCCGATTCGTATTTACCGGGAGTAGATGATGTACCGTTAATGGAGGGGCTTACGGTTGTTGAGGCGGCAGAAGATTTTTCATTTGATACGCCGGCCGGCAGAATTATTGTGGTTAATGCTGTTTCTGATCATTTGACGGCGGCGGATGTTCTTTTGTTTTATCAAAAAACATTACCGGCGTTGGGGTGGATTTCTAAGGGGGATGGGTTGTTTACTCGAGATCGGGATTCGCTTCAAGTTCGGGTTTTAAGGAATAAAAATCCACATCGAGTTCAATTTGAGTTGTCCTTAATGACGGATTAGCGATATTTTTTTATTTTACTTAAAAATCAGTTGACTTTTTATTTTTTTTATTATATAAGAAAGACCTTAAAGTTTTATTATTATTTTTTAATTGAGGGATTAAGATGGCCAATTTAGCATCGGCAAAGACGCGGATTAAAAGAAATAAGAAGAGAGAAAGAATTAATTCTGATCGTTTAAATGCTGTTCGGACAGAAGTTAAAAAGACGAGAAAAGCCATTTTGGCTGGTGATAAGGAAGCTGCTCGTGCTTCTTTCAAAGTCGCCGAGTCTTCATTAGCTCGTGCAGCAGGAAAGGGAACGATTAAGAAAGAGACGGCTTCTCGTAAAATTTCCAGATTATCTGCTGCCGTTAAAGCAATGGATGTTCAATAAACGTCTGGCGTTTTTATTTTTGAAAGCTCCGTTTATCGGAGCTTTTTTTGTGACAAGAAAACTATCGACTGGGTCGGTAGTTCCAAAGAGCTTACAGCTTTACACGTAAAAAACTCCTTTGCTACAGTA
>CALXPF010000012.1 GCA_944390205.1 uncultured Alphaproteobacteria bacterium
TAACAAAAAAATTCCCCTTTGAATATTTTTTTCAAAGGGGATTTCCTTTTTTCCTCCACTTTCTGGGGTACAGATCATTTTACGCGGGGGTTTCTTTTTATGATTATCACCGATAGAGGGAGAGAGACCGAATAAAGATCAATTAAAAAAAAGACCATTTTCAAGGAAAATGGTCTTTTAAAGGAGATTAACGGATCAGTTCGCCAAAAAGTATGTGATTGTTGAGACGACACGAACGGTTTTGTTTATTTGATCCGTTTCCATAGCTCCCGGTGTTTGTTCTCGAGGGAGGATAGAAAAAACACCCTGATTGGCTTGCTTGATTTTTCCGACACGACTTTCCGAACTTTTGGCAAATTCTTCGGCTGCCTTTCGAGCGTTTTGTGTCGCTTCTTCCAACATTTTGGGTTTGACGCCGTTGAGCCCCGTAAAAAGATAAGAAACGGGTGATCCGTATTCTTGATTATCAAATACAACCCCTTGAGCGACAAGAGCCCCGATAGATCGGATGGCCTTCTCTGTTTGATCGACGTTTTGAGTGCGTACCGTAACGGTTTGACTTAAAATATATCGTGAGGTTGAAGCACCGGTGTCTCGATAGGGATTGGCCATGAGATCATTGGTATTGATTCGACCAATCATAATCTCGGTATCTTGAAATCCGTTTTCCTTTAAAAAGTTTTGAATAAGCGAGAGATGATGTTCAAGCGTTTTTTGAACGGCTTTTAAATCATTTCCGGTTGTTTTGAATTTAATATCCCAAATTGCCAAATCGGCCTTAACATTCATTTCCGCCAATCCTTTGACGGATACGGTGCGGTTATCTATTTTGCTTTTATAGTAGTAATATCCGGGGAAGAAGCCACCTATCGAAAGACCGGCAGCCAATAAAAGTCCCAATATGAGTTGATTAGATCGTTCCATTTTTCTCTCCCTTTTAAAGTGAACATAAAACATCTTTTGAACATAACAAATATAATATATTTTAAAAAAAAATGAAAGGGGATTCGTTTTTTTGAATCTTGTTAATAAATTGCTTACTATTTTTTCTTTAGAATGAAGCTGTTCTGGTTTATTAAAGGAGAAAAGACATGCTTCCCGTTAATCAAATTCTTCAAGGAGACAGTTTATCCGTTTTAAAGACACTTCCTGATGAATGCGTGGATGTTGTTTTTGCGGATCCTCCGTATTTTATGCAGTTGGGCGGGGATTTGTTAAGACCCGATTCCAGTAAAGTGGATGCGGTGACGGATGATTGGGATAAGTTTGAAAACTTTGAGGCCTATGATCAATTTACAAAAGAGTGGTTGACGGAGGCGAGACGTGTTTTAAAAAAAGACGGAACGCTGTGGGTTATCGGTTCTTATCATAATATTTTCAGGGTGGGATACCAACTTCAAAATTTAGGTTTTTGGATTTTAAATGATGTTGTTTGGGTAAAGACAAATCCAATGCCTAACTTTAAGGGAACTCGTTTTACAAATGCGCATGAAACGTTGATTTGGTGTTCTAAATCCGAAAAATCAAAATATACGTTTAATTATGAAAGCATGAAGGCTTTTAATGACGGATTACAAATGCGTTCGGATTGGCAGTTGCCCATTTGCAGCGGATCGGAACGGTTAAAGGATGAAGCCGGAAAAAAAGTTCATACGACTCAAAAGCCCGAAGGATTGTTGTATCGGGTGATTCTCTCATCGACACAACCAAAAGATATTATTTTGGACCCTTTTTTCGGTACGGGGACAACGGGAGCCGTTGCCAAAAAGATGGGACGACGGTTTATCGGCATAGAACGAGACCCCGTTTATATTCAATATGCTCAAAAACGACTGGATGCCATTCCGGATATCATTGATGACACCATGTTTGAACCGATCAGTAAAAAGTCGGAGCCTCGTATTCCGTTCGGATCTGTTATTGAACACGGCCTTGTTAAACCGGGAGAAAAATTATTTGATGTGAAGCGTAAATTTTGTGCTACCGTTCGAGCGGACGGATCGTTGGAAACGGGAAAAGAACACGGTTCCATTCATCAGCTGGGGGCTAAGTTGCAGGGGCTCCCCTCTTGTAACGGGTGGACGTTCTGGTACGTGCATAAAAAGGACGATCGCTTGGTTGTTTTAGATACTCTGCGACAACAATTAAAACAAGAACTGTTTGTGGCATAACTACTGAATGAACTCTTAAAAATCGCTTCCGATAATTGTTTGAAGCGATTTTTTTTGAGTGATTGAAAAAAGAAATCCTCCTATTTTTGGAAAATTTTTCTCATTGCTTTTTAAGTCAGTTCATGTCACAATAAAACAACAGAAAAACTTCGGAAAGGGAGATACGAAATGTACGATTCAATGGAATTTATTATTGCATGCGGAGGGAAGAGCACTCGGAATTATCCGCACTCAAAGGGACTGGCCCATAAAAGTTTATTGCCGTTTGGGGATATTCGGTTGATTGACTTTGTTTTAAGAGATATTATTGTTGCAGGGGGGCGTCATATTACCCTGGTTTGTTCCAATCAAGACACCATAGATATTTTTAAAAATGCTTTAAAATCCGATCCGGAGACGGAAGAAAAATTGCGCCAAAACGGGAGAGTCGCCATAGCCGATGTTTTGAAAAGCACGTTTTTACCGGCAGATGTAGATTTAAAGTTTGTTATTCAATCAAAGCCTCTCGGAACGGCGCATGTCATGGCGTTGGCGCATCAAGTTTCAAAAGATCGGCATGGGGTTTTAATTTTTCCGGATGATTTAATTATTCCGAAAAATCCTGATCATCCCCATATTCAAAAATTAGTAGATGCTTTTTTGAAAGAGACAAAACATATTTTATTAACGGGTGTTCCCAAAGAAGATGTTAGCAATAATTCGATTATTCATAACGGGCGAGTTATTGAAAAACCTAAAAATCCAACCAGCTTTATCGGCGGGTATTCTCCTTGTGTTTTTCCGAAGGTGTTGATGGATTTTGTGTTGGAACAGTATGAGACATTTTTAGAAACCGGTGTTTTACCGGGGGGGCACGAAAAAGAGTGGGGATATTATGATGCCATTAACGACTTTTTGGATTCTCCTCTCGGGGAGCAAAACGGATATCAGGTTCGGATGTTTTTAAAAGATGAAGCAGATTTGCTGATGGATACGGGAACGTTGCCCCTTTATGAAAAATGTCAGCTCATGGCACTGCTTAAATTATCTCGATTTAAGGATGAAAACAGAGCTTATTTGAAAGAAATTTTGGCGGAAGATGAGCCAAAGAAAGATTGAATTGAAGATTAAAACAAAAAAAATCGCCCTTTTTAAGAGCGATTTTTTTTAATAGATAAACTTTTATTCCTGAGTGTATTGTTTGGGTTCAAAAACCATCAATCCCGTCTCGCAGTTGGCAGACTTAATTTGGGCAAATACCCAACTCATGGACTGTAAACGAGTACAGGCTCTTTTTGAGACTTGGGTGTAGGTGACATTAAAGGATTCTCCTCCATTTGCCGAAGTGACACTGATTTCTCCGCCCCAGGCATTTTTCCACATGCCGGATGAGGAGGAAGAATCACAATCTCTTAAAATATCATTTTGACAAATTTGGTTGGCAGTCAGACGAGAATAATCGGGATACCATGAGTACAAGTCTTGGACACCCCGAACAATATCTTCCACTTCCGCTTGTGTCATGCTGGCCCGATACATGGCATTGGCAATACCGACAGCCGTGATGGCTCCGATAGTGATCACGGAAATAATGGCAATAACGCCGAGCATTTCCATCATACTTCGACCGGATTCATTTACGTTATTCATGATTAATTCTCCTTCTTCTTATCGGCAGTATATCGCTTTAATCGATTGATGACAAGTTTTTTTTCTGTCGGAAAACCCATTTCTCCCCAAATGAGACGACTTTTTTCGATAAATCTTCCTAAGACGGGACCTTGCGGAATTCCCAATTCCAACAGGTCGGCAGTTGAAATCGGGAAAGGGGGAATTCGTTTATTTTGGATCATTGTACATTGATCTGCCGTTAAATTTCCGCATAACTGATTTTTGATCAATTGAAATCGAAAGATTGCTTCTCCGACCCGATTACGATATAACCCGTCTTGGACGGGATCCTTTCCAAGCGGATGATTTTCATTGAGTAAATCAAGTAATTTGAGACTCTTTTTGGGGAGTTTCAAACAAGATAAATCACTCCCCTTTGTCAAAACGGATAAACGTTCCCAAATCGAGGCGTCGGGATATATCTTTATCAGCTTTTTAAAATCCGTTAAATAGACGTTCGGTAATAAGTAATCCAAAATCCCGTGATCTTGCATTACCGTTAAAACTACCTCACTTTGGGGGGCTTCGATGATCTTTAAAAGCTCCTCTCTTTTTCGTTCTTGAGAAACATTTAAGAGACCTTGCTTCAATTCGATTGAGGCAGCTAATCCCTTGGGATCCGGTTGATCTCCTTGTCGGGATAACTGCGCAAAAAAACGAAAAAATCGCAACAGGCGTAAATAATCTTCTTGAATACGCCGATAGGGATCACCGATAAACCGAATTGTCCGATTTTTAAGATCTTTTAATCCATGAACGTAATCAAAAACGGTTCCCGCTTGATCCATATAAAGAGCATTGATCGTAAAATCACGCCGGTTGGCATCTTCTTCATAAGAATCGGTGAAAGAAACAACTGCATGTCGACCGTCTGTTTGAATGTCTTTTCTTAAGGTCGTTATTTCATATGATTTTTTATTGATCACAATTGTGATTGTCCCGTGTTGTATTCCGGTCGGGATCGCTTTTAATTGATGGGTCTCACACAGAGATAAAACATGTTCCGGATGGAGCGGGGTGCATAAATCAAAATCATGACAAGGTCGGCCCAACAAAAAATCCCGTACACATCCGCCGACCAATCGCAGACGACCGTCAAAGAGATTAAACAAAAACAAAACATCATGTGTCAGCAATGGATTCATAGGGAAAGTGTACAAAATAAAAACTTGCGTTGCAATGAAAAAAAGATATAATAGAGCCATGATTATTGAAACAACTCAAAAATTAAAAGAAGTCTGCCACAGTTTTCAACGCCGGCCGTACATGACGATTGATACGGAGTTTATTCGGGAAAAAACATTTTATCCGGTGTTGTGTTTGGTTCAAATTGCCAATGAACGAGAGGCATATTGTATTGATCCGCTTGCAAAGGACATGGATTTAACCCCTCTGTTTGATTTATTGCAAGATAAAAATGTTGTGAAGGTCTTTCATGCGGCTCGTCAGGATATTGAAATTTTTTACCATTTAACCGGTCATGTCCCGTCCCCCTTATTTGATACGCAAATAGGTGCGATGGTTTTGGGGTATGGCGAAAATGTCAGTTATCAACAGCTTGTTCACGCATATACCGGTATTACATTGGATAAAAGTCAGCGATTTACGGATTGGTCTCGTCGACCGTTAACGTCACTTCAGGAAGCGTATGGTTTGTGTGATGTGACGCACTTGTGTGTTATCTATGAAAAAATGCAAAAGGAGTTAAAAAAAACCAATCGGTTTTCTTGGTTGGAAACGGAGCTCTCCGTTTTAAACGATCCTCAAACATATGATCCGGACGAGTCTCATTTGTTGACAAAAATACGAACTCATTTAACAAAGCCGTTGCCGGTTCATGTTTACGAACAGTTGTATATATGGCGGGAAAACAAAGCAAAAGAAAAAAATCGTCCGAGACGTCATATTTTAAAAGACGATATTTTGACGGAATTGGCAGCGTTGCACCCGACCACGCTTGAAAAATTATCGGAAATGAGAGGGTTGCCTCAAAATTACGAGCGATCGTCTCAGGCAACGGAGTTGATTGCGGTTATTCAAAAAGCCGTTGCGGATGATCCGGCGCTGTATACAAAAAAAATCAAAAAAAGAGAGCTGAAGCCGTCCCAAAAAAATTTGATGGAATTATTGAAATTATTATTAAATATTGTTGCGGATCAAGAGCGAGTGGCGTCTCGGCTGATTGCGGATACGGATGATTTGATTTTATTGATCCAAGATGAAAAAAACGCTCGTTGTCTAAAGGATTGGAGGCGGGATTTGTTCGGAGAGAAAGCCCTCAAACTGAAATCGGGTCATCTTTCATTCGGATATGATCCCGTCAAACGAGCGGTTTGTTTGATCGAATCACAATAAATTTTTAAAAATCTCCTCAAAAATTTTTAAAAAAAGAGCAGAACACCGGCGTATGTTCGGAAGGACACAATCTGTTTTTCATTTAATCGTCCAGATGAACACGCTGAATATCGGCACCCAATTGCGTTAATTTTTCTTCCAGATGATAATACCCTCGATCGATATGATAAATCCGTTTGACCAATGTCTCCCCTTTGGCGACCAGTCCCGCCAAAACCAAACCGACACCGCCTCGTAGATCAGAAGCCATAACCGTTGCACCCGATAACTCGGGAACGCCGTGAATAAAAACGGAATGACCATCGATAATGTCAATATGCGCCCCCATTCTTTGAAGCTCGGGAATATGCATAAACCGATTTTCAAAAATATGTTCGCTGACACGAGCATCTCCGGTCGAAATACTTAAAAAAGAAGTCATTAAGGCTTGAGCATCGGTTGGAAAACCGGGGTATTCCGATGTAATGACCGGAACCGATTTTAAGCAGGCATTTGTCGCATCCACGATCAGAGAATGGTCTGTTTGTTGAAACGAAATTTGGCTGGGCAGAAGTAAATCCGTAACGGCTCCGATCAAATCTTGTCTCCCGCCGTTGATCTCAATTTTGCCTTTTGTCATGGCGGTGGCAATAACAAAAGAGGCGGTTTCAATGCGATCGGCAATGACGGAATGGGTGGCCCCCGATAATTTTGAAACCCCGCGGATGATCAATTTTTTGGTTCCGACCCCCTCAATTTGAGCTCCCATTTTTTTGAGAACGGCAATTAAATCCATGACTTCCGGTTCCAACGCCGGATTGTGAATGATGGTCGTTCCTGCCGTTAAAACGGCTGCCATAATCGTGTTATGCGTTGCTCCGACAGATACTTTCGGAAAGAAAATTTCGGCACCGTGAAGAGGTCCTTTTGCAATAACATAACCGTTTTCGATGCGAATATCCGCCCCCATTTCTGTTAACGCCATTAAATATAAATCAACCGGTCTTGCGCCGATGGCACACCCGCCCGGCAAAGAAACGGTTGCTTCTTGAAAGCGAGCTAATAACGGCCCCAAAACCCAAAAGGAGGCACGCATTTTAGAAACAAAATCATAAGCGGCTTTTGTACTTGAGATATGATTGGCCGTTAGAATCAATTCATCCGCATTTGTTTGGACACAAACACCCAGACTGCTTAACAGGGCATTCATGGTGTTGACATCGGACAGAAAGGAAATGTTTTTTAAATGGAGTGGTTCCGCCGTCAACAAAGAGGCGGCCATAATGGGTAAAACAGCGTTTTTGGCTCCTTTGACGGAGACGGAACCCGTTAGTCGGTTTTCTCCTTTTATTTTGAAGGCGTACATGTTTCTTCTCTTTCTTTTTTTTGTTTTTGTCGGAGAGCTAAATTGCGACGAAGAGCGTGTGCTTGTTTGAGAAAAGTTGCTCGTTTTTTGGGTGAAAGATTTAAGTTTTCATCAATCATTTGAGCCAACGGATCCGTCTCTTGATTCGTTTGTTCTTGTTTGCAGGATGATTTTTTTTGTTTCATGGCCACTCCTTATTTGATTATTCAGGCACTTTCCAAAAGAAAAGTCGCCGGCCCGTCGTTTTCCAGCCGGACCACCATATGGGCTCCGAATATTCCCGTTTGAACGGGGATTCCGAAAGACTTGACTTGTTCGACAAACTGCAGATATAACTCTTTTGCCGAAACGGGGTCTCCGGCGCCTGCAAAAGAGGGTCGCCTGCCGGTTTGACAGTCGGCTAACAAGGTAAATTGAGAGATAATAAGGGCTTCTCCGCCCGTATCCGAAAGAGATCGATTCATCTTTCCCGCAGTATCGGAAAAAATTCTCAAATGGCACAGTTTTTGTGCCATTTTGGAAATGGTTTGAGGCGTGTCGGTCGGTGCAACGGCGACAAATACGCATAACCCTTCTTTGATAGATCCGACAATTTCCCGATCAACCGAGACGGATGCTTTTAAGACACGCTGTACGACGAGTTTCATAACATAGTCCTTTATTATTTTTTCTATACATATCTTTTTTTGAAAGAGGTGTCAATTTTTTACTGAAGCGAGTATAAAAAAAATCATAAAAAGTACTTCTTTTTCTTGATCCTTAAAAAGAATGAGTGTATCTTAACGAGAGAGAAAGGAGAAGTTATGACACCGCAGGACTTGTTTCAAGAAGCCATCAAGATGATAGAAAGCCGTTCCTATCGGGAGCGAAAAAAAGTGAATATCGGGAAAACGGTTTGCGTTTTGTTAACAAAAGGGGGACATCTTTATACGGGAGTTTCTTTGGAATTGTCCGGAAGTGTCGGCTTTTATGCCGAAACGGCGGCATTGGCCGAGATGGCTAAACACGACGAAGTTCATGTTGATATGATTATCGCCGTTCAAAGAGACGGGAAGGTTGTTTCTCCGTGTAAGCGGTGTTGTGAATTACTCTACCGGTTGGATCGTTCCAATCGTGAGACAAAAGTTATTGTTGCTCAAGATCAGGTGCGCTTGTTATCAGAGTTGATTTCTGTTCCGTGGATTGCTCAATTTTAGATGAAACGAGTTGAACGGTCCGTTATTATTTGTCCTTGATAAGCAAAATGAGAACGTTTGGAAAGCCGACCGACTTTATTTGGATGAGCTTGTGTCCCATGTGTTGATGTGTCTCAGATTTGTATCAAAAATTAAAACGGCTCGTCAGAATGTAAAAACGAGATTGAAAAAATGAATAAATAAAGAAAAACTTGAATTTTATTTTAAAAACAAGTATCCTCTTTAGATAAATCAGAAGGGAATGTGTATGCGTTTATTATCAACTTTGGTCAGTCTCTTTTTTTTCGGCTGTTTTTTTGTTTTTACGGTCGCATTTATTGTCGTGTTGCATTATTCGGTCGGACTTCCGGATTATCAGCAACTGGCGGTTTATAAACCGGAAGTGACCAGTCGCTTGTATGCCAATGACGGATCTTTGTTGGCGGAATACGCAAATGAAAAGAGAATTTTTGTCAGTGTTGATCAAATTCCGCCTCTTTTGCGGGCGGCTTTTATGTCGGCGGAAGATAAAAATTTTTATACGCATGGGGGAATAGATTTAACCGGAATAGCGCGAGCGGTTATTGTCAATATCAAAAACATTGGAAAAAATCGACCCTATGTCGGGGCTTCCACGATCACGCAACAAGTTGCCAAAAACTTTTTGTTAAGCTCGGAGCAGTCTATTTCTCGAAAAATTAAGGAAGCCTTATTGGCGCGTAAAATGGAGCAGGCTTTCACAAAAGATCATATTTTAGAATTGTATTTGAACGAAATTTATTTGGGGATCGGATCTTACGGGGTTGCCAGTGCCAGTTTGAATTATTTCAATAAATCGATGAATGAACTCACTTTGGCCGAAATGGCGTATTTGGCCGCTTTACCGAAAGCACCGAATAATTACCATCCTGTCCGCAAACATGATGCGGCTGTCGCCCGTCGAAATTGGGTTTTAACGAGAATGGCTGAGGACGGCTATATTACCTATAGACAAGCGGCACAAGCGCAACAAGAGCCCCTTCAGATGGTGAGCAGGGAAAAAAATTTGTTGAGAGATTCCGGTTTCTATGCCGAAGAGGTCAGGCGGTTTGTTTCCGGACGGTATGGCGATGAAGCGATGTATAACGGGGGCTTGTCCATTCGAACTTCGTTGGATCCGACTTTACAAAAGGCCGCCGTGACCGCCCTTCAAAACGGCTTGTTATCGTATGATAAACGGCATGGATGGCGCGGCCCCGTTTCTCATGTCGAATTGACGGCGGAAGGGGAAGAGACTTTTAGAAAAAAAGAAATACCCGCCTATATTCCGGAAACGTGGAAATTGGCTTTGGTGACGGGATTGACCGAAAAGGAGGCCCAAATTCAATTGAAAGACGGATCGGCCGGTCGTATTTTACTCACAACTATTTCATGGGCTCGAAAGGCTTTGGATAAGGGGCGAATCAGCGCGACACCCGTTAAAAAAATGTCGGATGTGTTGAAAAAAGGAGACATCGTTTATGTAAGTCCCAAAGATAACAAGGGATCGGTGTATTATTTACAACAAATGCCGGAAGCGGAGGGAGCATTGGTTGCATTAGACCCCCATACGGGGCGTGTTTTGGCGATGGTCGGCGGATTTTCATTTTATAAAAATCAGTTCAATCGATCCATTCAGGCCTATCGGCAACCGGGGTCTTCTTTTAAGCCGTTTGTATATTTGGCAGCGCTTGATTCCGGATACACGCCGTCCAGCTTAATTTTGGATGCGCCGATTGTGATGAATTTACCGGACGGAACGAAATGGAAGCCTAAAAACTACAGTAAAATATTTTATGGTCCGACAACCCTTCGTGTCGGATTGGAAAAATCTCGAAACTTAATGACCATTCGTTTGGCGCAGGCCATCGGCATACAAAAAGTCGTTGAGTATGCTAAAAAATTCGGTATTTCCGATCGATTGGAACCGGTTTTGTCTTCGGCGTTAGGTTCGGGAGAAACGACGTTGATGAGATTAACAACGGCATATGCCGCGTTGGTTAACGGCGGAAAACAGGTGACACCGAATTTGATTGACCGTATACAAGATCGGGATGGAAAGACGGTTTATAAACACGATAATCGGTTGTGTGTCGGGTGTGTCGGAGAAGAGGCGTCTCCCGAAATTTTGCCGGTTATTCCGGATGAAAGACCTCAAATTGAAGATCCGGTCAGCGCCTACCAGATGGTTAATATTTTATCCGGTGTTGTTCAGCGCGGAACCGGTCGGATTGCCAAATCTCTTAAAAGAACGCTGGGAGCCAAAAGCGGAACGAGTAATGACAGCTTGGATGCTTGGTTTATCGGATTTTCTCCGGATCTGGTTGTGGGCGTTTGGGTTGGCTTTGATACTCCTCGAACGTTGGGTCCCAATGATACGGGGGGTGTTGTTTCGGGGCCGATTTTCCGCGATTTTATGGCTGAAGCCTTAAAAGATCAACCGGATATTCCGTTTCGAATACCGGACGGGGTTCGCTTGGTTCGGGTGAATGCTCAGACGGGATTGCCGGCTCAAATGGGCGATCAAAATGTTATTTTGGAGGCGTTTCGGACGGATACGGATCTGTCAAAGCAGGGACAAATTTTGGGAGAAGATATTACAATACAGACGGATGACGGTATGCCGGATATGGGGGGGTTGTATTAACAAGCCGTGTATGATATAAATGGCGGATGATCACGTCTTCACAAAAAATGAGAGATTATTTTGTATTAACGAAAAAAGGAAAGAAAAATGAAAGCGGAAATAAGCACTCTTTTTGATAACTATAAGCAAGCGGTTAATCTGCTGAAGGAGCGTCTTTGACTGGGATAATGCTCTATTAAGAAAAGAGGAGTTGGATTCTCTGACGGAAGATCCTCATTTGTGGGATGATCCTGCACGTGCACAAAAATTGATGAGTGAGCGTACGACTCTTGCCGATAAAATAGATGAAATTTCTGAGTTGGAAAGACAAATAGCGGATGGGTATGAACTCATTTTATTGGCAGAGAGCGAAAATGAGCCGGATTTGTTGGCGGAGGCGGAAGAGAGTTTTCAAAAGTTGGAACCGGTTTTGGCAGAAAAAGAATTAGAGAGTTTGTTGAGCGAGCCGGCGGATAAGAATGATGCCTTTTTGGAAATACACGCAGGTGCCGGCGGAACCGAATCTCAAGATTGGGCCGACATGTTGAGACGGATGTATACCCGTTGGGCGGAGCAGAACGGGTATCGGGTTATTGAATTGGAAGAAAGTGTCGGAGAAGAAGCCGGCATTAAATCGGCGACATTAAAAATAATGGGATTAAACGCTTACGGTTGGCTCAAGTTTGAAAGCGGTGTTCATCGTTTGGTTCGTATTTCTCCGTTTGATTCAAATGCCAGAAGACATACGAGTTTTGCCTCTGTCGGTGTTTATCCGGTTATAGATGACAGCATTCAAATAGATATCAATCCGGCAGATTGTCGAATTGATGTGTTCCGTGCATCCGGTGCCGGCGGTCAGCACATTAACAGAACGGAAAGCGCTGTTCGCATTACACACTTACCGACCGGAATTGTTGTCCAAAGTCAGACGGGGCGATCGCAGTTCCAAAATAAAGATGAGGCGTGGAATATGCTTCGGTCTCGCTTGTATGAAAGAGAAATGCAAAAAAGACGAGAAGCTCAAGGCGCGTTGGATGCGTCCAAGGGCGATAACGGATGGGGGAATCAAATTCGATCT
The DNA here is from genome assembly GCA_944390205.1 of uncultured Alphaproteobacteria bacterium. Taxonomy (GTDB): domain Bacteria; phylum Pseudomonadota; class Alphaproteobacteria; order CAAHEQ01; family UBA3637; genus CALXPF01. The sequence goes on from CALXPF010000012.1 coordinate 12,419, forward strand.
TATGTTTTACAACCCTATCAGCTCGTTAAAGATTTAAGAACCGGTTATGAAACATCGGATACAAGCGGTGTTTTGGATGGTTCTTTAAATGAGTTTATGCGCGCCTCATTGGCACAATTATCTCGATCAACAAAGGAGGGAGCAGATGGCTCAAGATGAGACAGCCGTATCACAAGAGAAGGAGCCTTTTAAAGAGCATTTGATGATTTCGGAACAGCCTTCATTTATTTTATTTAAAAAGACGCGGGCTTTGGAAATTCAAATAACGGATTTTTTGTTAAATATTATTCAAGGCGGATTTTTATTTTCAAAAGCATTATCTTGTTATTTTCAAGAAGGCGTCAAAGAGGGATTTTCGGCTTTGAAGGATCAAGTCAGCTCGTTTGAAGCCAAAAATGATTCTTTAAGACGAGATATTTCAAATCAGCTTTATGTTCATATGATTTTACCGGATATGCGTTCGGATATTTTAAAGTTGTTAGAGGGGTGTGATCATATTATCAACAAATATGAAGATGATCTGATTTTACTGTCCGTTGAACAGACAAAAATACCGTCTTCTCTAAAAGCGGGATTGACAAACATGATTCAAACGAATTTGGATTGTGTCTCTGCCTTGATTGATGGGGTTAAGGCTTTTTTTTCGGGGCAGGATGTGAACCGGTTTGTTCAAAAGGTGTATGTTTTGGAGCATCAGGTTGATTTGGAAGCGGTCGAACTTAAAAAGATTGTTTTTCAGTCTTCTTTGTCATTGGCGCGTCAATTGCAGTTGAAACAATTTATTTACGGGATTGAAAAAATTTCCGATATGGCTGAGGATACGGCGGACGGATTGATTATTATGTCGGTGAAACATACGTTATGATTATTTTATCCGTTATCGCAATTATATTTTTAGGATGGTCGCTCGGACGCAATAATTTATGTAATTTGTTCGGGGTTGCGGTAGGGACGCGGATGGTTTCGTTCCGAAAGGCGGTTATTTTATCGGTCGGTTTTTTATTTTTGGGCGTTTTTATCAGCGGATACGGTACATTGGAGACGGTGACAAGTTTTGCCCCGTTGACGAATATTCAAGATGCTTTTACGGTGACGCTGTCGGCCGGACTGGTGTTGTATGGATTAACTTATTTAAAAATACCGGTTTCCATTACGCAAACGTCTTTGGGAGCCATGATCGGTTTTGGGATATATCAAGGTGCGGATTTGCCGATGAATTTGGTTCGGCAGACGGTCTCGGCATGGTTTTATATTCCTATTTTGGCGGGGGTTATTGGTTTTTTATTTTTTAAAGGGGTTAAAGTATATTTACGAATACATCCGATTGGGATTTTATATCGGGATCAATACGTTCGTTTTTCATTGATTGTAGCTGGTTGTTTTGCGGCATATGCGGTTGGGGCCAATAACATTGCGGGAATTGCGGGATTGTTTGTGGATAGCAATATCATGCCCTCTGTTTTTTTGATGTTTATTGTTGCGGTATCGGTCAGTATGGGCTTTTGTCAGGCAGATCGGCGTGTCATCCAAACGATTTCCAGAGATTTGTTTCCGTTATCACCGATTGAGGCGTTAATCGCCGTGTTTACGGGTGCGTTTATTTTATTTTTATTTTCCAGTGAACAGATTTCTTCTTTTTTAGAAGGGCTGTCTCTTCCCTCGTTTCCGTTGGTTCCCGTTCCGTTATCAAATGCGGTTGTGGGATCGATTGTCGGAATTTCTTTTGCCAAGGGGGGATACGGATTAAAGACACAAATTTTGGGAGTTATCGTCGTTTCATGGATTTTGGCTCCGCTTTTGTCGGGCTTGATTTGTTATGGCGTTTTAACTATACTGGGCGGGGGAGAGAATTATTATGCCGTATAGAAAGATTTTTCATATATCCAAACGGACGATTAAAACGGTTGTTGTGAGCATAGAGATATTTTTAGCTTTTGTGATTGTTTTATTCGGATTGTTGTTTTGGCGGTTAAGCGTTGCACCGCTTAATTTGGATTTTTTGGTTCCGGAGTTATCTCATTATTTTATTCCTCAGGAGGCGGGTCTCACTATTCGAACGGATCGTATTTTTTTGAAGGCGGAAAGACGAAGAAGCGGGTTATTGCATATTGATATTGAGGGCTTGACCGTCTTAAAGGAAAACGGCGGTGTTTTATTGGATTTACCGCATGTTGAGATTTCTTACGGGCTCCGACATCTCTTGACATTTAATTATATGCCGACCAACGTTATGATTCAAAAAGCGGTGTTGCGGGCGATTATCAATCCGGACGGGCGAATTTTAATTCAGGATAAAACCATACACGATCATCTGTCGGCGGAGGATCATACAAATACGACAGAATCTTCACTGATTCAAGAAGCTCGACAAACAGCAACGGAAGCCGTAAAAGGATTGGATCATATTGAGCAAAAAATAAAAGAACCGATTGCTTCTCAAGAAGAGATAAAAAGCGCCTCAGAAGGAATTTTAGTTCAAGATGTTGATCAGCTCATTCATTTTTTACAAGAGTTCGGGCGATTGGAATTGGATCAAGCCAGCATTGTTTTGGATGATCAAAAATTTAATCGTCAGATTGTTTTTCCGCAAATCAATTTGTTGTGGGCACGAGAGGGTTTTAGAAATCGTGTGTTGACATCGGATGTTAAGATTTTACTTGATCAGGAAGAAATAGAAGTGACGCTTAACGCTCGTTTGAACAGATTTACCCGAAAAGGCTCTTTTGAAGTGGCATTTCAACAACTGGATCTATCGCATTTGGTTCGACTGAACCCGTTGTTTCGAGATTTACAACTGGTTTTAAAGGGACGGGTGACGGGAGAAGTAGACCTCTCTCAAGGACGGGAGCAAATGAGGAAGGGGTTGACTTCTTTGACGGTTCAAGTCGAATCTCAAAAAGGCGGAACCGTGAATTTGCCGGCGCCGTTGAGCAACATATATCCGGTTAAATCTCTTTTATTAAAGGGGGAGGGAACTTCCGGCTTGGAAAGTTTTCAACTGGACCAATCTCGAATTGAGTTGGAAACGGGGATCAATGCAACCGTTCAACTGAATGTTGACGGAGTGGGATCGTTTTTGGATACGGGAGATTTATCTCAGATTAAAACTGTTTTAAAGGCTCGGGTTTTGTCGGTCCCGATGGAAGAAGTTCCTGCGGTGTGGCCATCGGCATTGGGGCCGGATGCTCATGAATGGGTTCGAAAAAATTTGTCAAAAGGGAAAGCTCCCGTTTCGGATTTTACACTTTATTTTCAAGGAGCAGAATTGGTTGATTTGTTCGGAAAAGTTTCTTTTGAGGGGGTTTCCGTTCGATTTTTGGAGGCGATGCCCGTTGTTGAGAAGGCGGGCGGTACCGTTTTGTTGTATCCGGACAAGGTAGAAATTTTTGCAAATACGGGTATTTTAAAGAACACAAAATTGATAAAGGCGGATGTTTTATTGACGGAATTACAAAAAGACATCTCAAAAGCGAATATTACACTTGAAACGGCGGGTCCGGTTTCCGATTCGATAGAGTTAATTTCTTATCCGCCTTTAGAGTTTGCTCAGGAGTTTGGTCTTTCTGCGGATCAGGTCGGCGGAACGGGGACGGTTTCTTTGAATTTGACATTCCCGCTTATTGAAGCGTTAACGCCGGATCAGGTTCGGGTTTCTGTTGACGCTCATATTCAAGACGGGGTTTTCCCGACGCCTCTGCCGGATACGGCCGTGGAACAAGGTGATTTTTCGCTCGCGGTTCAAAATCAAGGCCTTAAGTTAACAGGAACGGCGATGATAAAATCAATTCCCGTAGAACTGAGTTGGGATGAGACATTTCAAAAAACGGCAGAGAGCACAATTCAAAGCCTTTATGAATTAAAAGGAACATTGGATCACGAACAACTGAAACAGCTTGTTCCGGAAAGTGAGGGATACTATGAGGGATCTTTTAATTTCCAAACGAAGATTATGAAAGATTTTCAAAATCGGATAGCGGTAGAAGGACAAGCTGATTTGACGAACGGAGTATTGCGACTTTATCCGATTTCGTATACGAAAGACAAAGGTGTTTCGGGAAATTTGTTGTTTAAGGCAGACCTTTCGGATCAAAATAAATTGGAGGAATTTTCTGCCCGATTAACGGCAGATCAAGAGGCGGTTATTGTAGATGCATCCTTAGATTTGAGGGAGAATTTTTTGCTCTCCCTTCATGAGGTCAAAGCGCCCTTTAATCAGTTGAGTGGATCCTTTTTAAAGAAGAATGACGGTAGTATGAAGCTTCAATTAAAGGGAAAAGCATTAAATTTAACGGCTCTTTTTGATATGCCTTGTTTGAAAAGTGCCCCAGAAAACGACAAAGAGGAGACGGACGGGGTTTCTCAGATACCGAATGTACAAATTGCACCGCCCGATTTTGAAGCGGATATTGCGCTGGATCAGCTTTTAATGGCAGAGAATAAACCGCTTAAAAATGTTGTTTTGAAACTCAATCGTCAGGGATATTTTTGGAAAGAATTTATTGTTGAGGCGGATGCCAAAAGCCCATTGCGTGTTGTGTACGAGCAGGGTCGTAAAATGTTGACGGGCTTTACGGATGATTTGGGCGATTTGTTATCCAGATTGGGTGTGACGGAGAGATTTTTCGGCGGGAAATTAAATATTCAGGCAATTCAACCTTCTTCCGGTGGGTTCCATGGGATGATAGATGTTCGCCGATTTGAATTAAAAGATCCCGGTTTTATTATTCAAGCCGTGACGATTTTAGGTATTGTGGATGGGATAAGAGGTCAGCCACTGACATTTAAAAAAGCTCAAATACCGTTTGAAATAACACCGTACCAGACAATGTATTTGTCGGACAGCGTTGCTTACGGAACGACACTGGGTCTCACGTTTCGCGGTCGAATAGGCTTATCTTCATTGGATTTAAGCGGTTCTGTTATTCCGGCATATGCCATCAACAGTTTGCCGGGGAGACTTCCCGTTATCGGTGGCTTGTTTAAAGACGGTGTCGGCGGAGGATTGGTCGGCGTGAAATATGAAGTCAAGGGAACCCCCACTCATCCGCAAGTTCAATTTAATCCGTTAACCTCCATTGCCCCCGGAATCTTAGGGACCTTGTTTCAATAAAATTGATTGGGATGTGTCATAAAAGACCTCGTCTTTAGAATACCTTTAAAAGCGAAGAGAAACGCTCTATTTAAAGGATATCTTGTCAATGAGGAGGGATTTTATGAAGCAGAGTCGATTTTTATGTGCCGTCTTTTTTTTGATGTTGAGTGCGGGAAATGTATTTGCCGGAACGGCGGATGATCAAGTGGGTTCTTTGCCTTCTTCCCGAAAAGAGGTGGGCGAGCGTCAGGAGCACACGCGGTCCCGATTAAGATCGGCAGAAGCAGAAAGCTTAGCCAAGAAATACAGTTTGTTTAAGGAAAGATTAGAACAAGAAACAGGTCTGAGCTACACGATTGATGTTTCATTTTTGGGACAAAGAGGGGCTCCGAACGGAAAGGGAACGCCATGGCAGAGTCAGTATTACGGAACGGTTAATTGGGATATGTTCCAATCTGATACGTATGGGTCCGGTTCTATGCAACTGGCTTATACGGCGGTTCGATATTGGGGGATGAATGCAAATACATTGGCAGATCGAATTTCTGTGATTAATCCCGTTAATGACTATCCTAAAAACGCTAATTATTTTGATCAACTCAGCTTTACCTACCAACTCCCCGGAGCTCTTAATTGGTTGTCCGTGACGGCGGGTCAATTTCCGATCTATAATTTTGACGGAACGGCGTATGACAGTAATCAACAGATTAACTTTATCAACGATGCTTTATCGCAAAATGGCAGTGATGTCTACCCGAGTGCGAGTTTGGGCGCTTTTGTGACAATGACACCAAACGATTTGTGGAGTGTATCATTTGGTTTTCAAGATGCCCATAACATTTCCGGCTCTCGTATTACAACGGATCAGTTTGATCAAAAAAGATTTACGAGTTTCGGAAGCATCAGCTTTACGCCGACAATTGACGGGTGGGGAACGGGAGAATACAGCTTGTTGCTTTATAATCAGCCCAGTGTTCCGGAACAACCGCAAAACAGCAACGGATGGAGTTTAAATCTGTCTCAAAACATTGGTCAGTTTGGGGTGTTTGCCCGCATTAACGGCGCCAGTCATTCTCCAAACAGTATTCAGCAGTCCTATGTCATCGGCGGTGTGTATAACAACCCGTTTCATCGCAACAGTTTGGATCAAATCGGATTGGCAGCAACGTTTAATAAGCTCAATAAAAAAGTGAACGGGGAAGGAACAAGAGCTTATGAAAATGTTGTGGAGGCGTATTGGTCTTTCGGCATATCGGAATTTATGATATTGACACCGGATATACAATTCTATCTCAATCCGGGAGCGGATACGGAACAGAGCACGGCGACCGTGACGTCTTTGCGGGCCACCTTTATGTTTTAGGAGAGGGGAATGATTGATCGACTGGTCCAGCTGATTGGTATTTTTTTCTTTGGTATTGCGGTTTTATTGATCGCCAAAGAAGTTGAACGGGTTGGTTTGGATCATGTCATTCATTTGTTAGAGGAGACCCCGTTTTGGATTTTGGGGTTAACTTTGGGAATTATCTGTTTGGATTATCTGGTTTTGTCGGGATATGATCTTTTGGGATTTCGGTATATTCGACGGCGTTTACCTTATAAAACGGTTTTAAAAACGGCTTGTACGGCGTTTGGAATCAGTAATACGACAGGACATTCCTATATGGTCGGCGGTTCTGTTCGATATTTTTTATATGGTCGAGACGGGTTAAAAAAAGGTGATCTTTTAACGTTGATGAGCTTTGAAACGGTGACGATCTTGATCGGTATGGGTCTGGTTTATGTGTTGGCTTTGGGGTTGGAATTGTTTGTCGGGATTTTAGATCAATATCCTTCTTTACATATTTTGTACGGCGGAGGAGTTTTGGTTGTTTTTTCATTGGTTGCTTATTGTTATTTTGTTGTTTATAAGACACGTTCGATCCGAATTAAGGGATATCGATTGGTTTCGCCTTCTGTGTCAATGACTTGTTCACAGATAGGGATTTCCCTTTTAGATAATTTGTTGGTTTTTTGTGTTTTTTATTCGATTTTTAGATTTTATGTGGATGCGTCGATCGGTGAAATGTTCATCGTCTTTTTTGTGGCTCAGATTTTGGGATTGATGACACAAGTTCCGGGCGGATTGGGTGTTTTTGAAAGTATTGTTTTATATTTATATCCGCATACTCTTCAAGAAAAGGGAGGCATTTTGGCGGCGTTGCTTATTTTTAGAATCTTGTATTTTTTTGTTCCGTTTTTGTTGGCGGGATTGTATTTGGGCGGAATGCAGATTATCTCTTGGAGACAACGGCGATAAAATGATTGAACGGGATGATACGGCATAAAATGTCTTGAAAATAAAAATAACCTCCTATATAATGCAATCGATTATGTGTCATCCGCATTTGTGGGGAGAGGAATATGTTTTCAAGAAAGTTGTCGGTATTTAAAAAGAGTGAGTCCGGTCGATCCATGATAGAAACAATCGGTGTTTTGGCGATTGCCGGTTTGTTGTCTATCGGAGGGATTGTGGGGTATCGATTTGCTTTAGATCGCTATCGTGCCAATGAGACGATCAATGAGTTAAATATTCACTCGGTTAACGTGGCAACCCCTATGATGCGATATCGCAATGCAGTCGCTAAATTTGACAGTTTGCCCAGTGAGACAAAATTTAATTATTCACTGAGAGGATACAATAATGAATATATTGGGTATTTTGTCTTGGAGATAGGGCGAGTTCCGGATACTGTTTGCAGACAAATTTTGGAGTTGGGTTGGAAAGCGCCGACAACCATGACGATTAACAATGTCGTTTTTTGGGAAGATGGCGACTTTGTTGAGGGGCTCAGTAGCAGTCAAGTTTGTTCGTCCGGAAATAATGTGATGGCATTTGAATTTTATAAAACACTTCAAGGATGCTTAGGCCCTAATTGTGCAATTTCTTCCTGAACGGGTGGCGGAGGAACAACACCGGAAGAACCGAATAATCCGGAAGAACCGGTGCCGGACGGGAAATGTCCGGAGGGACAAGTTTATTATGAAGGCGGATTAACGGCCAAGTGCGTCGATGCCTGCCCGAGTGGTCAGGTTATGGGATATGAAGGGAATTGTTATTCCTGCGATGGGTTGATTCTTGATTATGCTGAAAATATAGATTCTGTTTGTTCCAAATGCGGAATGAATTCATTTTATTCCGAAGAGACTGATTCGTATATGTGTTGCCCGACTTCTGCCGGAAGCAATGAAGAAGTCAACCGCCTGTGCGGATATGCGAATTCTGAAGATCCTAATCTGCCGGAGAACTGGATGGATACGCCCTCATGTGAAGCAGGCTTTTTTGGGGATTGGCAAAAAGAAGAATGTGTACTAGAAACGTGTCCGGATGGGTACTTTACAACCGGAAGCGGATGTGAACGG
>CALXPF010000013.1 GCA_944390205.1 uncultured Alphaproteobacteria bacterium
GGAACATCTCCGTCATAGACATATCCGCAAATTGTACAAACCCATTTTTTTTCAGTCATTGTTTTTTTCCTTTCTTGTTGTTTTGTTTTTTGTTGATAATCGGCATATGTCAGCGGTGGATTCATGGTCCCCGCCCAAACATCTCGGACATCGCACAGAAAGATGAAATGATTGCTTGTTTCCGTTATTTTATTCGTTTGAGCAATTAAACAAGCAACGGCATTTTTGAGAAAAGGCAAGCCATTTTTTATTTCATGCGGAGTATTATCCCATTTGTTTTCATGCTGTGATGAAACAAATCCGAAACGACGAATAAGATCAAAAGAAGCGTCTTCCGGCAGAACGGAAAGAGTAAACATTTTTGTCTTGAGAAGCGTTTGACATGTCCATGATTTTTTTGAAAGGCTGACGGCTATTTGGTACGGATCTGCCTCAACGACCATGACCGCATCAATACAACTTCCGACAAGACGACCGTTTTCTTCTCTGGCTCCTGTCAAATAAACCCCATGTGAAATTTTAAAAAGTGCTGCGATATCCATTTTTTTCTCCGAGTGACTATAATATCGGTGTTTCTAAAAAAAAATCAACTTTTTTTTGTTGAAAAATAAAAATAATCTCAGTATAGTTCAATAATCAAATGTGTGTATTGTGATATATTGAAAGAGGAAAAATGAAGAAAATTAAGGCAATTACGGTATGGGCAAGTGCTTCAGGATCAGTAGCTTCCGTTCATCATGCTCCTATGAGACAAGTAGGGGAATTATTGGCCGAAAATGGAATTACAATGGTCTATGGCGTTGGCGATGAGGGAATGATGGGAAGCGCCTTTCAGGGGGTTCGCAACAAAAACGGAAAGGTTATCGGAATCACAACACCCAAGCTTTTAGAATTACAATGTCGAGATCGATCTGTTTTTAGTCCGGAAGAAATTACGGTTGTTGATAGTTTTGCCGAACGAAAATTTATGATGATGAAATTGGGGGATGCTATTTTAATCGGACCCGGTGGTTGGGGGACAATAGATGAGCTTTCTGAATTTGCCGTGACGATTCAAAAAAAAGAAATCGAAAAAAAACCTATGATTTTTTTAAATTTCAATAATTTTTGGAAACCTATGCAGGAATTGATTTTAAACATGCTCCAAGAAGGAACGCTCAATCAAGATAAAGTTGATTATATTGAATTCGTGGATTATCCCGATGAAATTTTTGATGCAATCGAGAAAGTTCAAAATCGATTAAATTCTCTTTAAACAAATGAGCATTTGGTAGATTCTATTTTAGATTTTATTTTATACTTTTGGTTGAAGATAAAGAAAATGCCCTTTTTGAAATATTTTATTGTTTCTTTGCTTTTCTTTTTTTATGTCGGTATCGGGCGTGCTGATAATTTTTCGTTCGAGCGTGCGTTTACGAGCGGTATGAGGGCTTACCAAAGTGAAGATTATGAGCAAGCCGCCTTGTATTTTAAGAAGGCTTTGGATGAAGATCCCGATTTTTACGATACTTATTATATGTTGGGAATTTCTTATACTTTGGCGCATGACTATAAAAAGGGAGAGCTTATTTTAAAAAAGGCGATTGACAGGTTTCCGACACAGTGGCAGGCCTATGGCGTTTTAGGAGATATTTATGCCGTTAACGATCAGTTTTCGGAAGCTTTAGCTGTTTATCAAACGGCGATGAAGCAGGAAACTTTCCCGAGCGAGGAGATCCTTATTTTTCAGAAAAAGATTCGTTTGTTGAATGATCAACAAGAGGCTTATTTAAAAAAATCAAAAGCATTAAAAAATAATCTCTCGGCACGCGTCAAGATCGATTTGGATCCGCAATGGTCTTCCGTCTTTGCAAGTAAAAATAAGGACAATTGGCTGTTGGAGTATGGTCTGACGGGAGAAAACGTGGAAGAGGATCAATGGTCTCAATTGGTGACAGTTCAATGTATGGGCAAAAATGCACTTTCTCCTTCTTTTGAAGAATTGGAAAAACGAATTTCTCGTGCTTCTTCTCACCTAAAAACGCTTTCCAAAGACGAAAAAACGGCGTTATATGAAGTTAATTTTGAAAAAAATAAAAAATTTAATCTGATTAAGTTGGTGGATTATCCCGCATTTGTTTGTGTGATACAATATGCTTCAAAAGAAAAATTAACCCCGCAACAAAGTAAAAGGTGGACAAGTATTTTAAAAGATGCCCATATCACGGAATAGTTGTCTTTCAATCAGGGGATTTTGAGGGACGAGGTTTACAACCGCAATAATTTTGTTTATAAAGATTTTTTTCTTTGGCGAGTTTGATTGTTTGCTCGGCCAATCCCCCCTTACGCCAATTGGTCATATCATAGGGTAGATTAAATTGATCGGAAACAGCTTGTGCCACACGGCAGACCTGATCAAAATCTTTATAACGAGAGATTCCGAAAACGGATGTAAAATGGGTAAACCCGTGTTGAAGGGCGTATTTTGCGGCTTTACATAGACGGAGTTGAAAACAGACCTCACATCTTTTTCCTCTTTCCGGCTCATTTTCAAGACCTTGTGTGGCTTTTGACCAGTTTTCGGGATCATATTCCAGCTCTACAAAAGGAACATTTAGTTCTTGACAAATACGTTTGTTCTCCTCTTTTCGTTTTTGATATTCATCAAAAGGGCGAATATTCGGATTATAGAATAAAACCGTAAAATTGACGTGGTCTTGATGTAATTTATGAATCACACCAATGGAACAAGGGGCACAACATGAAACCAATAATAATTTAAACTTTTGATCCATAACAATATTCCACTCTTTGTTTTTAAGTATACTTTTTTTTTAAAAAAACGCAATCAAAAGATTGACGATAATCAAAAAAAAAAGTATCTTCTAGAGCATGAATAAAATACAAGAAGCATATCAATTTTTATTTTCTTTTTGGATTCGATTCCCGGAAAAATTAAGATTTTTATTGGTGGGGGGATATAATACGGTTATTTCATATCTCCTGTATGCTTTATTTTTATGGATCGGGGATGAACGGTATCCTCAACTGTCTTTGTTTTTGTCTTTTATCCTGTCATCGTTGAATAGTTATTGGACGCAAAAGATATTTGTTTTTGTGACGTCCGGAAATTATATTCGAGAATATATTCGATGCCTTTTATCTTGGGGAATAAGCTATTTGCTGAATGTATTTTTGTTGTACATATTGGTTCATATTGTATTACTCAATCCCTATCTGGCTCAGTTTATTGCGCAGATTCTCGTGGTTGTTAATAGTTATTTGATGCTCAAACACTTTGCCTTTAAATCTAATAAGGAGTAGTATGAAAATCGGTTATAAAGTTTTTTTTGCTTTTATTCTATTGGGAGTAGCTCTTTCCGTTATTTTCCCGCATGAGATTGTGTGGGATTTTTCTAATTATCATTATTACAACGGCTATGCTTTTTTAACGGGAACGACTTTTTATCATTTGGCACCTGCTTATGTTAATTCATATTTTAATCCTTTATTGGAAGTTCCGGTTTATTTTATTGTGTTATTCTTTAACAATTATCCCTTTGTTTTATCTGCTTACGAAGGATTATGGTTGGGCATTTTGTATTTTATCTTTTTTAAGATATTGCTTTTGGTCTTCCCGTCTCAGACAAAACTTCAAAAATTGGGAATTGTGTGTGCCTTCGTTTTCGGTGTTATCGGATATGATCTGGTTTCTCAGATCGGATCGACAACAAATGAAATTAACATGTCCGTTTTTTATATGGGTGGACTTTATTTTATTCTTTCTTCATGGTTTAAGGATCAAAAGCCCGTTGTTTGGAAGTTGATGACGGGGGGATTTTTGTTAGGTGTTTGTGCTGGATTAAAAATGACGGCCGTCCCTCATGTTTTTGCTCTTTTTTTAACGTGTCTCATTTGTGCCAAGTTGATTCCTTCTTTTTGGAAAAGCGGATTGATTGTTGCAGGCGGGCTCCTTATTGGCTTTTTGATAACTAACGGATTTTGGATGATGAAACTCCATGAGGCTTTTCAAAATCCGGTTTATCCGTGGTTGAATGCTCTTTTCCAATCGGATTTTGTCATTAAGGAAAATGTACGAGAAAATTCGTATTTGCCGCAATCGATTTGGCAGTATTTATTTTTGCCGTTTGGTGTGTTTCAAGTTGATGGATTGTATCACCATTTTGATAATAAGATAACTCTTCCGTTGCTGATTTCTTATCTATTGGTTATTTTTACATTAATCGGATTTTGTTTTAGAAATTTTCGTCAGAATATTCCGAATGCCAAAATTTCTTTTTTCTTGGTTGTTTTGACTTTATGGATTTATGTCGTTTGGTTGATGACGACAACGGTTGTTCGATATTTGATTCCGTTTAATCTGCTATCGGGAATTGTATTACTCGTTTTTTTATATGGGAAACAGCTATTGAAATCATCGGACGGATTTTTTTCCCTCGGTTTATTTGTGATTGTTTTTATGTTTATTCCGACACAATATCGATTTTATTTCAAAAAGGCGGATCCCTCAAAGATTGTTTCGGTCGAAGATCCTTTGATTCCGGATGATGCCGTTGTCATTTTAGACGGAAGGCCAACGGCTTTTGTTATCCCTCAGTGGCAGACAAAGGCAAGATTTATGCAATATGATAATTCTGCTTTTGCCGGTTCTATTTTGAAGGAAAAGGGTTTTCAAAAAGAATTAAAAAAGATTTTTGCTAATCCGAATCAACAAGTATTTATTTTTGGTTTTTTGGAGGCATTGAGTTATAACCCGATTATCATAAGGTTGAATCTTTCTTGTAAAGCAATTGAAACATCACTTTTCGACAGGAAAGTGACACCTAATTTGTTGAAGGAGTCTCCCATGTCCTTTTTCTACCTTTGTCCCGTGAATGAGCAAGGAGAGTTGGAAACGCTCTATGTAAAAGATATTCCTCAAGATGTATTGGATTATATTATCTATCAGGAAGAATTTATTATTGATAAATAAGGAGGTTATTATGAAAGTCGCTATTTTGGTTCCCTGTTATAATGAAGCAACCTCTATCGCTCAGGTTGTTTCGGATTGTAAAAAGTATCTTCCTTTGGCGGATGTATATGTTTATGATAATAATTCCACCGACCAAACGGCGCATATCGCAAAGGAGGCCGGAGCCATTGTTCGGTTTGAGCGTCATCAAGGGAAGGGAAGCGTTGTCCGAAGAATGTTCGCCGATATAGAGGCGGATGTTTATGTGATGATTGACGGAGATGCGACTTATGATGTGGCGAGTATTCCGGCTATGATTGAGCGATTGTTGGAAGAAGATTTGGATATGGTGACGGGGGTTAGAAAATCGGTAGAAGAAGAGACGTATCGAGCCGGTCATAAGTTTGGAAATATTCTGATGACACGGTTGGTTCATCTGTTTTTCGGGAAAAGAACAAACGATATGCTTTCGGGATTGCGCGTTTTTTCAAGGCGATTTGTAAAATCTTTTCCGGCCAACTCCAGAGGGTTTGAAATTGAAACGGAATTGACTGTTCATGCCGCCTCCATGCGGTTGCCCGTTATGGATTATGAAACGCCTTATTACGCCAGACCGGAAGGATCGTTCAGTAAATTGTCTACATTTAAAGATGGTTGGAGAATTTTAAAAATGATTGCTTCTTTAATTAAGGAAGAGCGTCCTTTACTTTTTTTTGGAGTGGGATCGATTGTTTTATTCCTTTTGTCTGTTTTGGCCGGAATACCGGTTGTTATTCATTATTTGGAAACCGGATTGGTTCCGCGTATTCCGACAACAATCTTGTCCGTCGGATTGGCGCTTTGCGGTGGAGTCAGTTTGGCGATGGCCTTGATTTTGGATACGGTTTCAAAAGCTCGAAAGGAAGTTCGAAGAATGCAGTATTTAAGATATCGTTCGCCTTCCGAAGATAAGAAGATATCACATTAGATTATATTTTAAGTTTTTAGTTTTTATTTAAAAGGGAATGAAGTATGTTTCGTAGTTATCGTTCGGTTATTTGGTTAATTTTGCTGATTACGGTGGGGGTATATATCCCTTTTTATGTGACCGGTTTTTCAACGGATGTCTGGATTCGACTTGTTCGTATTCAAGAATGGAGTGCTGCCGGATTTCCTTTTAAAGAGATTTTAATGGCCGGACAAAATTATCCGTTCGGTCATGAAATGCATTGGACGAGGCCTTTAGATTGGATCGGGTATATGGGGGCATGGCCCTTTATTCCTAATTGGGGGTTATCAAAAGCTCTTGAAATTATGGCTTGTTTTATGCCTCTTGTCGTTATGCTTTTGGCCGTTATGGGATATATATATGCGGTTCGGGGCTATTTAACACCGAAATTGGCTCTGGCCTCTTTTATCATTTTTGGCCTTGTGGCCGGATATGGATGGGGACAAGGAAGTATTGGTTATTATGATCATCATATTTTTCATTTTGCCCTTCTTATTTGGGCGCTGGCTTTAACGGCACGTTTCTTTTTATTCCCTCAAAAACTTACTTTGATGATCGGTGCCGGTATGATCACGGCTTTAGGAACTTGGATTACGGCCGAATTTTTTATTATCAGTTATTTGATTTTGCTTCCGTTTGTTTGGGGATGGTTGTTTTTTAATCGATCTTTAAAACCGGCCATTCTTTTTTCTCTTTCTTATGTTTGTACTCTTTCCGTTGCACTGTCTTTTGATCATCCGATGGCCGGGTTTTGGGTGTTGGATTTTTATCGCTTTTCTTTGTTTCATGTCATTTTAGGAAGTTTAAATGCGGTAGCTCTTATCCTTCTTTCTTTATTCTTCGCTAAAATTAAAACAACACGGTTAAGACGTTTTATTTATGGGGGAGTGGTCGCCTCTCTTTATATTTGCGCGCTTATACCGTTTTTGCCTATTCTCTTAACTCCGATGGCTGAACCCTTCTTATATCATTTTTGGGTCAGTCGCGTCTCTGAGATGGCTCCGCTTTATGAAAGTTGGATTCCCCTTCTTATTTATGCCTTTTTCCCGATTGTTTTAGGAATCGGAATGTTTTCTTTTTGTTGCTTACGACCTCGAGAAAAACAAACGCCGATTATTTTGTTGTGTTCCGTCGGATTATTGTTTTACACGCTCATTGTGATCTATCATCTTCGAGTCGGTATCAGTGTTCATGCGTTTTTTCTTTTGTTGGCCTCTTATTATCTCGGATTGGTCTTTTTCCCGCGAGAATATTCGTTTAAAAGAACGCTCTTCTTTGTCTTATATACCTTTCTTTTTTTGGGAACTTGTTTTAAGGGGGAGGCCCTTCTTTCAAGGCTTTCCGGTATAGGGGTTAATTATTATCGGGCAGAATATAAAAATAATCCCAATGTTGACGTTCCGGTTTTTTTAAAAGAGGCTTTTGATCAGGAAATTAAGGCCGAACAAGAGAATAATTTGACGGAAGAGGAAAAATTGATACAGGAAATGGAAGAAAATCATCCCGAGGATGAGTCTTTTTCGTGTAGTCCCACCGAGGATGTTATTCAATTTTTGAAGGATACAAAAAATCAAGGAGGATTATTTGTGGATTTATTCTCTTCTCCGGAAATTTTATGGAAAACGAAAAGACCTCTTTTCTCCGGACCTTATCACACAAATGTGGCCGGAATTACAGATCTGTTCGCCATTCAATTTGATCGTCCGCCTTTTGAGGCGGCACATCGAATTTTGACCGAACGCAATATAAAACAACTTTATGTTGCTAATCCGAGATGTTTTCGGTATCTTTTTGAAAGTCGGATAACTCAAGAAATGCAAACAGATCTTTTCTTTACATTCCATTTTGCCGTCTATTATGAAACAGAAGATTTACCGGATTGGTTAGAGTTGGCGTATCATGATAAAAAGGCAAACATTAAGATCTTTAATGTTATTGATCCCGAGAAAAAGGAGGATAAAAATTAGACAAGGAAACAGAAATTCTTGTCAACGATTCTTTTTCTGATACAGATCGGCCAATCGGATGCGAGCATTGGGGAGTTGTTTCCCGAGGGCGTAAGTAGATAAGAAAAAGCCTGTTAATTTTAATCCGTTTATCACATCCGTTAGGGTTGTTTCTTGAGAAGAATTCGATTTTGTCATAAAAGCAGGCAGGGGGAGAAGCTTCTCTTTATAAGGTTCTCCTTTTTCCAAGCTGACGGCCCGTCCCGTTTTGGGTGAAACATAAGCCAGATTGTCAGGATTCCCGCCCCCCGCACAACGAGATAAATCCAATCCAAAGCCGATGGCTTTTAAAAGGTGGGTTTCCCATAAAATATAATGAATCATAAAATCACGCTCATCTAATTTTCCGAGGAATAAACACATTTCTTCATATAATTCCGTAAAGGGTTGACGTTCGGGGAGTGTTAGATCCATGAGAGAACAAAGGCTCATAAGACAACACAATCGTTCTTTGTCCTCCAGATATCTGAGAGAAAAGGGGGAGGTTTCTTCTAAGTAGTAAGTCCCCATCTGATCCGAGAGACGAGCTTGCCAACGAGCTTGAACAAAAGTGCCTTGTTCCGGTGCTTTTTTTTTATTCAAAACACCCAAATGGCGACCCTGTCCGGCCGTCATTAAGCTAACGATGTGAGATCGTTCTCCCAACGGCCTTGAACTTAAAACAAATGCTTCTTCTGTTTTAAAGGAAGGCATTGTGATCTCTCTTAACGTCTAAACATTATAATCAAGACCCCATGCCGTGTATTGAGCCGGATCCTCAGCCCAGTTTTCTTTTGTTTTTACAAATAAAAATAAATGAACCGGTTTGTCGAATAGGGTGGCTAATTCTCGTCTTGCCGCGGATCCGACTGCCTTAATCATGGATCCGTTTTTCCCGAGAACGATAGATTTTTGACTGTCTCTGGAAACAAAAATGGTTTGTTCGATACGAATACTTTTTTCTTGTTCTTGCCAGCTTGTTGTTTCAACGGCAATCGTGTAGGGTAATTCATTTTGAAGACGCATCATCAGTTTTTCTCGTGTGATCTCCGCTGCGAATAAGCGATTGGGTAAATCAGAGAGTTGATCATCCGGAAACATCCAAAATCCCTTTGGAGCTTTGTTTAAAAGGGCTTGTTTCAGTGTTTCGACTTGTTCTCCCGTTTGTGCGGAAATGAGAAAAATTTCCGTAAAAAGGCCGACTTTGTCCAACTCTTTAATCAGAGGCAACAATCGATCTTTGGGAATCAGGTCAATTTTATTGATTGCCAATAAGCATTTCGTTTGATTTTTTGAAAGATTTTTAAGAATGAGACCTGTTTCTTTATCAATTCCTCTTTTGGCATCAACGATCAACAACCGAATATCTGATTCTTCAGCTTCTGTCCATGCCGAAGCAACCATGGCCCGATCGAATCGTCTTCCGGCTTTAAAAATACCCGGTGTGTCTACCAAAACCAATTGTGTTGTTCCCTCAACCAAAATGCCTCGAATGCGTGAACGGGTCGTTTGAACTTTGGGGGATACAATGGAAACTTTTGATCCGACCAGTCGATTGACTAATGTCGATTTTCCGACATTGGGAGCTCCTAAAACGGCGACAAAGGCAAAATGTTGGTCGGAAAGAAGAGGTAAATTCATTCTTTTGATCCTTTTTTCGGGAGGGGTGATTTTGTTTCTATTTTTTTCAATAAACAGTGGGCTGCTTCTTGTTGGGCTTCTTTTTTCGAGTGTCCGCTTCCGATTCCAAACCCGATGTTTCGCACTTCGACTTGAATCTTGAAAAAGGGATTGTGATCCGGACCGGTTTTTTCCAAAATGGTGTAAATCGGAAGATTTTTTCGATGTGTTTGAGCCCACTCTTGAAGAGCAGATTTAGAATCCTTTATGGCTTCTCGCTCTTGATCGATCAGAGGATCCCAAATCGGTTTGACAAATGCTTTAACGGCCTCAAGGCCTTTTTCTAGATACAGAGCTCCCAACAAGGCTTCACAAACATCGGCCAAAATAGAATTGTTTTGTCGGAGCTCCGGTTCGTTCGTAATTAACTGATCCGGCAACCCCAATAATCGAGAAACATCGGCAAGCGTCTCCTCTCGAACCAAATCGGTAAATCGAATGGCGAGTTTCCCTTCTTTATCTTTGGAAAATCGTTCATACAGTAAATCGGCAACAATAAGCCCGATAACGCGATCACCCAAAAACTCCAAGCGCTCATAACTGGCGGATCGGCCATGATGAGCCAGAGTTAAAACCTGACGAGACAAAGAATCGTTTTTTAAAAGATCAAATACCGATATACTCATTTTTTGCTCATCTAATCAATGCTTGTAAATAAACGATCTTTGCGAATAAAGTCAGACCATTTCCAAAATTCGTAAAAATTACCGTTTCCGTTGGTTGAATAAAAGATAAACTCGGCACGGCCCTCTAAATTTTCTGCGGGAACTAATCCGAAGAACCGACTGTCATATGAATTATCACGATTATCCCCCATCATAAAATAGTATCCGTCCGGTACAAAAATGGGCGGAGTGTTGTCTTGTTGCAGATCATCCGATAATTCATAAATAAAATGAGTGACGCCGTTTGGCAGAGTTTCGGCATATTTTTTAAAGAGATGTGTTTCTTTTTTTTCATTAGTGTAAGTTTCACTTGAAAGATAGGTTCTCGGAACCTGCTTTTCATTGATATATAGACGACCTTCTTTCATTTGAACGGTGTCTCCCGGAAGCCCGATGACTCGTTTGATATAGTCGACGGAATTATGAACGGGTTCTTTAAAAATGGCGACATCTCCTCTTTGAGGTGTTTTTTCAAAAACACGTCCTTTCGGAATGATCGGTAAAGAGAAGGGAAATGAATGTTTTGAATACCCATAGGGATATTTTGAGATAAATAAATAATCACCGACCAACAGAGTCGGAACCATTGAGCTGGAGGGGATATTATATGGTTCAAAAGCAACGGATCTGATAAACAGAGCAATGACAACAGCCCAAAATAATCCAAAAACATTCCCCCAAAACGTTGATTCGTCTCGTTCTGCCTTTAAAAGAGCTTCCAATTCTTCTTTTTTCATTTGTTTTTTTGCCTGCTTTATGTTAGAAATAATACGATTTAGAACGTCTTATAGCACAGAAAGAATATTTTGTCCATGTTAAAATTTAATTTGAAAACCACAGAAAATAAAGCCAGAAGAGGAGAACTGATCACGGCGCACGGTACCGTCCAGACTCCTGCCTTTATGCCGGTTGGCACGGTCGGAACGGTAAAGGCCATGATGCCGGAAACAGTGAAAAGCACGGGAGCCGAGATTATTTTGGGGAATACATACCACCTTATGTTGCGTCCGACGGCCGAGCGGGTTGCCTCTTTTGGAGGTCTGCATCGTTTTATGAATTGGATGGGTCCTATTTTGACGGATTCGGGCGGGTTTCAGGTGATGAGCCTTTCGGGACTTAGAAAAATAACGGAAGAGGGGGTTTCTTTTCAATCCCATTTAGATGGATCCCGACACATGCTCTCTCCGGAACGATCGATGGAAATTCAATATTTGTTGGATGCGGATATTACAATGGCGTTTGATGAGTGTGTGAAATATCCGGCCGAAAAAAAGGTTGTAAAAGCCTCTATGGAACGTTCCATGCGATGGGCGAAGCGTTCTAAAGAGGCTTTTAAGGATCGGGATGGATACGGTATTTTCGGTATTGTTCAAGGGGGCATGTTTGAGGATCTTCGCAAGCAGTCGGCTCAAGCCCTTATTGAGATTGGTTTTGATGGATATGCCATCGGAGGATTGGCTGTTGGGGAGGGTCAAAAAACCATGTTCTCCGTTTTGGATTATACACCGGACTTTTTGCCTCTTGATAAACCCCGTTATTTGATGGGGGTCGGCCGTCCGACAGATTTGGTCGGAGCTGTTTTAAGAGGGGTCGATATGTTTGATTGTGTCATGCCGTCAAGATCCGGCAGAACGGGACAGGCTTTTACCAGACAAGGGGTTTTAAATATGAGAAATGCCTGTCATATGGATGATCATACCCCGCTTGATCGTGATTGTTCTTGTCCGGCGTGCCGAAATTATACGAGAGGATATATTCACCATTTGTTCAGGTGCGGTGAAATTTTGGGGAGTATGTTGTTAACCACTCATAATCTTTGGTTTTATCAAGACTTGATGAAAGAAATTCGCTCGGCTATTGAAGAAAATCGTTATCAGGCTTTTCACGATTCTTTTATGAATCGGTTTGCCGATGATCGAAAGATGTAAAAATATGTCAAACTCAAAAAAGGAAAGTGATCATCGCCGTAATTATGAAGGATTGAATACGTTAACGTATGAAATCCGGCAAATTACAAAACCTATCTTGGGAAAAAGAGGCTTCGCCGGAGTGGATGTTATTACTTATTGGGAAGATATTGTCGGGTTTGATTTGTCTCGTGGAATACGTCCGGAAAAATTGGTTTTTGAAAAGGATTCGAGAATCAACGGAACTTTATATGTTAAGGCGGCCGGAGGAGCTTTTGCTATGTTGCTGGAACATCAAAAAGAACGGGTTATTCAACGGGTTAATGTTTTTTTCGGATATCCGGCCGTTTCTCGGATTAAGGTGAGACAGGGGGCTCTTTTTTTAAAAACGCCCTCGATAGAGGCAACAAAACCATCCCTTTCTCCTCAGAAATTAAAGCAATTGCAAGAACGCCTCAAAAACATTGAGGATCCGAATCTCAAAACAGTTTTATTTAATATCGGAAAGGCCATTCAAGAAAAACAACCAAAGGAGAATGAGTAGGCCCTTTGATTTTGCTTGATACCGGGTGGAAATAATAATTGACATTTATAGAAAAATACTGTAAAGTAAACCCACTCTTCGAAATGCGGGGGACGAGATATGCTCGAAACCACGTTTTGGCAGACGGTCAAAACTATCGGAGACAACAACAAAGAAAGGAAAACAATGTCTAAAAGATTAAGCTCAAAATTTAAAATTGATCGCCGTTTGGGTGAAAATTTGTGGGGAAAAGCTAAAAGTCCGATCAACAAAGGACGTAATTATGGTCCGGGTCAACACGGCGCCAATCGTAAAAAGCCGACGGATTATGCTGTTCAGTTGCATGCAAAACAAAAATTAAAGGGTGTTTACGGAAATGTTTCCGAAAAGCAACTCCGGAAATATTATGCCGAGGCTATTCGTCGTAAAGGGGATAGCTCTGAAAACTTGGTCGGTATTTTAGAGACTCGTTTGGATTCTGTCGTTTACAGAATGAAATTTGTTCCTTCTGTCTTTGCCGCTCGTCAGTTTGTCAATCACGGACATGTTTTGGTAAACGGTAAGAAAGTGGATATTCCTTCTTATTTAGTTAAGGCGGGAGATGAGATTTCCATTCGTTCCAAAGCGAAAGAAATGGCTTTGGTTATTGATGCTTTGGCTTCAACCGAACGTGAAGTTCCCGATTATATGGAAGTTGATGCCAAAGAAGGTAAAGGAAAGTTTGTTCGTGTTCCGAAATTGGCGGATATTCCATATGCCGTTCAAATGGAGCCGAATTTGGTTATCGAATTCTACTCCCGTTAGGGTTCAAACCTTCAAAAAAAAGGCCGTTTTATACGGTCTTTTTTTTTATAGAAAATAGCGTGTTCGGAACTTCTTATTGTACATAGAAAAGCGTGTATTTTTCCCTTATTAAATAAAGTGATTGTTTTTTATAAAAATAATGATTATAATTAAAAAAGATACCGTGAAATACTCTTATCAATAAGGATGTTTTGTTATGGTTGTTGAGCACAAAAGGTTGCATTCTAAGAAGTCAAAAAGGGTTCCTTCAAAAAAAGAGGGAAAGGTGGCACGGTCTTCAAAAACACATAAGCAAAGCGAATCTCGTTCTAAAGCGTCATTGAGTGTGCATTCCTCTGATTTTGTTCTTTCTTCCCGTTGCTCTAAGGGTAAAGAGAAAAATTTTTATTCTTTCTTTGAAAATTTATATTTTTTTTTCAAAGAACTTTGTTCTTCTCATCAACGGAGGAAGAGGAAACATTCGGCAGAAACCGGACGGAGTATACTTGAAATGTTGGCTGTTTTATCTTTGGTCGGGATCCTTTCTTTAGGGGGTATTGCGGGGTATCGATATGCCGTTCATAAAATGTGGGCCAATGAGACGATTTCAGAGCTCAGCACTTATGTGATAGATGTGTCTTCTCAATTTTTCTCAAGTGATCTTGTTCGTTTGTCTTTTGGAAATATTCCTTCTCATACAAGAAGCGGGTATTCTCTCAGGGCCTATCAAAGTGAAACTCCCGGCTATTTCGGCCTTGAAATAAGTCAAGTTCCGCAAAATGTTTGCCGAAGCATTGTTGAGGCTGCTTGGAGAATGCCTGATTCGTTTAAAATTAATGACACAGAGGTTGTTTATCAAAAAGAAAACAGTGTTTGGAAAACCGATTCGGATGTGACATGTCTGCAGGATTTAAATGTTCTGACATTTGAATTCAATCGATCGGCAGATCCCAAAGCAGATGTCAAATAAAAGACAGAGCTCGTATTTTAATTGAAATGAGGGTGTATTTTAAAGGAAGCCGGTGTGATTGTGTTTTAGGCTCTCTGTTGTAAGTTCCTTGATTTTTTTTCAAAAATAAATTAGCATATTTGCCATGAGTACCGTGAATTTATCAGAAGAGACATTAAATTGTCCGTTTGATTGTCCCTTTTTGGGTATGAGGACCTTTATGCCGAATACTCTTCCCTTTTATTGCCAAAAATATGATACTTTTTTGGGAGTGGATGAGAATAAAACAATGTTGCGTTGTTCGGCGTGTCTTGGGACGGCGAGAAGTGTTGAACAAGAAGGAATTTCTTTTATTCGATCATATTTAAATGCCTCGGTTAATTTGGAAAAACTTCAAGAGGCATTCTTGTTGTTGGATCCGGCATTTCAAAAAATGTTTGTAGATTTGTTGCGTCAGACAGGGCGGCAGATATTGGCTGATTCACTTGAACCTATTACTCAAAATCTGTTTGTGGAAGAAATTTTAAAAACCTGGCAAGAAGCAGAAAAGTTTTCGGGATCGCATGAGGTTCAAGAATTAAAAGCGCTCCTCGGAGATTTGAATCCCGCTTTTCCGGATCTTTTGACACGAGAAGTCAATAAGCTGTTGATTCATTTATTTCAGGTGTTAGATCGTTCGGAACAGCAAATGATGATGTCCGCACTCCAAAATGAAAAGACCGCCGCTCGTTTTTTGGAACAATTTTCAAAGCAACCACAGGATAATGATCTGTTAAGAAATACAAGAGCCGTTTTATATGAAATAGACTCTCAAGAAAAGCAACGTCAGGCAGAACGTGAGCTAAATAGGCAAAAAGAACAACGAGAACAGCAAATGCAACAGATGCGCTTATTGAGAGAACGAGCCGGTAAATCTCGATCAAGGTGAAGAAAAAATGTTGTTAATATTTTGATTTTTGAGTAAAAAAAGAAACGGATATGATTGGAGCGATTATGTTATGAATACAAAACAAGTGATTATATGGGATTGGGATAATACTCTTGTTAATTCTCGACCGATTGTTGAAGAAGCATTGAATGATTTATCCGAGCATTATAAACTGGGTGGTATTTCGGCCGCAGATATCAGTAGTGTGATGGGAACGCATCGAGGACTTTTTTGGACGTCTCATTTTAAAGATTTACCAACGGCAATCGGATATTATCAAGCCTGTTATTTAAGACGTCTTGAAAATTTAACGCCGGATCTGTTGCCGGGTGCGAAGAAAATGCTTGATTTTTTTAAAGAAAATGAAATCCCTCAGTTGGTTCTGAGCAATAAAAGGCAAGATATTTTAAATAAAGAGTGTGATTTAACGGGATTAAGATCTTATTTTACGACCGTTCAAGGGACGGATCTCACTCAAGATCCTCCGGGGAAACCGCAGCTTTCTTTTGCTTTAAAAGCTTTAAAGAATATGGCAAAACGGCGGATTCTTTTGATTGGAGATGGTCTTTCCGATATGAAAATGGCGGAAGTTTTAAAGGCAACCGGTTTCTATGTCAGAGCAGCCGGTCCGGAAGAAGGGGTCCCGTATCGGTATTATTTTAACAATTTAAATGATGTTTTTTCTTTTTTAAACACGGAAGAAGGGAAAAAACAGTTAGATTCATAAAAGAATTTCTTTAAAATCTCGGAGAAACAGAGGAATAAAAGATTTTCTGTTGCGAGAATTAAAAAAATACTTTAGAGTGGTTTCCGAAAAGAGATAACACAGGAGAAACAGAATGCGACGTGTTCATTGGGGATCGCAAATCGGATTTATTTTGGCAACAGCCGGTTCGGCAATCGGTTTAGGAAATGTATGGCGTTTTCCTTATTTGGCAGGTCAAAACGGGGGCGGTACTTTTTTAATTTTATATCTTATTTGTGCTTTTGGCTTGGGATATTTTATGTTGCTCGGTAAATTAGCGTTTGGTCGAACGGCACAGACAAATATTGTTGATGGCTTTCAAGTCGTCGCTGAAAAAAATCACAAATCTATTTCGCGGATATGGGGTATTTTGGGGGGATGGTTAGCCTTTTTTAATGCTGTTTTAGTAAGTAGCGTGTATGTTATCGTTATTGGTTGGACACTTTGTTATGCCGTTGAGTCGGCATTGATCATGTTGGGATTAAAACAAATCCGAATAACTCAAGATACATTTGGAACTTTAACGGGTTCTTTTTATTATCAATTTTTTTGGGGATTTTTATGTATTTTGATGACAAGCTGGATTTTAATACGGGGCGTTAAAAAGGGAATTGAAAAAGTTTCTTTGGTTTTGATGCCGTTTTTATTTGCATTATTGGTTTTTTTAGCCTTATGGATTTTAATGTTGCCGGGAGCAGAAAAGGGAATAGCCTTCTTTTTAACACCGGACTTTGAGGCGATGGGATTTAAGGCGGATGGATTTCATTTTAATGAATTTGCCGGATTACTCTTGAAAGTATTGGGACAGGTTTTTTATTCGCTTTCTTTAGGATTGGGGGTTATTTATATTTACGGATCTTATTTATCTCAATCCGGTGATTTATTAAAATCTGCCAAATGGGTTGTTTTGCTAGACACATTTGTTGCTTTTATGTCCGGTTTAATTGTTTTACCGGCGGTTTTTGCTTTTGGTCTTGAACCATCAACCGGACCGGCATTGAGTTTTATCAGCTTACCTTTTGTCTTTATGAAGATGACGGGGGGTAGTTTCTTAATGTTTTTATTTTTTGTCCTGTTGTTTATTGCCGCACTGACGTCACTGATTTCTATTTACGAACCGATTGTGAGCTTAATTATGGATAAGTTAAAACTCTCACGTGTGAAGGCAACCTTTTTAACGGCAGTTTTCAATCTGGCGGGAACGACTGTTCTGTTGCTTTCTTTTACAAAGGTATGTCCATGGACGGTTAACGGAAAAGATTTATTTTCGGCCATTGATGTTTTAACCGGTTCGTATACGATGCCGATTATGGTCTTTTTCTGTTGTCTTTTTATTGGTTGGATTGTTTCCACCGCGGTTATTCGAAACATACAAAACGGTCATTCAAAGTCTGTATCAAAAGGATTTAAACGCTATTTGCGTTGGACATTAAGAGTGACGGCTCCGATCATTCTTTTAATCTTATTTTTAAGTGCCCTGTTTGGTGAGTAGAAATTGTATTCACCTAGAGAATACGCAGGGAAGGAGGGGTCTCTTTTAGTCGCCTTCAAATGGAAGAGGATGATTATTGTCGGGAGTTAATTTAAATTTCTCAATAATCAAGTCGCAGACCTCATCGGCGGTTTTATTGGTTGTATCGATAACATAATCAAAATTTTCATCGTTGTCGATATCGACCTGATATGTTTTTTTAAATCGTTCTACTTCTGAAGCACGGCGTTGCCGAAGAGCATTCTCTGCTTCTTCCAATGAGGCATATTGTTCATCATTATTCCGTTTTGAATCATGTAATATGCGGTTTGCGGCCGTTTTATAATCAACATTGAGTTTGATTTTAATGGAAGCGGGAATAAAGAAGAAAGCCAGTCGTGAGTCAATGACATAATTTTGATTGGTGTGTGCTAAATTTTTAAAGACAGAATCAATCTCGCGATCAATACTCGGATCTTGATCGGCCAGCTTATTCAGCTCTAATGTTGTGACCCCTCGTGCCAGAGCGATGGATCGCTGAGCATTGCCGGTTGAATAGTACTGAAAATTAAGACGATCGGCTAATGTTTTTCCGATTGTAGACTTTCCGCTTCCGAGCATTCCGGACAGAGTAATGATTTGAAATGGCATAGAAACTCCCTTCTAAATATCTAAATTTTCAACAAATTTGGCATGTTCTTGAATAAATTGAAAACGATACTCCGGCTTATTACCCATGAGGCGAGAGACTATTTGAGCCGTATAGGTGGCTTCTTCCATTTCTTCCTCGGTTGTCTTTTTGGGAAGTAAAACACGCAATAATGTTCTCTTTTCAGGATCCATTGTTGTTTCTTTTAATTGTTGAGGCGGCATTTCACCCAATCCTTTAAAGCGTGAAATATCGACATTTTTAGCATTTTTAAAGACGGTTTTTAAAAGTCTTTCTTTTTCCTCATCATCAGCGGCGTAGACTGATTTTCCTCCTTGGGTTAGACGATACAAGGGAGGTAGAGCCAAAAAGAGGTGCCCATTTTCAATTAATTTTGGCATTTCTTGATAGAAGAAGGACATTAAAAGAGAAGTGATATGAGCTCCGTCTACATCGGCATCCGTCATAATAATAACTTTTTCATATCGCAAGGCTTCTTCATTATATTTTTCTCGCCGGCCACATCCTAAGGCTTCTGTCATATCCCGAATTTCTTCGTTGGCTAAAATTTTGTCCTGTGAGGCACTGATTACATTTAAAATTTTTCCTCTCAACGGAAGAATAGCCTGTGTTTCTCTTCTTCGGGCTTGTTTTGCGGAACCGCCGGCCGAATCTCCCTCTACCAAAAAGAGCTCTGTCCCTTCTGTCTTTGTATGTGAACAATCTGCTAATTTTCCGGGGAGTCTTAATTTTTTTGTCGCACTGGCTCTTGCCGTTTCCAATGTTTTCTTTCGGCGTTTTCTTTCATCTGCTCGCTCGATAATAAAATCCAGCAAGGTGTTGGCCGATTTAATATCACGGCTCAACCAGTGATCAAAGGGGTCTTTAATGGCGTTTTCTACCAATCGCGCGGCACTGGCTGTTGTTAATTTTTCTTTTGTTTGCCCTTGAAATTGAGGATCTTTAATAAAAACGGACAGCATAATGCCGGCAGTTGAGAGAATATCATCGGCCGTAATATCGGAAGCTTTTTTATTTCCGGACATTTCTGCATAGGCTCGCAGGGATTTTGTTAATCCGGCTCTTAATCCGGTCTCATGTGTTCCGCCCAAGGGCGTCACAACCGTATTACAATAAAAATAGCTGAATCCGTCCTTAAAATCATTCGGCCAACAAACTGCCCATTCAACAGCCCCTTGATTATCCGGAAATTCAACACGACCCGTAAACGGTTTGGCGGTGACGGCGGTTCTTCCCTTCATTAAATAATCTAAAAAGTCTGCCACCCCGTTTGGAAATTTTAGAACTTGTTCGGTTGGGGTTTTATCATCTTCACCTATTAAATCGGGATCACAAGACCATCGTATTTCAACACCGCGAAAGAGAAAGGCTTTTGTTCGGGCCATTCGAAAGAGTGTCCCCGGTTTAAACCGAATGGATTCACCGAAAATTTCCGTATCCGGTAAAAATGTCACACTGGTCCCACGGCGATTGCTGACAGGACCTAAGCAGATTAAATCCGTTATGGGTTTTCCTTGTCTGTATTCTTGCTTATAAAGTTTTTTATCTTTGGCAACTTCAATAATCATGTGAGAGGACAGAGCGTTAACGGCAGAAAGGCCGACACCGTGCAATCCGCCCGAGACGGCATAAGCGTTGCCCCCAAACTTACCTCCTGAATGAAGCGTGGTGGTAATGACTTCTAATGCGGATTTGTTTGGATATTTGGGATGAGGATCGACCGGAATCCCTCGTCCGTTATCTTTAATTGTCACATAGCCGGTTGAGGCCAAATGGACCTCAATATTTGTGGCGTATCCGGCAACGGCCTCATCCATGGCGTTGTCGATAATCTCGGCGACCAAGTGATGGTAAGCTCGTTCATCGATTCCGCCGATATACATTCCGGGCCGTTTTCGAACAGGATCCAATCCTTCCAAAACCTCAATGTCTTTGGCGGTGTAATCTGTCTTTACGGGTGTTGCATTAAATAAATCTGACATAGATGTGAGGATACTTGATTTTTAGCAGAAACGCAAGCAAAAACTGTTCGTTTGATGATTGCTTTTATTTTTTTTTGTACTAAATAAAGAGGGGGGAGATAAGAAAATGAAGCGGGAATATACGGATGAAGTCGGTCGTACGATGATGGAGGGATTATTAGGGATATTGGGTGTTGCTTTAATCTTATGGTTCGGGATTTGGGGAGTTCAGAGATTATGGTATCAAAAGAAAGCCAGTGAAACGGTATCCGAATTGGATGAAAGAGCCACCTTTTTATCCCAATCCATTATGGCTTCTCGAGATCAACGTGTCTCGACCGGAGAATTGAATCATCCGACACGTCATGGCTATGGCGTTCAGATAAGACCGTACGGAGATCAAGATTATATGTTTGATGTCTCAGATATTCCGGAGCAAATTTGCAAACGAATTTTAAAAACGGGATGGAATTTATCCTATAAAACATACTTGGTTTTGTCGGATCAGCAAGTGATTGAAAAGACGGAAGAACAGTCTCCGGAGGCTTTATGTACCTACGAGAAATTACCGGATACGATTCGATTTGTTGTGGAAGGGAAGCGGTTAGATCTTTCTCAAGATAAAAAAAATAAA
>CALXPF010000014.1 GCA_944390205.1 uncultured Alphaproteobacteria bacterium
ATCATAGGAGCTATCAATTATTGTAGTAATATTTGTCCTAATCGAATAGCAAACGGAGGTTGGAATCGTAGGTGTTCACTACCTTGTGGAGAAGGAACATTTACAGGGTCTGATGGCAAGTGTTATTCGTGCGATGAAGAAAAAAATATTGGAGTAGCAGGTGTCACTCATGAAGGATGTGAACAGTGTGATAATAGAACACAAGTTGGTAATTATTGTGTATTAAATTGCCCTCAAGGAGAGATTAAAGGAGATGACGGGAAATGTTATCCGTGTGATTATTTAAATCCAATCGATATCATAGGAGCTATCAATTATTGTAGTAATATTTGTCCTAATCGAATAGCAAACGGAGGTTGGAATCGTAGGTGTTCGATCCCTTGTGGAGAAGGAACATTTACAGGTGAAGACGGAAAATGTTATTCGTGCGATGAAGAAAAAAATATTAATGTAATTGGTGTCACTCATGAAGGGTGTGAACAGTGTCCTGATACTCGGAATTTGTATAATAATAGATTTTGTGTTCCGAAGTGCTCGGGAGATTCACCGCTTAGGGGATCAGATAACAAATGTTATCCCTGCGATACAGAAACACGGGTTCCTGTCACGAATATGACGGATGCTTGTTATGAGTGTGCCGATCAGAGGAAGCTCGATGGGAACTATTGCGTTTTAAAATAATCGTTCGTGTCCTTGAAAAGAGATAGGGCTTTCATAAAATAAAAGGGTATTATATCTTAAATATTGATTAAAAATTCTATAATTTTTAGTAACTTATTTTATTTGAATAACAAAATCTCTTTTTTATGATACAATAAAAAAATAGGATAAAGGAGGTCAATATGAATGAAATTAACGGTTTAGGAAAAATGAAGGAAGTTTTTGATCGGCGCATCCAAGCAAAAGAGCCTAAAGTTGTTGATTTGAAGGGCCCGATTCCCGTCAAATATATACGTCGAAAAAATTCAAAGTTAATGCGAAATCTGAGCATGTTGACTGCTTTGTCTGTTGGATTTTTCTTGTATAAACAAGAAAATGGTCTGGAAACTGCGCAAAGAATTGCTGAACAGTCGATTGAGCGGTTTCATGAGTCCATTCATCCTTTGGATAATAAAATTATGGGTCAGATTAAAGAGGCCTACGGACAAGTTAAAGATAGATACCCCAAAGCAACCGCCTTCACGGAAGAAACGGCAATGGGACTTGCCTCTTGGGGAAAAGAAACCGGTTCTAAATTGTGGAATGGAATGAAAGAAACCGGCGAAAATGTAGGCGATTGGTTCGAACAGAAAAAACCAGAAATGAAAGCTGCCCTCCGTGAAGTTAAAGAAGAGACTTTAAATTTGGGATATGAAAAAGCTCCTCATCTGATCGGAGCTGTCCATAAAATGGCTGGAGCCACAAAAGACTTGGCTGAAAAGGGTGTTGATATGGTACAAGAAGCCGGAGAACGATTGAATCAGAAATATGGCTTGACACACTCTCTTGAACGTTTGGCAACGACAATGGAAGCTAAAAATACGAATGATGCCCAAACCATTAGCTTAGCCGATCGTTTAAGAGCGGCTCAAAACAAGGGAGAAAAAACGGTAGAAAAGCCGTCTCAGATACAAATTGCAATGCTTTCCTCTAAACGAGAGACACGCTAGTATTGTTTTTGATTTTTGACCCATCAAAATCCTCTGCTGATGTATCCGGCGGAGGATTTTTTTACTCAAGATAAAACAAATGCTCTCGGATAACCGATATCTTGAGAAATATCCGCCAATATTTTCAAAAAAAAATAAATTCATAAGCAGGCTGTTTATTTCGAAGGCCTTTGGGCAGATGCTTTCTCGCAGGGTACCGATGGGCATACCACAAAAAAACGACACCATCGAGCAAAGACAATGGTGTCGTTTTATAAAGAATACTCGTATTATTTTTTCTTACGAGAGAGAATCGATCTCTTTTTTTTCGGTTCCTCTTTTGCTTTTTCCTCAGGACGAGGGAGAGAAGCTTTGTCTTGCTTGTTCTCTGCTAATTGAGGTAAAGTTTCATCAAAAGTTGACGGAACAGTCGGACGAGCCGGTATTTTTGGCTTGTCTTCATTTTGCCGAATAGGCTTTCCGGCTAACAAATCGTGAATTTCTTCTCCGGATAAGGTTTCGTATTCCACCAATCCTTTTGCTAAAGTATCGAGTTCATGACGATATTTTCTCAAAATATCTTCCGTCCTTTGATAAGCCTCATCGATTAACTTTCGAATTTCTTGATCAACCAAAAGTGCCGTGGAATCAGCCATGTTTTTACGCTTTGAAATGCTGTATCCCAAAAAGACTTCTCCTTCCGGTTCTTCATAAGCAATAGGACCCAGCGCCTCACTCATCCCCCATTCCGTCACCATTTTACGAGCGATTGTCGTGGCAACCTGAATGTCGTTGCTGGCACCTGTTGAGACTTTTTCTTTTCCTAAAATCATCTCTTCAGCAATACGACCGGCAAACAAAATACTTAATCGAGATTTTAGATAGGTCATGCTCTGAGAGTATTTATCCTTTTCCGGTAATTGCATTGTCACACCCAAAGCGCGTCCTCTCGGAATAATTGTCACCTTATGAAGCGGATCCGATTCGGGCAAATGAAGAGAAACAATCGCATGACCGGCCTCATGATAGGCCGTCATTTCTTTTTCTTTCTCATCCATCACCAATGATTTACGCTCGGATCCCATCATGACCTTATCTTTAGCGTCTTCAAACTCCTTCATTGTCACCATGGTCTTGTTTCGTCTGGCGGCCAATAATGCCGCTTCGTTGACCAGATTTGCCAGATCGGCACCGGAAAATCCGGGGGTTCCTCTGGCTAAAACATGAAGTTGAACATCCGGAGCCATCGGAACTTTTTTGACATGAACTTTTAAAATAGCTTCTCGTCCGTTAATGTCGGGATTGGAAACAACAATTTGTCGATCAAATCGACCCGGTCTTAATAACGCCGGATCCAAAACATCCGGTCTGTTTGTGGCCGCAATCAAAATAATCCCCGAATTTGTTTCAAATCCATCCATCTCAACCAACAATTGATTAAGTGTTTGTTCTCGTTCGTCATTACCACCCCCCAATCCGGCACCTCGATGACGTCCGACAGCATCAATCTCATCAACAAACACAATACAGGGGGCTGCTTTTTTAGCTTGTTCAAACATATCTCGAACACGAGAAGCGCCAACACCCACAAACATCTCTACAAAGTCAGAACCCGAAATTGTAAAAAACGGAACATCAGCTTCTCCGGCAATGGCTCTTGCCAAAAGTGTTTTACCTGTTCCCGGAGGGCCGACCAACAAGGCGCCTTTTGGAATTTTTCCGCCCAGTCTTTGAAATTTTGCGGGAGATTTTAAAAAGTCAACAATCTCCTGAAGTTCTTGTTTCGCTTCTTCAATGCCGGCAACATCGGCAAATGTCACTTTTTCTTTATTCCCTAAAAGACGCGCCTTCGATTTCCCGAAGCTCATGGCTTTTCCGTTGCTGGCTGCCATTTGTCTCATCATGAAAATCCAGATTCCGATAAACAAAATAATCGGTAGCCAAGACAGTAAAGCAACCCACCACGAACCGGATTCCGATTCGGGCGGAATGGCTTTAATTGAAACATTCTGTTCTTGTAAAAGCGGAATTAAATTTGAATCATCCGGTGCATAACTTTCAAACGGTTGGTCTTTTTCTTTTAACTCTCCTTTGATGGCGTTTTCCTGCATTTCAACTTTTTTGACTTCACCGTTTTTAACGGCAGCCACAAATTCAGTATAGGTCAGGCTTTTCGGTTTTCGAGGACTGTCTTGTGGTCCGAAAACAGAGGCTGCCATCGCCGTAAATGCTAAAAGTAAAATCCAAATCGTTAAATTCTTTTTTGTATCTTTTTGTATTGCCATTAAATTTCTTGATCCTTTTCCGGTTGTTTAAATTGAATCCGTATATTTTTTATGTTCTCCTTTTTATAATCAACATTTGTCCCTTTTTCAAGTTCTTTTTTTAGGGATAAATGCGGAAAAGACTGCCTGATCAAAAAAGGGATTTCTTTTCCATTCCCCCGTGCCAGATCTCCGGCAGCTCGAATATAGACATCATAGGGTGAAAAAATCTCAAATCGATCCCATGTCGATTGTGTGTTTGCTAAAATAAGTTTTTCTTTTTCCATCTTTGAGATTTCTTTACCGATAAAAATATTTTTACTCGTTTGAATAATGTGACATCCACCGATTGTTCTTCTCTTTTTCCCTTCATAAATGATCATTTCAAGCGATTCCAACGAAACAGGGGTCGTATTTTTTCCACCAATCCATTCAATTCCCTTTTTGAGAACACGAATCTTGATTTCATCGGGAAGCTTTTGAAAGGCTTCCGTGGAGAAGTAAATAAACCCTCGATTATCTACAATAACATGTTCTTTGAAAAAAGAATCTCGCCAGAAATCAAGAGCTTCTTGAGCTCGTCGTTGACGGTCTGCCGATAAAGAAATTTTTTGAGAAGATAAACCCTCTTTTTCAAGTATCGGCAACAGATGGCGCCATCGAACTCTTTCATACTTGATATCTTGATTCATCGGATCTTCAACCCATGATACGTTCTGATCGCGTAAATATTGAATTAATTCTTTTTTGGAAATATGTAATAGCGGACGAACAAGATATATGCCGTCTCTGATACTTTTCGGATGAATGCCTCCCAGTCCATCTACACCGCTGCCTCGTGCCAGACGAGATAAAAATGTTTCCGCTTGATCTTGTTCGTGATGGGCTAAACACAAATAGGGGATTTTCTCTTTTCGGCAAAAGGAGAGCAAGAGACGATATCTGGCCTCTCGGGCTTTTTCCTCAATGCCGGTTTGGGGCTTTTCTCCATCCCATGATAAAATAACATGCCTTATGTTGTGCGTTTTTAATAAATCTTGTACAAATAATGCCTCAGAATGAGATTCCGGTCGTAATTGATGATCAATTGTCACGGCAAAAAGCTCTTTTTTGTGCTCAAAACACCACTTCTTAAGCAAAAAGCAGAGTGCAAGACTATCTCCTCCGCCGGAAACCCCAATCGCTAAACGAGATACCGCAGAGGGAATTAAAGCACTTATCTCCCTTTCAAAAATAGATTCAATACACATCAGATCCTGTTCTTAATTACCTTCTTACTTACTCGGGCAAATTTTATTTGCATGATAATTTTTGAGCCTCGTTTTTGGCTCGATCTTTTAAAGAGGTGCTCGCTTTCGGAAATTCCTGCGGGAGTGTCGTAAAGGCCGTGCACGCCTCTTCTTTTTTTCCGAGTTGCTTCATGGACATCCCGAGTTTTAACAGACTGTCCGGTGCTTTTATATTTGTTTTATATTTTGTAAAACCATCGGCAAAAATTCCGACGGCTTGTTCATATTGCCCTCTGGCGTAATATGTTTCTCCCAACCAATAATTGGCATTTCCCGCTAAATCCGATTTTGGATGATCCGCCATAAATTGAATAAAGGCTTGTTCCGCTTTTGTGTAATCTCCTTTTTTCATGAGAGCGTAAGCCGAATCATAATCTTCTTTGGCAGATTTTGACGACTTTATCGGTTTTTGAGGCGGAACCGAAATATCCGATAGCGTATTGTTGGGTAATGTTTTAAATCGAATATCAACATCCGCATTGATTTTGTTAACTTTATCATTCAATTGTTTAAGATCAAAATTAAGCGTTTCAATCTGATTGGTCAAAGCACGAACCGTTTCCTCTTGCTTATTGAGACGATCATATAAATCATCCAAAGAACCTTCCCCTTTGCTTGAAACAGCAGATTGAGCAGGTGTCGCTAATGAAACGGGAGCTACTCCCTCCGATTGATAAACTTTACGTTGAAGTAATACCAAATCTCGATCCAATCGATCAATTTTATCATTCAACATATCTAATTGAATGTCTGCTTGAACATGGAAAGAAACAAGACAGCCCAAACAAAAAGTAGTAAAAATAATCTTTTTCATTTACCTCTTCCTTCTCAAAAAACCCTTCCCATAATATACAAGGAAGGGTTTTGAGATACAAGTCTTTTTTCAAAAAAACCGATAATTAGTAAGCAACCGTTGTTGCGTTTCTGTTTTTAGCCCAAGCTTCTTCAGATGAGCCCAAAACAACCGGTTTTTCTTTTCCGTAAGAAATTGTTCTGATTCGGTCGGCAGAAATTCCTTTGGCAATTAAATAACTCCGAGCGGCATTGGCACGGCGTTCACCTAATGCTAAGTTGTACTCACGAGTACCACGTTCGTCACAGCGACCTTCGATTACAATTAAAGCACGCGGATTGGCTTTTAACCATTCTGCTTGTTCCGTTAAAGCAGCGCGAGCTTCACTGTCCAAATCAGAGCTGTTCAATTTAAAATAAACAACCGAGTTTGTATCATCTTTGAATTGATCTGTCGTGCTTGTCGGATTCAGTTCGGAAATATTGACATCGTCACTCCAACCACCTGTTGTATTTCCGTACAGATCGGCACCTTCTTTTTGAGAAGCACAAGCGCTTACCAAAGATAAAGCACAAACAACTGCGAATAATTTTTTTAACATGTTTTCTTCCTCTTATTTCAATAAATTTCTCTTCTAAGACAATAATAAAAGAGAGAAGTCTTTACATCCTTCCGGATAATAAAAAGCATAAAATAAATGAAAAGTCAAGGATATTCACTTTCCTTTTTGAATAAAAAAATAATCACTCAAAAAGCATATTTTTATCGAATGTATGTTTTAAATGAATTAAAGGAGACAATCGTTTCTCGGATATTCATGAAATTTAAGGCTCTACTTTAAAAAAACAAAAAATGGCTAAATTTTAAATTACAAAATATATTATCAAAAAAAACCGCCAATTAATGACGGTTTTTTTGTTTTTAGCTTTTAATTATTTTTCCACACACTCCGGACAGGGGGCGTTTGGATCGGGACACGGACAAACAATGGTCCGGCTTTGTGTCGGCTTCTTGGTTGTTTGATACGTTTCCCACCATGTTTTTTCTTTGACGGGTGTCACAATAATACGATCCGGTTGGTGGACCGTCGTTTTTGTTGTTTGAGTTGTAATGACTTTTTCGGAATTTGTCTGAACTTGTGGCTGTTGGCTATAAACCACAGAATCGTTTGTTTCTTGAACTTCGATTGAAACTTGTTCCGCAGGAACGGCTTCTTTGATTACTTCTTGTTTCGTAATGACAATTCTCTTTTCTGCCGGAACAACAAATTCTTGACCGCTGCTTCGAATAACAACAACGGGTTGTCCGTCCGGAAGCGTGGAGGTCGTAAACGTGCGAGGATGTGTACGGTTATAAGTTTCTACCACACAATCTCGGTAAGAAGCGTTTGCATCCAATAAGGGACAACCTAATTCTGCCCGCTTTTGTGCGATATTTTCTGCCCGTTTTTCGGCGGCGGAATCCAGATCCGGATCAAAACTTGAGCAGGCGGTTAAAAATGATAATCCCAATGTCAGACAGAGTAATTTTTTCATACAGGTTCTCCTTTATTAAAACTCCCTGTCTCTTTTGTAAAACTTTCTGAGGAAAAAATCAACCTTTTTTTTGTTTTTACCCCGATTTATCTCGATTTATCGGTTTGACTGATACATCCCATTTTTTAAATTTTAATTCTGAAATCAAGGTATGTCAGAGGATGAAACCAAAGAAGATCCGTCGTCTTTAATGCAAAAGAGGTGACCATGCCGGATCTGACGCATCTTCCGGTGTTTGAATCAATCGCTCATTATATCCCGTAATGTCAATGGTATATAGTTTAGCTGTTCCGCCGTCTCCCCAACCGGTTGATCTTTCTTGTCTGA
This sequence comes from uncultured Alphaproteobacteria bacterium, assembly GCA_944390205.1. GTDB lineage: Bacteria > Pseudomonadota > Alphaproteobacteria > CAAHEQ01 > UBA3637 > CALXPF01. The sequence continues at coordinate 7,837 of CALXPF010000014.1, forward strand.
AAAACATAAGAACACGACCATTCGGTGCCCATGTCGGCGCCTCTACCAAAAATCCGTTGGCGATTAGCCGTTCTCCGGATCCGTCCGGACGAATGAGACCAATGTGAAATTGCCCGTTTTTTATTTTTGTAAAGGCAATATAGTCTCCTCGAGGTGACCAGACGGGAGTTGCATAACTGCCTTCTCCGAAACTGATTCGTTGGACGTTTGAACCGTCCGCATCCATGATATACAGTTGTTGGTTTCCGCTTCGATCCGAGTTGAAAACAATTTTCTTCCCATCCGGTGAATATCCGGGGGAGGTATTGATGGATGGATGATTGGTAATTCGTTTTTTTTGTTTTGTTTCTAAATCGTATGTATAAATATCCGTGTTGCCCCGAACGGATAAGCTCATAATCAATTTTTTCCCGTCCGGTGAAAAACGAGGGGCAAAAGTCATCCCCGGAAAATCACCGACAAGTTCGGAGGCACCCGTTTCCAGATTCATAATATAGACTTTGGGTTTCCCGTCTTTATATGAAAAATAGGTGACCTCTTTCATGTTGGGTGAAAAACGGGGAGTTAAAACCATCTCTCGACTATCTGTCAGGTAACGGACGTTGGCACCGTCTTGATCCATAATAGTCAATCTCTTCTTACGGTTTCGTTGATTGCCATATTCCGAAATAAAAACGATTCTGGTGTCGAAATAGCCGGTTTCTCCCGTAATGCGTTGATAAATGGTGTCAGCAATAATATGGGCTAATTTTCTCCAAGATCCTTCGTCCGTTGTTAAAACTTTGGCTTCCATCTGTGATTGAGCAAAGACATCCCAAACCCGAAACGAAACTTTAATCTTCCCATCCGGTGTTGATTTTAAATCACCGTGAATGAGCGCTTGTGCATTAATGGCTTGCCAATCGTTAAAGTTAGGACGATGATCTACGGAAGGCAAATTTTGGATATATGCCTCCGGTTGAATATAGCGAAATAGTCCGGACCTTTCCAAATCGGCGACGACAACTTCCGTCATTTGCTCTCCGAGAGATCTTGTCGTATAGTTATCTCCCGTTAATGGGGGCATGGCAAACGGAAGCGGATCGGATTTGGCTCCCGTCACGTCTATGCGAATGGCCGAACAGGCCGGATAGACCCATAAAATACAAATTAAAAAACAAAGACACTTTTTTAAAATTTGATTCATTTCAAACCCCCTGTTGACTAGCTGTTTCGCTCCGTATCGATTTTTATTCGCTTCTGTATATTTTTTGTCTTATAACCTCTTCTTTGACAATATCTTAAAAAAGAATTTTTGTCATGCAATAAATACGGATCCGTTTTTTTATAGTCTGTTTTTTTAAAAAAATTATGCTCCTCTTTTTTAAATTGAGCCGATTGACCGCTTATTCTCCAGACAAATCAAAAAACCCCTCCCGTTGCCGGATCAAATCGGATATAAATTTCTTTCCAGTCATTGTAATTTTCCGGTCGTTTTTCGGCGAGTATTTTAAAGGGGGATTCTTCTCCCAAGTTGTCACAGATGTAAACGGCACGTCTGGCACTTTCCGCAACGGATCGGAAAGACGGATGATTGTTGTTATTTAAAATTTTAGCCAATTTAACACGACCGTCTCTCGTGATATCCGCTCGAATCTCAATAATCATTTCATCCACACCGGCCGCACCGGCATCCACATTCCAACATCCTCGAAGCTTGTTGGCAATCAGATCTTGCTCCGAAATAGATAAAATCTGTGTCAAAGATCCACCGGTACCGCCTTGTATTCCTTCCGTCACTTGCTGATCAACGGGCTCCTCGACCGATTGTGTTTGAATGGGCGAGGGGGTGATCGGTTTTCGAACTTTATCGACAGATGCCAATAGACTTTTTAAATTATTGGTTGGTTGGGACGAAGCTGTTTTTTGAGAAGATTTAACAGGCTTTTTGGGGGAGGCAGTTGTTTTTTTTGGCGTTTCCTTTGCCTTTTGAGTCGTTTTTTTGGGAGAAGGCTTTTTGGGTTCCTTGACCTGAACAGCGTTTTTTTGAGGTGGGGTTTCTTTCGGTTTGACGGTTGTTGGTTTTTGTGCCGGTGCCTTTGATACTTTGGGCGTTAAATCTTGTTTTGGTTTTGATACCGAAGGAACTGTTTTTTTGGGTTGTTCGGCTTTTTTCTTGATTTGTGGCGGTAAATTTGTCTTGTCTTCGATCTGAACTTTTGTCAGATCAATCATCAGAAGTGCCGGAGGTGTTTTTTGAAAATCTTCCCGTCCCCACGAAAACTCCATCACCATGAGACTGATAATCAGACCATGAAGAAGAAGAGACAACAGAAAGGAATAAGATCGGGTATTCACTCAAAAACCTCTATAAATCTTTATGCATAATCTTTGAATCCGTTTTTAGGCCGACTTGAGTATAACCGGCAGAACGAAGTAATGCCATCACCTCAATCACACGGCCGTAAGAAGCGTCCTTATCTCCGCTGATCACCATGGAAATACTGGGATTTTCACTGACAATTGCCCGTATTTTGGGGACTAAATCCGACATGGTGACTTGTTGTGTTCCGATATAAATCACGCCCTTGGAATCAACGCTGATATCTAAAGTTTTATCCTGCCCCTCCAGTTGTTTTCCGTCACCTTTTGGCAGGTTGAGCGGAATTCCGGATGTTAACAAAGGTGCCGTAATCATAAAAATCGCCAATAAAGACGTCATAACGTCAATTAACGGGGTCAAATTAACCTCAGATCTGATTTTGTTGCGACGGGCTCTGGCCATCAGTCATTCTCCACTTGTTCAATTTGGCGAGATAAAATAGCACTCAGTTCTCCGGCAAAAACTTCCATTCGCTGTGCCATTCTGTCAATGTCATTTGTAAGCTTGTTATAGGCAATAACCGCCGGAATGGCTGCAATTAAACCAACAGCCGTTGTGAACAAGGCTTCTGCTACGCCGGGGGCAACAGCCGCAATATTGGTGCTTTGTGTCAGACCGATTGCGTTAAAGCTATCCATAATGCCCCAAACCGTTCCGAATAACCCCAACAAAGGAGCAACTGATCCGGTTGAGGCCAAAAAGACCATTTTTGTTTCCATTTTATCAACCTGCTTATCAATGGCAATTTGCATAACCTTATCAATACGTTCTTGAACTTTGATTGTGGTTGTATTCTTCTTTTTTTCCGATAGGGAGCGTCTGAATTCCTTAATACCGTTGATAAAGATGATCGCCAACGGATTGGACGGATTTTTGACGTTGTTATTATAAAGCGCTTCCAAAGATCCGCCGGACCAAAATTGCTCTTCAAATGCTTTCATCCCTTCTCGAATGCGTTTAAACAAAAAAACTTTGTCAAAAATAATGGCCCAACACCAAACAGAAGCAATCAAAAGCCCCAAAATCAAACATTTCATAAAAATGTCCGAATCTAAAAACATGGTATACATGGACAAAGAGGTATGAACGGTTTCTGGTTGCATCTTATTCTCCTTCAATTAAATAGCGTCTAAATAAGTTTTTAATATCTTCCGGAATGCGAATGGGAGCTAATGTGTCTGGATTGACAAACGCCAACTGAAGCGTTATTGATACCAGCTCTTTGTCATCCCTAAAAAAACGTTGTTCCATAATCATACTGGCGTTTTTAATCTCGCGAACGGTCGTTTGGATACACAAGTCATCATCCAACTTTGCCGGTGCCTTGTACATAATATTGAGCTGTCTTAAAACAAAAGCCACACCCCGATTGACCAAAGCCGTGTTAGATAACCCGATTTCTCTTAAAAGATCGGATCTGGCTCGTTCGGCAAAATCCAAATAGTTTGAATGATAAACGATTCCGCCGGCATCCGTATCTTGATAATAAATACGAACCGTTGTTTGATAGATCATTTTATAAATCCTCCAATAAATCAGGTTGCTTAACAGATATGATCGGTTTTAAGCCCAAATGTTTGAAGCCGGCTGCCGATAACATGCGACCTCTCGGTGTTCTCATAACCAACCCTAATTGCATTAAATAAGGTTCAATAACCTCTTCAATGGTGTCTCGTTCTTCCGATAAAGCAGCGCAAAGTGTTTCCGCCCCGACGGGTCCGCCTGCGTATTTTTCGGCAATACACCTTAAGTAGCGTCGATCCATGGAATCCAATCCGGAATGGTCAACCTCCAGTCGTGTTAAGGCTGTGTCGGCCAATTCTCTCGTGACGGCATTTTTGCCGGCAAAGTCTCGCACACGTCTCAGCAGTCTTCCGGCAATTCGAGGTGTCCCGCGGGAACGCTTGGCAATTTCTTCCGCTCCGTCCTCTGTCATATTCAAATTCAGAAGATGAGCGCCTCTCTTAACAATTTTGATTAAATCGTCCGTGTCGTAAAATTCCAACCGGAGCGGAATCCCGAAACGATCCCTTAAAGGGGTGGATAATAATCCGGATCGGGTCGTAGCTCCGACCAATGTAAAAGGCGGTAAATCAATCCGAACGGATCGAGCGGCCGGTCCTTCGCCGATAATAATATCTAATTGAAAATCTTCCATGGCGGAATACAACACTTCTTCTACGGTTGGATTGAGCCGATGAATCTCGTCAATAAAGAGAACGTCTCGAGGTTCTAAATTGGTCAAAATAGCTGCCAAATCTCCCGCCTTGGATATCATCGGTCCGGCAGAGGGTCTGAACCCAACGCCCAATTCTTTGGCAATGATTTGAGCCAATGTCGTTTTCCCCAATCCCGGAGGGCCGAATAATAAAGTATGATCCAACGCATCTCGTCGATCTCGGGCCGCGTTGATAAAAACCCGCAAATTGTCACACAGACCTTTTTGTCCGACAAAATCATCCAAAGACTGCGGGCGTAAACCGGTGTATAATTCATCATCTCCCGGTGTTTTTTGCGGTGTAATGAGCCTGCTTTCAACCATTTTGTTTTCCTATTTCCTTGAGTGCCAAACGAATTAATTCGGGTGTTGTGGCTGTTTGGTTGTCTTTAAGAATTGCAGAAACGGTTATTCCCGCTTCCGTACGGGAATATCCCAAATTAACCAACGCCGAAATTGTTTCATTTAAAACGGTTGAAACAGAAGGGGATGTTCCTTCAAAACCGGAAACAATCATTGTCTCGTTAGTGCCTAAAGATCCGAGTTTTCCTTTGAGTTCCGTCACCAAGCGAGTCCCCAACTTCGGACCGACACCGGAGGCCCTCGTAAATGCTTTTGAATCCCCTGTCATGACCGCCATTTGAATATCCGAAGGCGATAAGGCCGATAAAATCGCTAAGGCTACTCGAGATCCGACACCTTGAACCCCCGTCAGTAGAATAAAAGATTGTTGTTCGATTGTATCGGCAAATCCAAACAAATGAATATGATCTTCTCGAACGTGCGTCTCTATCCAAAGAGAGGCGGTTTGCCCTTTGGGGGGCATTTTCATGGCTGTTTTCGTAGAACAAAACACACGATATCCCACTCCGGAAACATCTAAAATCAAAAAACCGTCAAAGACGGAATCAATTATACCTGTCAGCTTTGCAATCATCTTTTTCCTCGCCCGATATAGTATATAAAATAAACCCAAAATGCAATGAATTTTATTTGCATTTTCCGTTTTTTTCATGTATGTTAACCTATCATTAACTTTGCGTGTTATTTAATTTGGCGTCTACCGGAAAAGAGGAAATAAAATGAATGCTCTCAATGAAACAGTTCGGATTCCGCCTCAAAATTTGGAAGCGGAACAGGCTCTTTTAGGAGCTATCTTGTCGAATAACCGAGCTTTGGAGAAGGTTTCCGAGTTTTTACGTCCGGAGTGTTTTGCTAACCCGGTTCATGGTAAAATTTATGAAGCTTGTCGAACTTATATAGAACAAGGTCGAATTGCCGATCCGATCACGTTGCGAGCTTTTTTTGAAGGAAACGAGGCGTTGAAGGAGGTGGGCGGTGCCGATTATTTAATGCAATTGGCGGCGTCCTCAACAACAATTATCAATGCGACGGATTACGGACGTCAGATTTTAGATCGCTATATTCGGCGACAGCTTATTGCTCTCGGTAATGATGTTGTGAATAACGCTTTTGATATTCAAATCGATGAAGAAGCTCTTCAACAAGTTGAGGAAACCGAGAAACGCCTCTATCAGATTGCAAACGAAGGAGAAATGAACGGCGGTCCGAAAGCGTTGAATATTGCTTTACACGAATCGTTGATTTCAACGGAAAAGGCTATGAATAGTCCGTCCGGCCTATCGGGTGTGACGACGGGGTTGGCTGAAATGGATCGGTTGCTGGGCGGATTGCATGATTCGGATTTAATCATTTTGGCCGGTCGTCCGGCTATGGGTAAAACGGCTTTGGCAACAACAATTGCATTTAATGCGGCTCAAAAGTTTGAAGAAGAAAATAAAAAAGCGGATACGCCTAAAAAATCGGTTGCATTCTTTTCTTTGGAAATGTCGGCAGAACAGCTGGCTACTCGTATTTTGTCTGCTAAAGCACAGGTTCCGAGCCATTTAATGCGAACGGGTAAATTGACGAATGATCAGTTTGATGATTTGGCGGCAGGTGTTCAATTGTTAGGAAAATTACCGCTTTATGTTGATGAAACACCGGGGATTACCGTGACGGCGATTAAAAACAGAGCACGTCGTTTAAAACGAGATAAAGAAAAGGGCCTCGGGCTTATTGTCATTGACTATTTACAGCTGGTAACGGCATCCGGACGGACGGAAAATCGTGTTCAGGAGTTATCCGAAATGACGCGTCAGCTTAAGATTATGGCAAAAGAATTGAATGTCCCCGTTTTGGTTTTGTCTCAGTTGTCTCGATTGGTTGAACAAAGAGATAACAAGCGTCCTCAATTGTCTGATTTGCGTGAATCGGGTTCTATTGAACAAGACGCCGATATCGTGATGTTTGTTTTTCGGGAGATTTATTATTTGCAAAATGATATTCCCGTCAAGCACTTAAATGAAACGCCCGAACGGTTTAACAGTCGTTTGTTGGAATGGGAACAAAAGAAAATCGAATTGGCCAATCAAGCGGAAGCCATTATTGCGAAGCAACGGCATGGACCGGTCGGAACCGTTAAACTATACTTTAACGGAGAATTCGGTAAATTCGGTAATTTAGAGACAGATCACGTTTAAATTGATTGTGTTTTACGAATGGTTTAAGGTATTCATTTTTTTGATGAAATGAAGAGAATATATTCGCATATGTTTTTGTTGAATGAATTGAAAAAGGGTGTCTCTTTTGGGTGATGAGAAAAAAATAAGGGAGACACGCTCCCTTTTTTTAATCAGTGACTTAAAAACGGTATGAATAAAGATAATTAATCTTCATTCATATATTTAACGCCGGATTTCCAATAATCATATCCTGTCATTACCGTTAAAATAGCGGCGCCCCACAGGGCAACGGATCCGATGCATTTGAGGAATAAAAAGAAATAACTGCCAACTTCGTTTCCACCGGCTAAAATAAGAACGGGTAAAGCTGTCATCTGACAGGCTGTTTTCCATTTTGCCAGTCGCGTAACGGGACATCCGACTTTGATTTCCGCTAAAAATTCGCGTAATCCCGACACTAAAATTTCACGACATAAGATAATAACGGCCGGAATAATCCCCCAGTATCCCAAGCGACCGGAATAGGCAAGCATGATTAATGTGGCTCCGACCAATAACTTATCGGCAATCGGATCTAAAACACGACCGAATCGTGAAAGTTGATTGAGATGACGAGCCAAATAACCATCCATATAATCGGTAATGCCGGCGGCAGCGAACAAAATGACACCCAACCATGACCAGAACAGAGAATCAAAAAAGAAGGTGACAACAATTAAAGGAATAGCCCAAATACGTAAAAGCGTTAATACATTCGGAATATTGACCTGTTTTTTGACTGTTTTTTGAACCGTTTTTAAGGTTTGAACGGCTTTTTGAGAGCTTTTTTTCAAAATAACGGCGGGTCTTTTGGCTCCCTTTTTTGCAGATTGAACCGGTGTTTTTTTCTCTTTAAGCTCGGTCTTTGGGGAATTAAGAGATTTTACGGAAACGGAACCTGAGGGAGAAGTGTGTTTTGATGGTTTAAACCCCTTTTTTGAATGCGACTTTGATGCGTTTTTCTTTTTATTTTGAGGATACGAAGCGGATTGTTTTGAGAGTGTTTGTTTTTTCATGTTTTATCCTTACATACAACTTTATTAAGAAACAATATGCTTACTATACGTCAATCGTGATAAAAAGTATAGATCTTTTTTGCAATTTTTTCATTTATTCCTTCTACATTTTGCAGTTGTTCCAAAGAGGCTCCGGCAATACCCCTCGGGGAACCGAAGTGAGTGAGAAGCGCTTTTTTGCGTTTGGCTCCGACTCCTTCAATTTCCGACAACGTATCACGAAACATATTTTGAGCCCGTTTGATCCGATGAGATCCGACCGCAAAGCGATGGGCTTCATCCCTTAATCGTTGGATGAGATGGATTAATCGTCCCTTATAGTCGAGATAAATGGGGGTTTTGGGATCGGAGCCCAAAAAGAATGTTTCTCTGCCGGCATTTCGATCTTCTCCTTTGGCAACGGCCAGAAGAGCGATATCGTGAATATTGAGATCATTCATAATTTCTAAAACGGCAGATAATTGACCTTTCCCACCGTCAATGAGCATGGCGGACGGCAGATCGTTTTCCAGTACACCTCGTGTTAAACGGCGTTTCATCACCTCTTTCATCATTCCAAAATCATCATTTGTTTTGGCAAGGCTCCCATCAATGTTAAACCGTCTGTATCCTTTTTTAAAAAAGCCGTCAACCGTTGCGGCGATCATGGCACCCACCGCTGCCGTTCCTTGAATGTGGCTGTTGTCGTACACCTCAACTTTATCGAGGGTTGGAATTCCGAGTAATTGACGTAATTCCTCCCAATCTTCTTTTTTGACGGTTTGTTCGGATTGACTGCGTTCAAAAGATTGTTTGGCATTGTTGATTGCTTGATCGAGGAGCTTTTTTCGGGCTCCTTTGAACGGCCCGTCGGAAATGTGGACAGTGTGACCGGCCTTTTGTGAGAGAGCCGCTTCTAGGTTGTCATCAACGGGATGTGAAATATAAATTTGAAAAGGAGGCGGAACGCGATCGTAAAATTGCATTAAAAAAGAGGAAAGATCTTCCGATAAAGATTGATCGTCTATCGGAGAAATCATGTGGCCGGCATTTCCTTCCGATTTTCCGGATCGATAGAAAAATATTTGAACACAAGCCTGATTGTTTTTGAAATAGACCGCCACAATATCCGTATTTTTAATTAAAACCTGCGTGTCTGTATCCTGAATTTGATTAAGAGCAATGATTTTATCTCGTAAAACGGCCGCTTTTTCAAATTCTTCGGCATTGGCCAAAGCTTGCATTTGAAGACGCATTTTTTCTTGAATATCCGTTTTTTCTCCGCGCATAAATGCTTTGGCTTGTTTCACCTGTTCGTCATATGCTTCTTTCGTGATATATCCGACACAAGGAGCGGAACATCGCTTAATTTGATACAAAAGGCAGGGCCTTGTTCGATTGCTAAAGTATGTATTATTACAGGTTCTAAGGCCAAATATTTTTTGAAGTTCGATAAGGGTTTGTTTGACGGCCAACCGAGAAGCGTAAGGACCGAACATCGTCCCCTTGGGTCTTGTTCCGGATCCGTAATATTTAATGATACGAGGCGTTTCCTCTTGGGTAATAATAACGTAAGGGTATCCTTTGTCATCTTTCAAAAGGATGTTATAAAACGGCTTAAATTGTTTGATCAGATCATTTTCTAAAATCAGTGCTTCCGTTTCTCCGGCTGTTTCGATAACGATTAAATCGGCTGTTTTTGAAACCATTTGCCGGATCCGCTGGGAAAGCTGATCCGTTCTTGTATAATTTGTTAACCTTTTTTTGAGATCTTTGGCTTTTCCGACATAGAGAACGGTTCCCTCTTCATCCAACATACGGTATACGCCGGCGTGATGGGAGATGTGCTTGATTTTTTGGTGTAAAAGATCTACCCCTCTTGGTTTTTGAATCGTCATATTTTGTATTTTATTCATGTGAAATAAAAAAGCAACAGAAGATCGTTTTGAAATGCTTTTTTTTCGAAAAAATCTTTTTTTTGAAAAATTAAAGAGAGGCGTTTGAAAAAAATATTGCATTTTCAATGCGATTTGATTATGATAATTGCTAATTAAACGGATCGGGAACGGTATGCGATTTTTGTTTCTAGTTTTGTGCGGTCTTTTGTTCGGTTTTTTGTGTAAACCGGCCGAGGCGGTTGTGTCAACCTTGGTTGCCGATACCAAAAGCGGTCTTGTCCTTGCCTCTCGTAATGCCGATCGAGTTCAATATCCGGCCTCGCTGACAAAAGTAATGACGCTTTATTTGACATTTGAAGCTTTGGAAGAGGGGATCCTTCAATGGGATGATCCTCTCCCCGTTTCGGAACATGCTTCCCGTCAACCGAAATCGAAATTGTATTTAAAGGCGGGAGATACCATCACGGTTCAAGAGGCGGTGATGGCGTTGATTATTAAGTCGGCAAATGATGCGGCCGTTGTTTTGAGTGAGGCTTTAGCACCGAATGAAGAGACGTTTGCCGCACTGATGACGGATACGGCAGAACAATTGGGTCTTAAAAATACAACGTTTAAAAATGCCTCCGGATTACATCATCCCGATCAGGTGACAACGGCCAGTGATATGGCCGTTTTGACGATTGCCTTGATTAACCATTATCCGACATATTACCCGTTATTTAAAAAATCATCTTTTACGTATAAAGGAAAAAAATATAATAGCCACAACATGGTGACAAGGTATTATAAGGGGGCGGAGGGTTTAAAGACCGGATTTGTTTCGGCTGTCGGGTACAATATCATTTCAACCGCCAAAAGAGATGATCAACGATTGGTCGGTGTCGTTATCGGTCAAAACAGCACAATTCGTCGAGATCGACAGGTGATTCGTTTATTTGATAAAGGATTTGCCAAAATTAAAAAGCAAAAAGAATTGTCGGTTAAGGCGAATAAAAAAGAGGAAGAATCTGCTTTAAGTCGGACGGCTCAAGTCATTAAACCTGATTTGGGTACTTTTCTTTCGGTTGCACGAAGTCAGATGGTTCAGACAAAACAGGTAGCTTCATCATATTTGGCAAATCAACAAAAAGGGGTTTTGGGGGTTGCCTTTTTGGATATCAATGATTTTACTTCCGTGGAAGAGGGAGATGCTTCTCCGGGATGGGGGGTTCAAATCGGGGCATTTTATTCTCAAAAATCGGCGGAAAGGGCTGCTAAAAGAGCTTTAAGAATTCTAGATGGAACGGATAAAACGATTAAAACGACGGAATCATATCCTTTTTTTAGATCTCGTATTTATGGTTTTGAAACTCAACAGGACGCTGATACGGCCTGTCAAAAGCTTCGAGGCTATAAAATACAGTGTTTGCCCCTTACTCCGATTTCTTAACAGATGTTTTATACCTTATTTTGATGGGCTGAGATTTAATCAAAGGCCTTTTTCCGGTTGAACCGGATATTTTTTGTCGTTTGAAGTATTGAGATATGAATTATTTTTCGGATGGGCTTATCTTATTTTTTTTCTTTTTTTGAGGGGATACGGGAACGGAAAATGATTTTTTTTGAGGAAAGAACACTTGCAATTCGATGAGAGTTGTCTATAATGGAGTTATGAAAATGAGAAAATATTTGCTTGGAGCACTCGTTGGTGTCGTTTTGTTGGGTCCGATAAAAGGGAATGCCTATTTATTGGATGAACAAATACTCAAAACAAAGGATCAGTCGTGTTCTTTTTATTATTTAACGACAAAAAATACACAAGGGTGGTATTTTAAGGCCCCTGCGGAAGCATGTCAGGATGGATTTTTAAACGGCTATGCCGATGTGACGGTCTATAATGCGTTTTCAAAGCCGATTGAACAGATTTACGGATATTTTTCAAATGGTTATTGGACGGGGGAGGAGCGATTGGGCAAAAAGGAAGTGCTCAGTCGGGTTTCAGATGAATACGGTGTTCAAAAGGCCTTTTTTTTAGTAGATGAGGATAAAACATCGAATATCCGTTATATTGGTCAAATGAGCGCTCTTAAAACAAAAGAGGGAAGTTATACGCCGTTTTCGTTTTGTAAGCCGTTTAAAGTATTGGCGGTGACGCCGAATGAGGCTCTTTTTCAAAATCCGCATACCGTTCAGTCTCTTTTGGATATGATTCAGAAACAGGTGCGAGAGATTTGTCCGGATGAGGAGCAGATTATGTTTTTTGCCTCTTCGGAAAAAAATCCAACGGCGGATGATATCTTTTTTTATGCGGATGTTAATATAAAAACCGGAGAAACGATCGTCAAACATCGGGTGAAAGAAAGTACTGCCGTGAGAGGTGAGGGAAAGATTCCCGTTCGGCGGGAAAAGAGCGTTGTGTTGTCTCGGTTCGTCCCGAATAAAAGTACGGTGTCTCCCGGTATGGCTGATCAAAAAGCCTCAGAGAATAATACCTCTTCTGAAAAACAACAACCCACTTCTGATCAAGCGGATAAAAATCGTGACTCTTTTTCGGAAGGGAATTTAATCTTGCAAAGTTCGGCATCATCCACAGACATTGAGAGTGATGAGTTCGGGCAAGAGGCTGATTCGAGAGTGCATATGTCGAAAAAAGTCGAAAAAAGTGAGGAAATCCCTCTGACCGATTTTTTGACGGAAAACGAGCGAGCGGTTTTTTTGGGGAAGGCGATCGATAAATCTTCTTTGTCGGAGACGGCAGAGGAAACCGGAGCCGTTTTGGATGCTGATGATGACGAACAGCCCGTTCCATCG
>CALXPF010000015.1 GCA_944390205.1 uncultured Alphaproteobacteria bacterium
GTGACGCATGTACCCGTGGGAGTGTGTCGCAAGATTTTAAAGATGGGGTGGAAACTCCCTGTTTTGATGAAAGCCAATGAGATTGTGTATGGAGGGAATGACTTGATCTGTGAACCGAGCGAGATGGATAACAGAGAGACGGCCACCATGGTATTTTTGTTTGATGAGGATCTGGACGAGACGGCCCTGCCCAACTGGTATTGTGAAAAGGACAGTGATTGCGGATCGTGTCAACGGTGTCAAGAGAACATTTGTGTGTCCTCCTGTGAGGGGTATGAGCGGTGTGCTCAAGATACGGAGACAGGAGAGCAGATCTGTTGCCCGAAAGAGAGACGCTCAGGACCGTACTGTTGTGCCAAAGCCGTCAACGGGATGTGCTGTAATGAGAACGATCAGTGTTGCCCATGGCATAAACCCCTGATTGGGAAAGATGGCAACTGTTATTCATGTGACAATGAAGCAGGTGTGGATGTGACCGGCGTAGAAGAGAATTGTGGCGTTTGTACGAATAGAGAATTATGGGAAAAGAGTACTTCTGAGACCCAATGTGTGATCCCATGTCCATCGGATAAACCACTGAGGGGGAATGATGGAAAATGCTATTCATGTGATTATGAAAATCCTGTGGATATTCGCTATATTTCTACAAAAGAAAATCGTAAAAATTATTGTAAAACAAAATGTTCGAATAGAGTTGCTAATGGTGGATCAAATAATAATTGCTCTATTCCATGTTCTGATGGATTTTTTTCTGGATATGATGGGAAATGTTATTCATGTGATGAAGAAAAAAATATAGATGTGGAATATTCTGAGGATGGATGTGATAGATGCCCTAATCGAAGGGTGCTTGCAAATTCTTGTATGCTGGATTGCCCAGTTGGTAAAATTAAAGGTGATGATGGGAAATGTTATACATGTGATGCTGAACCTATTCTTTTAGGGACTATTTGGTCTAATTCCGCGCGAGAAGAGTATTGTCAATCTATTTGTCCAAATCGTATTTTGAATGGTCGGATAGATCTTTATTGTTCTCCACAAAAGTGTAAAATTGGAACATTTACTGGGAGCGACGGAAAGTGCTATTCTTGTGATGAAGTACAACAGATTAATGTTTTAGGTGTCACGCATGAGGGATGTGAGCAATGTTCTAATCGACTAATGTACGGAAATTACTGTGTTTTAAATTGTCCTCCAGGAGAGATAAAAGGAGATGACGGGCAGTGTTATTCTTGTAATTTTCCAGATCCGATTAGTATTAATGACGCCGTTAATTATTGTAGTAATATTTGCCCCAATCGAATAGCAAATGGACATTGGGATAACTATTGTTCTCTTCCTTGTGAAGAAGGAACATTTACGGGAAATGATGGAAAGTGTTATTCCTGCGATAAGGAAATAAATATTTGGTTAGGGGCTGTTTCTCATGAAGGCTGTGAGCAATGCCCTGACACGAGAAATCTCTATAATAATATGTGTGTTCCGAAGTGCTCGGGAGATTCACCGCTTAGGGGATCGGATAACAAGTGCTATCCGTGTGATACCGAAACGAGGGTTCCTGTCTCGGGTATGACGGATGCTTGTTATGAATGTGCCGATCAGCGAAAACTGGATGGAAACTATTGTATTTTAAAATAGAAAATTTAAGATCATAATCAGGCGGTTATTCAATAGCCTGTAATTTTCGACCGTTTTTTCGAAGCCAAATTTGGGCTTTGGCTCGGTCTTGGTTGATGAGAGCGACCGTTGCCCAAAAGCGAGGTCCGTGATTCATTTCTTGCAAGTGGGCAACCTCATGAGCGATAATGTAATCTAAAACAAAAAGAGGAGCGAGAGCCAACTTCCAACAAAAGTTTAAATCTTTTTGAGAAGAACAACTTCCCCAACGAGAAGAGGTGTCGCGCAGTGTTATTTTTTTTGGCTTTTGATGAATGAGTGCAGCTAATTCTTGTGATTTTTGTTGGACATATAGGTACATTTCTTTTTTGATAAAGTCTCGAACGCGCCGGTGTAAAAACGCCTCTTCTCCCGACACAATCAAAAAACCCTCTTCAATATAAACCCCTCGTTTTTGCGTGGGATCGTGTTTGATAATAAGCGGTTGACCCAAAAGAGAGATCGTGTCTTTGTTCTTAAAATGAAAAATATCAGGCGTTTTTTTTAACTGCTCTTGAATCCATTCCTTGTTTTGTTCGGCAAACTCAAGAGCCCGTTTTTCAGAGCATAAAAACGGAATAACCAGTACCATCTCTCCCTTCGGATTAAGACGTAGCCGAATAGATTTTGCTCGTGAATTTTTCACAAGTGTGAGCGGAAGAGAGTCTAAAAGTATTTTTTTCATCTTTACAAATAGATACGAGTTTGTTAGTATTAGGTCGTGTTAGTTTCTTATATCATAAAAGAAAGGAAAATACCAATGGAAACATTAAAGAGCTTGATTAAATTTTTGATCTTGGCAATCTTTAAAATCGCTGTGTTCTTTGTCGTTTTTATGTTGTGCGCTTGGGCTCTGTTGGGGATGACACCCTCTGAAACATGGACAACAACAGTATCACGCATTTCTTCTTTAACCGGAGGACTTGTCAATTTCGGACATGACACAATGGATACGGCCGGACGGATGAAGGGGGTGGCCCAATACCATTTGAATCAGGCCGCCGAACGAATTGATGGTAAGGATCCATACGAAGACTACAATAAATCCTTGGATCAACAGGTTCAACAAGATATGGGTGTCCGATAGAAATTTAAATCCATACATGGTTCAAAAAGCTCCTTTTATCGGAGCTTTTTTTGATTAAAACAATCCGAATGTTCGGGAAAAAATTTGTCTTGAAAATGGGATAAGAAATTATTTGAAAGACATTTTTACATGAGGCCTCCGAAATGAACCTGATATCGTTGGTTTTAAATTGATTAATAGCGAAAAAACACGCTTTTAAAGCAAATAGATATTGCATAAACGTGGCTTTTGTGGTAAAAGGCAACTATCATTTTTTTTAAAAGAGGTTTTAATTATGACAAATTCAAAAGCGGATACAAAACAATCACCTAAAAAACCGTTTCATATTGAGGTTGAAACAGCGGTTTCTTTAACTGAAAAACAACTGGACGGATTGAAAGAAAAATTATCGGGCATTCTCAAAACGGATAATTTTATTTTGCAGGTAAAACAAAATCCTCTTTTGTTAGGGGGTGTCTCCTTGAGATTGGATTCCTTGATGATTGATGCCTCTGTTAAAGGACAGTTGCAACAATTTCAAAAAGAGGTGGAACAAAATGTTTCTTCCGCCGTTGATGTCCAAAAATTGACAGCTTTTTTTGAAAAACAAGTCTCTGATTTTAAAGAAAAGCCAATTGTTAAAGAGGTTGGAAGCGTTATATCCGTCTCTGACGGTGTGGCGCGTGTCAGCGGGTTGAAATCAATTGCCGCCGGTGAACGAGTTGTCTTTGAAACCGGTCAACATGGTATGGTGTTGAATTTAAATCCGGATACGGTTGATTGTGTTATTTTTGATGATGCAGAAAAAATCAGGGAAGAAACGGTGGTTCATCGAACGGAACAGATGAATACCGTCCCCGTCGGTATGGAATTGTTGGGTCGCGCCATCAATCCGTTGGGAGAACCGATTGACGGAAAGGAGTCTTTAGATCATTTACCGCATCACCCCGTTAATGTGCCGGCTCCCGGTATTATTGCTCGGGATAAAGTCCACGTTCCCATTCAAACGGGTATTAAAGAAATAGATGCGTTGGTTCCTATCGGTCGAGGACAGCGAGAGTTGATCATCGGCGATCGTCAGACAGGGAAAACGGCACTTATTATTGATACAATTCTTTCTCAAAAAGCTAAAAACGATCAGGCGACGGATCCCAAAGATAAATTATACTGTGTCTATGTTGCCATCGGTCAAAAGCAGTCTACCGTTCGGGATATTATGAGGACGCTTGAAAAATACGGAGCCATGGAATATACCGTTATTGTTTCCGCAACGGCTTCCGATAGTGCTGCCATGCAATATCTGGCCCCTTATGCCGGTTGTACGATCGGAGAATATTTTAGAGATAATAAGATGGCGGCAATCGTATTCTATGATGATTTGTCGAAGCATGCAGTCGCTTATCGAGAAATGTCCTTGCTCTTAAAACGACCGGCCGGCCGTGAGGCTTATCCGGGAGATGTCTTTTATTTGCATTCCCGATTGCTGGAGCGGGCGGCCCAGCTGAGTGAGGAAAACGGAGGCGGTTCCTTGACGGCCATTCCGGTTATCGAGACACAAGAGGGGGACGTTTCCGCATATATTCCGACAAACGTTATTTCTATTACAGATGGTCAGATTTTCTTGGAAAGTGAATTGTTTCATAAGGGAATTCGACCGGCTATCAATGTCGGATTGTCTGTCAGTCGAGTTGGATCGGCAGCTCAAACAAAAGCCATGAAGAAAGTTGCCGGCTCTTTGAAATTGGATTTGGCACAATATCGGGAAATGCTCTCTTTCTCTCAATTCGCTTCCGATTTGGATCCCGCAACACAGGCTCTTTTGAATCGGGGTGCCCGCTTGACGGAAATTATGAAACAACCCCAATATAAACCCTATGAAATGCCTCAAGAGGTTTTGGCTATTTATGTCGGTGTTAATGGCTTTTTAGATCAGATCGCTTTATCGGATATTGCAGAGTACGAATCTAAAATGCAAAAAGAAATTATGGAAAAAACTCCCGAAATTGTAGAAGAAATAAAAAAGACAAAAGATTTGTCCGATGACGTCAAGACCCGTTTAAATGAGTTTTTGTCCGACTTTACAAAATCATTTTTGGAAACCAAACAGGAAGGTAATCAGAAATGAGCTCTCTCAAAAAAATAGCAGATCGAATCAAAACGGTTAAGTCAACATATCAGGTCACTTCTTCTATGAAGGTGGTGGCGGTTTCCAGATTGAGAAAGCTCCACGAATCTTTTTTGAAAACAACGCCTTATATGGAAGAAATGAACCGAATGATCAGACGATTGATCCGGAGTGCGACCGTTCGACAAGATCGATTGATTTGGGAGGGAAGTACGGAAGTCCTTCCGCTCCCCTTACTTTTGAAAGGCAATGGAAAAAATCAACGGTATTTAGTTGTTGCCATTACTTCGGATGATGGATTAAGCGGTTCTTCCAATGTGCAAATTGTTCAAAAAACAAAAGAGCTTGTTGATTATTTGCTCAAAGAGAAAAAAGAGGTGAGTGTTCTGGGATTCGGATCTAAGGGCGCCGATATGTTAAAACGCCAATATGAGGGTGTGCTTCATGTCTTTTCTCTTAAACGAAAGGCAGTTCAGGGAGATACGCCCTATCTGGATGCCGAACGATTGGCCATTGATATGATCGAAGCCTTTAAAAAAGACCGCTTTGATGTTTGTTTGTTCGTCCATAATCAGTTTAAATCTATTGTTTCTCAAAGACCGACGATTGAGCAGATTATCCCGAATAAGTTGTTTTCAGAAAAGAATCCGTGGCAATTCTTAATTGATACAAATGATGCGGATTATATTACAAGAGATGTTTTGGGACAGAAAAAAATCAGTTTGCATCATTCTGCATTTTTAAAGGCATACGGAGGGATTGATATGTTGTCGCCTTTGGGAGCTTTGGCAACGGCTGATTTACTTCAGCAGTCAACACGTCCCGTGGATTCTTATGATTATGAAGGGGGCGATCTGGGAATCTTAGAACGAATTTTACCTCAATATTTGGCGGCCTATGTTAACCGAGTTTTGTTGGAGTCGGATGTTTCGGATAATGCCGCTCGGTTGATGGCAATGGATAATGCCACAAGAAATGCCAGTGATATGTTGGCGGATTTGCAAAAACAGTATAGAAGGACTCGTCAATCTAAAATTACAACAGATATTACGGAAGTGGTGTCCGGTGCGATGGCCGGTGGCCAATTTTAACTAAAAGGAAAAAAAATGACTAAAAAAGATAATGACATTATATTAGAGAACGGACCTCAAGGAAAGATTGTTAAAGTGACCGGATCGGTTGTCGATGTTGAATTTGACAGTGCTTCCCTTCCTCAAATTTTTGATGCTCTTGAGACGGTTAATAATGGTAAAAAACTTGTTTTGGAGGTAGAGCAATTATTACCCGGAAATATTGCCAGATGCTTGTCTATGGCGGATACGGATGGTTTGGTTCGCGGGGCTGTCGTTGTTAATACGCAAAAGCCGATTTCTGTTCCCGTCGGTTTGGGAACTTTGGGCCGTATTATGAATGTGACGGGAGATCCTTTGGATAATCGAGGACCGATTCAGTCCGATCTAAAAGAGGGAATTCATAAGAACCCTCCGACTTTTATGGATCAAGCCCCCAATACGGAAATTTTGGAAACGGGCATTAAGGTCATTGACTTGTTGTGTCCTTATCCCAAGGGCGGTAAAATCGGATTATTTGGCGGTGCCGGTGTCGGTAAGACCATGATTATTATGGAATTGATCAATAATATTGCAAAAATGCATGGTGGTTTTTCCGTTTTTACCGGTGTCGGTGAACGATCCAGAGAAGGAAATGATTTGTATCAAGAAATGATTGAATCCGGTGTTATTGACTTAAAAGGAGATAAGTCAAAAGCGGCACTTGTGTTCGGTCAGATGAATGAGGCTCCGGGAGCTCGTGCCCGTGTTGCGTTGACGGGGTTGACGGTTGCCGAGTATTTCCGCGATAATATGGCACAAGACGTTTTGTTGTTCATTGATAATATTTTCCGATTTACACAGGCTGGTTCGGAGGTTTCATCTTTGTTGGGACGTATGCCGTCCGCCGTTGGATATCAACCGACATTGGCAACGGATTTGGGCGCTCTTCAAGAACGGATTACATCAACAAGAAAGGGCTCTATTACCTCTATTCAAGCAGTTTATGTTCCGGCTGACGATTTAACGGATCCGGCACCGGCAACAACGTTCTCCCACTTGGATGCAACAACCGTTTTGTCTCGTCAAATTGCAGAGCAGGGATTATATCCGGCAGTTGATCCGTTGGAGTCAACATCTCGTTTGTTGGACCCTCAAATTATCGGTGAAGCCCATTATAAAACCGCCTCCGAAGTTGTAAGAGTTTTACAGATCTATAAATCCTTACAAGATATTATTGCTATTTTGGGTATGGATGAATTATCTGAAGAAGATAAAAAAATCGTCAATCGAGCTCGAAAATTACAACGGTTCTTAACGCAACCGTTTACAGTCGGAGAGGTCTTCACGGGGCGAAAAGGATTGACGGTTGATTTAAAAGATACAATTGAAGGATGTGCCGGTATTGTGGCCGGTAAATATGATGATTTACCGGAGCAGGCTTTCTTTATGGTTGGTAAAATTGATGAAGCCATTCAAAAGGCAAAAGAACTGAAAGCAGCGGAAGGAAAAATTAAAAATGCCTGAGCAAGCACCGGAAAACGGCAAAATTAAAGTTAAATTGATTTGTCCTTTGTTCCCCGTCATGGAAAAAGAGGCAGATAGTGTTCTGCTACCCGGTTTGGAAGGGGATATCTTGATCTTACCGGAAAGAGCTCCCCTGTTTTTGCCGTTAAGACCGGGTCGTATGATTATCTATAACAAGGGGGAAGAACCGATCTCTTATTTGCTTTCCAGAGGTGTTTGTGAAATTCGGCGAAATCTTTGTCCTGTTCTGGCTTGGGGCGGACGTGAAGATAAAATAGATGCTCGTATGATTGCCGAGCAGTTGGAAATGGCCGGTAAGGGATTGGAAACTTCTAAATCGGGAATTGCCAAACGAGAAGTCATCAGTCGTATTGAATTCTTTAAGCTTGTCTTAAAAGAATTGCATTATGAACCGCAACCCCTTGATATGAAAGAAAAAGGCAAAAGAAAACGCTTTGATCCGTCCGCACTTGGAATAGAATCGAAAAATAAGAAATAAAGTTAGAAAATTGAGATCTGGTATTCTATAAAAAGGCTCTCCGGTAGAAATGAGGAGAGCTTTTTGTTTCTGTCGGTCGGATTATTTTTCTAAAGTTAATATATGTTTTATTGCTTCTATTTCAATAAAAAATAAATATCAGTGATTTCTGATCTAAAAACTTAAGAAAATGATAGAGAATTATTTGTTCAAGCACAAAAAAACTCCCCAAAGGGAGTTTATTTTAGATAAAACAAAATTAACCCTGTTTTGCTTTTAATTTGGGTTTCTTTTTGTTAATAACGTAAACACGCCCTTTTCTGCGAACAATTTTACAATCTTTATCGCGTTCTTTGGCGGATTTTAATGAACAACGAACTTTCATGACTTTACCCTTTCCTTAAACTGGATTTGTACTATATAGGAAAATGACAGATTTGTCAAGTGCTATTTTTTCTTTTTTAGAAATCCGATTAGCAGAAAAAGAAAAGAAAGGGTTAAAGGAATTAAATTTCCCAGCTTTGCGTATGGTGTCGGATCGATGGATCTGGGAAGCGGGGAGTCAATAATACCTTCTTCCCCGAGACCTTTTGAGGCGATAATTTGCCCATATGGATTGATCACGGCACTGATTCCGTTATTCGTTCCCCGAACCAAAGGCAGTCCTTCTTCAACCGCTCTCATTTGGGCAATTCCTAAATGTTGATAAGGTCCTGCAGAAAGACCGTACCAAGCGTCATTTGTAATGTTTAAGAGCCAATTCGGTCTCGGTTTTTTGAGGGCAACTTGTCCCGGAAAAATAATTTCATAGCAGATGAGCGGACTGGCCGTTGGCGCTTTAGGAACGGTTATGGTTCGAATGCCTGTTCCGGCCTGAAAATCGGCGGGTAAAGGAACAACTTTCGGAATGGGAATAACATCTTTTAAAGGAACATATTCACCAAAAGGAACCAGATGAGATTTGTCATAATAAGAAATGAGGTTTGTCATGTCATCCAAAATAAAAAGACTGTTGGACAATTTTTTATGAACCGGATCCGCCCCTCTTAAGCCACCCGTTATTAAAAAACTCCCCTGCCTGACGGCTGACATAAGGCGCAATCGTTCCATTTCATTTTGATCAATTAAAAAAGAAACAGCGGCTTCCGGCCAAATAACATGAGTAATATTTTGGTTATTTTCTCTTGAAAGACGAATGAGTTTTGACAAATTTTCTTCGGCTTTTTGAGGATTCCATTTGAGTGATTGCTCAATATTTGGTTGAACAAGTCTTAATTGAACGCCGAATACCATATCGTGAGAGGCACCGTATAGCCTAAAAAGACCGAGGCCATACAAAATCGCAAGGATCCCCATACTGATAAAAAGAGGTTTTGTTTTGGGTAAAAAAGCTCCGCTTGAAAAAGTAAAAACGGTTATCAGACTCAACCCATAAACACCCCAGACGGAGGCGGATTGTAAAACGGGTAAAACGTCGTTCCAGATATAACCCGTCAAATTCCAAGGGAAGCCGGTGAGAAGCCAACTTCTGACCCATTCAAAGCAGACAAACAAACCCGAAAATGCAAATAAACGCCTTAAGCCTTGTTGAGCAAAACAAGATAAGCTTGCCGGAATGCCGTAAAATAATCCGAATAAAAGGCCAAGTCCCATTAATAAAAAAGGAATGAGTAAAACGTATGTTCCGCCATCAATAAGAAGGGCATTACTGATCCATGCCAAAGAAAGAAATCCCAGCCCAAATCCAAAATAAAAAGCATATTGAAAAGCCTCTTTTTTACTGTTGGTTGTGTTGAGCGTATAAAATAAGAACGAAAAACCGACGAATAATGCCGGCAGAAAATAAGACGGTGCAAACGAGACAGACGAGAAGCACCCCAAGATAAGACAGAGTGTTCTTTTTATTTTGGGCGATTGATCTATTTTTGTTTTAAGCGTTTTAAATGATAAAGTTGATTTAAGCTGTTTGAGTAATAAAGCCGACATGATAAATCCTTTAATTTGAACGAAATGCTTTCATTATAATCAAACCGTTGAAAAGTACAAGAAAAAAGAAAGTCTTTTGGGGGCGTTTAGAAGAACTTGAATTTTTAAAATATATTTGCTAATATGCCGAAATACTTGAGTAAAGGAGAATTATCATTAAAAAAATCGTTTGGCTTTTGTTTTCTTTTTTTTCCTATCCGGTCATGGCGGAGTATATTGTTAATCCGGAAGATCCGTTTCGAGTCGGGGTGGGCGGATATATTCGCGGATACACCGGAAAAGTAGAAGGATATCAATATAATTCGGCCGTTAAATCAGAGCCGTATGTTAAATTTATATGGGATGTTTCTTCTGATTGGGAATTGTCCGGAAAACTCTCGTATCGGTTTGTTCGAGTTGATCGGTTTCCGAGTTATAAACGGTCGCGTATTTATGATGCTTATGGGTCTCTTTCTTCCTCGCAATACGGAAAGGTGGATGTGGGACAGCTTCGAAACGTTGCTTATCTGATGCATGCAGGTCCTAAAGACGTGGGCTCTTTAGGAATAGATGACTCGGATATTTCTTATTTTTTCTCGGCTCCCAAAGGTTTTTATGCTCCCTATTTGACTTATATCGATGCGGATTCCAGAGATCCTAAAATAAGTTATACCACGCCGAATTTAAACGGATTTCAGGCCGGTGTTTCATTTGTTCAATCGGAAGATGAAGAAGCAAGCACCGTTGCTCCTTTGGGGATTAAAAACGATCATGGCAAGGGAGGAATTTTTGCTTTAAGGTATGAGACTCAAAAAAATGATTGGAAGGTCGTTGCCTCGGGCGGATATGCCCTGTACGATCAGGATCGCTACTTTATAAATGACACTTATTTTGACGGTGTCCACAGAGAGTACAGTGCCGGAATGTATATTGAAAAAAATGATTTTTCTTTTGGAGCCTCTTATAAGTATATTGATTATCCACACAAAACAAATATAGAAAGAACTTTTGCTTATGCAACGGGAATTGCCTATGACAATGGTCTGTGGGGGGTGAGCTTGGCAGGATTACATTCTCAATCCGAAAGGGGCGTTAAAAATGAATATACGCATATTATGTTGTCCGGAAAGTATATGCTTCTAAAAAATTTAAAGAGCTTTGTTTCATTGGGTAAATTAGAATTTTTATCTGATAAAGAGCCCGATGATCGTGGCTATTTCGGCTTGTTGGGGCTGGAATTGAAAATCTGAGGAGGATGTATGAAAAAAGAAAAACTTATTTGGGTGGTTATTTTTGTTTTGGTGAGTCTGATTCTTTTTTTATATTTTTTCCCAAAAAAACCAATGGTCTCGGTTATTTTACCAACCTATAATCGAGGTAATGTTTTTTTGAAAAGAGCCATTGACTCTATTTTGGCGCAAACGTATCGAGATTTTGAATTGATTATTATTGATGACGGATCTACAGATCAGACACCCGAAATTTTAGAGTCCTATCAAAAAGCGGATCCCCGAATTCGAGTTATTCGTCATGAAAAAAATCAAGGATTGATCGCCGGATTAAATGAGGGGATTAATTTTGCGCGTGGGAAGTATATCGCCCGAATGGATGATGATGACATTTCTTTACCGGATCGATTTAAAAAGCAGGTCGATTTTTTAGAAAATCATCCGGAGATAACTGTTTTGGGTAGTTTTATAAGTCCGATCGGATCTATGAAACCATATCCTTTTCAACAACAAACAGATCCGGATTTATTGAAGATTAATTTATTTTTGGGTACCCAAGATATTTCTCATCCCTCGGCTATGATCAGACGGGATTTTTTGAAAAAACATAAAATTCGTTATAGAAAACAATTTAAAACGGCAGAGGACAGACCCTTTTGGGCGGATATTATGGCGGCCGGCGGAAAAATTCGAGTTTTCCCTGAGGTTTTATTGCAGTATAGATTACATCAAGAGAACGAAAAGGCATATTATCTTCAACAAAGAGAGGCCGTTTGGGATTTTCATCAAAGATACTTTCAACGATTTTGTTCCGAAGGGTTTTGCTTTCCGGAAACACGGTGCGGACGGATGCAGCAAATGATACGGGTTAATCCAAAAATAGCGGAAGTTTCTCAGGAAAAATTGGAAAATTTGTATCAAAAAGAATGTGCCGAGAATAGTTATTTAAAAACGCCGGATGATCAGGTGGAGATTTTTCATCTTCGGTACGGAGATTGGTCGGACGATCTATGGGTTAAGAATAACAGGGGTATCTTATATGCAATGGAGGAAAAAGCCACAATTCTTTTGAAACAAAATGGATTATTGATCCTAAAATGGGATAAAACCGGAGAAAAACAGAGGCTTTATCTTAAAGACGGCTCTTATTTTTTCGAGACAAAAAAAAGAAAAAATGAAGGAGCTGCTTGATTTTTTTTAAAAAAAGTTTAAGATACTCAATCTTGTTTTAAGGAGTTTTCCATGATGAAAGATATGACGGAGGGGTCTCCGCTTAAGATTATTTTGTGGTTTTCTCTCCCGTTATTGATCGGAAATATTTTCCAACAGATTTATAGTCTGTCGGATATTATTATCGTCGGTAATTATTTGGGGGTTCACTCATTGGCAGCTGTCGGAGCGATGACCCCTGTTTTTTTGGTAATGGTTTTTACGATCACCGGCTTTGCAAACGGGTTGTGTATTATTACGGCTCAGCGATTTGGAGCAAAAGATGAAAGAGGGGTTCGAAAATCATTCGCCGTTGGATTGATTTTAAGCTTTTTATTTTCTTTTATTTGTTCATTTAGCTTGCTTCATGAAATGCCCTCTATTTTGGTAGAAATGCAAGTTCCACAAGAAATTTTACTTGAATCCGAACAATTTATGCGATTTTTGGCCTATGCCCTTTTGGCAACGGTTTTTTATAATTATTTGTCGGGTGTTATGAGAGCTCTGGGAGACAGTAAAACCCCTCTTTATTTTTTAATTTTTTCTTGTGTTTTAAACATTATCCTTAACCTTTATTTTATTACGGTTTTAAACATGGGAGTGGCCGGTTCCGGATTGGGGACGGGGGTTGCCCAATCCTTTTCTGTCTTTTTATGTATTATTTACATGCTTTGGAAGTTTCCTATTTTAAAATTAAAAAAAGAGGATTTTAAATGGAATGGTTCGTTTGTTATGCAACACTTAAAAATAGCTTTTCCGATGGCGATTCAGTTTTCGATTTTAGGCTTGGGGGTTTTAATTATTCAGCGATCATGCAACAGTTTCGGACCGGAAACAATCGCTGCTTTTACCGCCGCCCTTCGAATTGAACAGTTAGGAACATTGCCGATGGTTTCTTTTGGATTGGCTATGACGACGTTCGCCGCACAAAATTATGGGGCTAAGTTGATTAGACGAATTCGACAAGGGGTTTTGCAATGTTCCTTGATGTCGTTGATTTATAGTATTATTGCCGCTGTTGTTGTTTATAGCTTGGGTTCTTCTCTTGTCTCTGTTTTCTTATCGGATCCGGAACCGGAAGTTGTCCAAATGGCTCAAACATATCTAAAAATTACAACACTTTTTTACTGCTTTTTGGGCCAGATTTTTATTTTTAGACAGACATTACAGGGGATGGGCAGAGCTCTCTTACCTCTTTTGGCTGGAATCGTCGAATTGGTGATGCGGGCTTTTGCTGCTATTTTTTTGGCTGCCGGTTTGGGGTATATCGGTATTTGTTATGCCAGTCCGATTGCTTGGATCGGCGCGGCCTTAGTTGTGTCAATCGGATATTTTGTCGTTATTCGACGGTATAAGATTACATTGTTTCAAAAATAAAGTGATGTTCTGAGCTAAAAAACAAAAGTGTTTTTAACTTTACAAAAATGTTTAATGATGATAAACATTCTATATTATTTTCGGAATGCGGTTTTATGGATCAAGAGGATATATGGTAAAGGACTATCGAAAAAATTTCTTCCCCTCCTTCAGAAGGCGGATTTTTTTCTCAGTATTGTTTCTTTTGTGGGGACTTTATTTTTTATGTGAAATTTTTTATTTGAAGCCAACAATCTCAGTCGTGTTGCCGACATATAATCGAGGAGATCTTTTTTTAAAACGAGCAATTGACTCTATTTTAAACCAAACATTTTCCGACTTTGAATTAATTGTGATTGATGATGGCTCAACGGATCAGACACGTCATATTTTAAATATTTATCAAATAAAGGATCCCCGAATTAAAGTTATTTATCATCAAAAAAACAAAGGATTGGTCTCTAGTTTAAATGAAGGAATTGAGGCCTCCCGCGGAAAGTATATCGCCCGAATGGATGATGATGATGTTTCTTTACCCAATCGATTTGAAAAACAGATTTCTTTTCTGGAAAAACATCCTGAAATAACGGTTTTAGGTAGTTTGATCAGTCCGATTGATTCTCTGACCCCTTATCCTTTTCAAAGAGAACAAGATCCGGATATTTTTAAAATTGACTTGTTTTTGGAAATCCAAGATATTTCTCATCCCTCGGCCATGATCAGACGTGATTTTTTAATAAAACATCATATCCGCTATAACGATCGATTCAAATCCGCGGAGGATAGACCTTTTTGGGCGGATATTATGGATGCCGGCGGAAAAATAATGGTCTTACCGGAAGTTTTGTTGCAGTATCGACTTCATGCACAAAATTCCCGTCAGTATTATGTTGAACAGCAACATTCTATTAAAGATTTTCATAAACAATATTTTTCACGATTTTGTCTTGATGGAACGGACTGTTATTTTGAAGAGCGGTGTGATAGAATGGCGCATATGATTAAGGCAAACAAGAAGATTCAAGAGGTCAATCAGAATAAACTCGAAAAAATATATTTTGATCGGTGTTCGGAAAAGAATTATTTAAAACAAGAAGATCAGAATCGTCAGGTAAAACACTTGAAGCATCATTTTTGGGAGGACACAGTTTTTATTAAAAAAAAGAGAGCAATTCGATCCGCTAATGATGATATGGCAGATGTTTTGTTAAATGACGGGGAAACGCTTATTTTAAAGTGGGATAAGTATGGTACAATAGAAACTTTTAAATTAAACAATTCGGTTTATGTGTTTCAAGATGAGAATGTCTGAAATTTTTGTTATCGATTAATTAAAATCGATTATTCTCGCATCTCCATAAAAGCGGGTGCAAACGGAAGAATTTTAATGCAAGAGAAGGGGTTCACTTTTTTAGAGATTTTTTTATCTTTTTTATATACCATTATTTGAAAGAATACATAAAAATCTATGGAAAATTTATTTTCTTCCTATCTTATTTTTTTTAGTGAATCAGAAATAAATCGCTTTTTTATGGTTGTATCAAACGCCGGCTTTTCTTTCATTTCACGAATGCGAGCCATGAGTAATTTTGTAAAAGCAGATGCGATATCTCCCGAATTTGAAATAACTTCCTCACGAAGCGTCTTAATTCCCGTTTTTCCACGCCTATCGTTTTTGAGTTGCTGAAGAGGAAGATTGTCACTTCTCGACCAGTAATTATCCTGAAAGGTAATCCAGTTGAAGGTTGTAGTTTTTGAGTTATCCATCAATTTATTCATCATCGGGATTGAAACTTCGGCATCTGTATGCCCTCCGTCCGTAATAAAGAAGAAGTGAGAGAAGCCTTCTTTATCTGTTTTAGGAGAGCGCCCCCTAATTTCTTTTAAAATCAGGGGAACCGCCTCACTAATTTGATCCCCGATCCCATCCCAATTGCCTCCACGATAAAATGTTGAGAGTTTTCGAGCAATTTCTTTGGATGAATCCCCCGGCTTTGCAATAAGGCAAGGCGGTGTTGTCATGAGTGCGATATAGGTATTAAAACATGAATCACGTTGAGCAGCTTCATTGATGACACAGGCAATCTCTATGGCTCGTTTGGCTGTATTGGCCGATTCCATACTTCCTGAAACGTCAATTAAAACACAAATATCAATGGGGGCTTTTTTTTGAGTGGGATCGACCGAATTTTTAAAATGTTTAAAATCAATTTCCGTAAGCGGTTGACCGGAAATTGAACGTTGAATACGTCGCATAACAGATCCTTGATCCAAAGAGTGCTGTAAAGATCCTTTGGGGAGTAGTTCTGAGACTTTTTTGTGATTATCTTCTAAATAAACATTTCTCATGTCTTTAAATAATCGTCTGATTTTATTTAGGGCCGAGAGATAATGGCTGATAATACGTGTATATTCATTTAAGCTTTGTTGATATTGCGGAGCTTGAAAATCGCGATGAGCTTGATTGAATTGTTGAAACGCTTGTTCATTTTGAGAATCTGATTGATCAGAATTTGTGTCCATTTGCAGTTGATCATATCCTGTATTGGTGGTATTTTTTTCGGAACCGGATCTGATAATGACCGTTACCGTTTCACCCTGATCTGAGTCAGAAACAGGGCTGTTTTTTAAATCGTCAGGAGATTTTGGAATAAAAGGAATAGAGGAGGTGCCGTTTGATTGCTTTGATTCTTGTCCTTTTTCCCCTTGTTGTCCTTGGCCTTGTCCCTGTTGAGGTTGTCCTTTTTCCCCTTGTTGTCCTTGACCTTGCCCCTGTTGGCTTTGTCCTTTTTCCTCTTGTTGCCCCTGACCTTGTCCCTGTTGGCCTTGTCCTTTTTGGTTCTGACTTTGTTGTCCCTGATCTTGTCCTTGTTGATTTTGTCCTTGGTCTTGTTCCGATTTGGTTTGATTTTGGTTGGGATCAAAGGTTTTCTGCTGCTTGTCTAGGGCTTCTTTGAGTTGTTTTTCTTGCTCTTGTGTAAGTTCTTTTACCAAATCAGAAGCATAGCGATCATATAGATCGTCCGCCAGCTCCGATCGTTTATCAAATGCTTTTTGTATTTTATTTCGGATGCCGGATCTTGACGAATGAAAGGTGAGGGGGATTTGATTTTTTTCTATTTCATCCGTCACATTAACAATATCTTGAACAACATCAAAGCCTTGAATGGGATTCCCCTTTCTGTCATTTCCTTTTAACCAATCAATTTGTACCCCGATTTCTGACCACCCCTTGGGTGTATTTTCAAATAACCCGTTATTGACGTGAAATCCGTAGCGAATAACTTTTTTGAGATTTATAAATTCGTTAATCGGATTTTTTGGTAAGGCTTGAAGTGAGTTATTGCGAACATCCAAAATTGTTTGGCCGATAAAAAGGGACGTTTCTATAATTTCAAGGCTTTCTCCTAATTCTTGGTGAAACAAATTTTTTCGAACCAGATTTTTAACAAATCCGTTGGCATAGCTGTTTTCGGCCTCATCAAAAATAAAATGACGGAATCGTATTTCTGAGGAAAGAGCACGGAGTTGTTTCTCCTCATCATCGGTTAAAGTATCCTTTTTTTTGAGATCTTCGGCTTTATCAATAAGCTCTTTTGTTTTATGGGAAAAACTAAGGGTCCCAAATGCATGCCCGATTTCGTGCATGGTTACGGAGCGCATGTGTTCCAATCCGCCGACCAATCCCCATAACACATCCAAGTTAATTAAATTGTCTTTAAAATTGCAATAATATCCTACATCAGGATAATCTGCCCCACCCCAACGAATACGAGTGTCATCTTTGACAATCCCCTTGGATGCCATGAGTAATGTATAAGCACGCCGTTCTTGTTGCATGATGGAATTTGCTTTAATCTTTTCCCAAATAGCAGAGTTAATGAGACCATTTTCTGATTGATTTCCTTGCGGCCAGATCGCCATTTGATTCGGATTTGCAGCAATACGCATTAACGTGAGGCCCCAAAGAAATTGGAAAAGAGGTTGTGATAAATCAATCTCTCCTTGTGTGTTTCCTGTTTTATAGGCTTCTTCGGCAAGAGCAATTTGTTTATTTATTTGATCTGAATTTATCTCGGGAAAAGAGGGAACGGCTTTTTGAATATCTGATATTAAGTCTTGATATGTTTGATCTGAAAATTGTTTATTCAAAAAAAGACTTGATGCTTTTATGCGAAGCGGAGTCATTTTAAACTCAAATATTTGATCCGCCGTAAGTGTTTTGACTTCTTGATCCGTTGAAAAAAACATATCCTAACCCCTTTTGCTGATTAGCGCTTTTTTAGTCTTTGATCGAATGTACAAAAATAGGCCGTGTCACCGCATATCGCGTCAGCAATCGTTCCAATAAAACCGTATTAACGGCAAATCTTGAAACAATAATCGGAATGATACTCTGTTCTTGCAATAAATATTCTAATTTCTTCGCATCTTCGGCTTCGATAGCCAAATGATTGGAAAGGATTTCCTTCTTTTGCCAAGAATCCGTCATTTCGTAAACAGGACTTAACCCGATTCGACCAATATAATTTTGAATCGTTTTTTGAAATGCAGAAACGCCTAAAATTTCTTGTTTTCTCATCACATTTACCTTTCTATCTGCTGAAGCTGAAAAAGCTCTTTTTCACCGGAAGCGGAATTTCTTTTCGGGCAATATAAATGGGCTTTTCCGCAGCTTGTGCTATTTGTTCGGCTGTCAAATTTGGAATATCCCCCAAACGAAGACATCCGAACCTTTGAAATTTAGGTTGCTCATGGAAAAAATTTGACGTAAATAAAAATGGTTCTATATCTATTCCCGTTGAATCATCAGAGGGACAAAAGATTTCAAAACTTTCCTCAATCGGATAATTTTTATCTTCATCGTTATTGATTGAGTTGTTCCCCTCTTTGCTTCTTTCATTTTCTCTTTCTCTTTCTTTTTTTTGACGAAGTGTCTCTTCAAAATAAGTAATATTCTCTTCTGTTTTTAATGCTTTTAAAACATTTTCGGAAAGTTTATCGGGATAGTGAATCCATACGCGATCCTGAGAGGGAATATAAAAAGCTAAAACTCCTTTTTTTATACCTTTATCTTGTACAATAAAAATATTTCCCAAAACAGAATCATCTTGTTCATCACCGATCCCGTCTTTAAAAAGCGTTTTTAAGTTCCCGGATTTTAAACCCGGTAAAACAATAGACATGAAAAACTGATTCGCAGAGACCAAATCTTGAGTCGGAATCTCGTTTTTTTGGAGGGAGACTGGTTTTAAAAGACGTGTTCCAATCATATCCGGATCATCGTTTATCGTCAGGATTCGATCGGCCTCTTGAAGTGTTTTAATTTCATCTTTCTGATTTTTTTCAGAAAGTTGTTTAATTGTTGCCTCAACAACACTTATCGGTAAGATGTCTTCTGCAGAGTCATTTAATAGTTCCGGATGCTCTTGTTGAAGAGCCGCAACGATCATCTCCCGTAAATTTTGATAGGTTTCATCCGGATCAAGAACCTTGACGTTGTAAAAGTCAGCCAACGTATTTTTCTGAGCGGCTTCTTTTAAATTTTCTTTGAAAATCTTACACTCATAAGCCTTTTGAAGGGCTTGCCTATAAAGCTTTTCTGCCGAATCAGGTGAAATTTCACGGAGACCCAAATCCGCCGGAATAAACATATCTTTTAGCCATGTTTTTAAAACTGCTTCCAACCGATTTCCTCGTGATGCATAACGCTCCTGCTTTGATATTCTTGAGCGAATGGAACCAACCCCCCCTCCTAAAACCAGTGGTTTTTCTCTTTTGATTGTCCCCTTCATTCTGTCTGCTTGAATAAAGAAGTGATGAATGGTTCGAAAGTCAATGGTCTTTCTTTTTAAAAGCTCTTCATATCCCATTTCCAAGTCTAACTGAAGCCTCTCTTTTTCTTGATCCGACAACCTTGTTAATTGTTTGATTTCATAGAAAAACTGCCCCATTCTTCTGGAAACTTCCATCATTTTTCCCGCATTTTCAATATTAACATGTTGCCATTCCGGAATTTCAGCTTTTTGTTGTTCGGTTAATCCAATCGTTCGTGCTACTTTTAAAAATGAAACAGATCGG
>CALXPF010000016.1 GCA_944390205.1 uncultured Alphaproteobacteria bacterium
CGTTTAGGGGATGCCAGTGCTAAAGGCTTATAGCCGCATATGAAGAACCCCGCGTTTTACGCGGGGGTTTCTTTTTAGTCGCTTCACTTTTTAACAAGGCTCCCAAATCATTCAAAATAACAACTAAAAATCTAAATAAAATCACATCCGACGGCTTCGGAAATATTTTTAAACCCTTTTTGATGCAATATCTTTGCTAGATCTCTATTCATTTTATAGATAACTCCGGGTCCACTAAATGTTAATGCGGAATGAATTTGAACCAATGAGGCCCCAGCAGCAATTTTTTTAAAAGCATCTTCTCCCGTAAAGACACCCCCTGAAGCAATAATCGGAAGTTTTCCTTTACCAAATTGATAAAATTTACCGACTAAATCCGTGGAACGATCCTGAATAGGTAATCCGGACAACATTCCCGTATAAGGAATAGCTTTACTTTTAATAAAACCGGAATTTTTGGTTAAAGAAATGGGTCCGCCGACAATAACGGCATCAACTCCCGTCTCCAGAAACATTTTTGTCACCATGGGAACTTCGGTCGGTGTTAAATCGAGAGGAACTTTTACAACCAATTTAGGCGGTTTAAGAGGAGCTGCAATTTCAATCATTCTCTTAATTCCCTTTAAAAGAGGAACCATCATGCTTCGATCAGAAATAAGAGAACAAAGCTCCGTATTGGGATTTGCAAAATTTAAAGTGATATAATCACAATAAGGAGCCACCCTTTGAACCAACAGCTCAAACTCCTCCAAATACGACATTTTTCGTCCCATTTTAATATTTTCTTCTTCATTGGAGGCTGTAGATGTAATATTAATTCCAACGACTGAGGGCAAATGTCTTCGAGCAGCAAAAATAGGCAACATAACAGAAACACCCGGATTACGATATCCATCCGATTGAACCACGATTGCTTTAAAACGATTAATCAAAAATGTCTTTTTTTCAGGCATTTCTTTTTCAAGAGTGTAGGAACCGAATTCACCAAAACCAAATCCGATCTGGATCAATTCATCTAAAACGTTTCCGCGTTTATCAATTCCTGCAGCTAAACCGATTGGAGATTTAAAAGAAAACCCCATAACAGAACTCGTTAAAACCGGATCCATATTTTTTACAATAGGAAAAGCTCCTCCTCTCAATCCAAAATACAACATTCGTGATGACCATTTGGGTTGAATTTTTTCCAAAATCCACCATATCATAGCGAATAAAATATTATATAAACTAAATCGTTTAAACTGAGAGAAGCCCATTACGATATCTTTCTTTAACTTTCTTCTTTATACCTTATCTTTAATTCTGTGATCCGATCCGGCATAATTTTTTGAAATAACGGATCAATCAAATGAAATGTCGTACCCTCTTGAATTGTTGATAATTCTGATTGAGCCTTTTGTGTCGGCCATAGCATCGGTAATGAAGCATCAAATAAAGAAAGCATTTTTTGGGCTGTTTCCGGCATAATCGGAGCGCTCAATACCGCATACAAACGAATCAAATTAAGTGCTGTATTTAAAATAGTTCCGGCATACTCCTTATTAACCTTCACCACTTTCCAAGGTTCTGTTTTAGCAATGTAGTTATTTCCGGATGTCCATATTTCCCGTAAAACGGACAAAGCTTTACGAAACTCTAAACGATCCATATATTCCGCATAGGATTTGATAAGAGAATCCATTTGAAGATATAAATTTCTTTCTTCATCAGTCACCTCACCCTTATTCGGCACAACGGATCCAAAATTATTAACCGTCATTTTTAAAACCCGATTAACAAAATTTCCCAATACGTCATTCAAGTCTTTGTTAATCGTTGCGGCGAATTGGTCAAAACTAAAATTGGAATCATCCGACTCCGGTGCATTAGCCATAAGCCAATACCGCCAATAATCTGCCGGAAATTCTTTTAAGGCATCATCCAAGAAAATTCCTCGATGAGCCGATTTTGAAAACTTACCGCCGGCAAAATTCAAATAATTCATTCCCTTTAAGAAACTTACTTCCGTCCATTTTTCACCCGTACCACGCAGTGTTGCGGGAAAAGAGATGGTATGATACGGAATATTATCTTTTCCCATAAATTCCGTATGATATACATCATCCGTATTAAGCCACCAATCTTCCCAATTTCGTTCATCCGGTTTTTCATCCGACCATTGTTTGGTAATACCGATATACCCGATCGGTGCATCGAACCACACATAAAAGACCTTGTTTTCAAAGCCTTCCTTAGGGACAGGGAAACCCCATTTTAAATCACGGGTAATTCCTCGCTCTTTTAATCCCTCTTTCAACCATTTCTTAGCGATGGAATAAGCAATATCGGGCCAAATTCCTTTTTTTGTTTCAATCCATTTTTCTAAGTCTTTTTCCAATTTAGGCAATTGTAAAAATAAATGTTTTGTTTCACGAATTTCTATACGATCACTGCCGGACAAAACGCTTCTGGGATGAATCAAATCGACCGGATCCAAAACTTTCGTACAATTTTCGCACTGGTCTCCTTTGGCTCGTTCATAACCGCAAAACGGGCAAGTTCCGATGACATAGCTGTCCGGTAAAAACCGATTATCATCCGGAGAATAGACTTGTTTTGTTGTCTTTTCCGCAATCAATCCGTTTTGATCCAAAGCTTTAAAAATACGATAGACCATTTCTTTATTTTGTTCGGAGCTTGTTCTTCCGAAATAATCAAACGAGAGATTGAATCCCCGATACATTTCGGCATGCAAATCGTGATATTTCTTACAATACGGTTCTAACTCCATTCCTTCTTTGGCAGCCCCCACCTCAGAAGGTGTTCCATGCTCATCCGTTCCGTCAATAAACAAAACGGTTTTTCCTTGTTCTCTTAAATAACGTGCGTAAACATCGGCCGGCAAATGGCAACCGATTAAATGACCTAAATGCGGTAATCCGTTTACATAAGGTAAAGCACTTGTAATTAAATATCTTCTCATTTTTTTCCTTTCCCTCTCAATTTTCGGTTAGTATACGTAAAAAAAACAAAAAGAGCAAGAATGATCTTATAAAGAGTTCTTGATTTTTATAAAAAAAAAGTATAAAATTCCATCAGTTTAATTATCCATAGTTAAGAAAGGAAATAAAATGGCTCGTGTCACTGTTGAAGATTGTATTCAAAAAGTCCCCAATCGATTTGATCTTGTATTATTAGCCACCAGTCGTGCCAAAGCGCTGAGTGCGGGGGCACCGATGACTTTAGATCGTGATAACGATAAGAATACGGTTATCGCTTTGCGCGAAATTGAGGAGGGGACAATTAATCTTCAAGATGTTCGTGAAAACATGATTGCCGGATTGCAACGATATGCAAAGCCCAAAGAATCAGAGTTAGATTCTGAGGAAATTAAAGAAGTTGAAGCGGAAATTATGGGAGATAATCAACTGTACAGCGATTCCGAATTTGTTGAATCGGATTCTTTTCAAGTTGTCGATGATATCAACTCTTAATTAAACATTGGATTTATTGCCCATGATGCGTCAATATGAATTGGTCGAACGGGTAAAATCTTATGATCCGAATGCGGATGAAGAAGCGTTAAATCGTGCCTATGTATTTGCGATGAAAATGCATACGGCACAATTACGGGAATCGGGAGATCCTTATTTTTCACACCCCTTAGAGGTTGCCGGAATTTTAACGCAATACCGACTGGATTCGGCAACAATTATAGCGGCCCTTTTACATGATACGGTAGAAGATACACCGGCCTCATATGCAGACGTAAAAGAGTTGTTTGGAGAAGATGTCGCCAACCTTGTCGAGGGAGTGACGAAACTTTCTAAGGTTCAAATTCATTCTGAAGCTTCCAAGCAAGCCGAAAACTTTCAAAAACTGGTGTTGGCCACCAGTGCGGATATTCGTGTCCTTTTGATTAAACTGGCGGACCGTCTTCACAATATGCGAACGCTTCATTTTTGCAAAAAACCTGAAAAACGACAGCGTATTGCTAAAGAAACGATGGAAATTTATGTACCGTTAGCAGAGCGAATCGGTATGCAAAATCTAAAAGACGAGCTAGAAGATTATGCTTTCAAAACTCTACATCCTGAGGCTTATGAATCTATTTCTACTCGCCTTAGTTTTTTAAGTGAACAAGGGCGTGAGGATGTTGAAAAAGTTATCTTAGAGTTAAAAAAAGATCTTGAAGAGAATCATATTGAAGGAGAAGTAACCGGTCGAGAAAAACGTCCTTATTCTATTTGGCGCAAAATGCAAAAACAAAACATTCCGTTTGAACAAGTTTGCGATATTATGGCTTTTCGTATTATTGTGAAAACGGTTGCGGATTGTTATCAAACATTAGGCGTGATTCACACAAAATATCCGATGATTCCGGGGCGATATAAGGACTACATTTCAACCCCGAAACCAAATGGATATCGCTCATTGCACACGGGGGTTATCGGCCCGTTAAATCGCCGGATTGAAGTACAAATCAGAACTCAAGAAATGCACGAGGTGGCAGAACTGGGGGTCGCTGCTCATTGGGAATACAAACAAGGAGCCCACAAAGAGGGAAAACAATATCGTTGGCTTCGTGATTTATTGGATCTCATGCACCATTGTTCGGATCCCAATGACTTCTTGGAACATACCAAAATGGCTATGTATCAAGATCAAGTATTTTGTTTTTCGCCCAAAGGAGATTTAATTACCCTTCCCAAAGGAGCCACGCCCATTGATTTTGCATACGCCGTTCATTCTCGTGTCGGCGATACATGTGTCGGAGTCAAAATTAACGGAAAGATCAAGCCGTTAAGAACTGTCCTTCAAAACGGAGATCAAGTTGAAATATTAACGGCCAAAAATCAAACCCCTTCGGCCGAATGGGAACGCATTGTCGTCACCGCCAAAGCAAAAGCCAATATCAGACGGTTTATTCGAACACAACAACGAGAACGATTCATTCAACTGGGTCGAGATATGTTCAATAATACGGCAAAAGAATATGGTATTTCATGGTCGGAAAAAGATTTACAACCGTTCTTATCTCAATATAAACAAGAGACTGTTGATGATTTTCTGG
This sequence comes from uncultured Alphaproteobacteria bacterium, assembly GCA_944390205.1. Lineage (GTDB taxonomy): Bacteria > Pseudomonadota > Alphaproteobacteria > CAAHEQ01 > UBA3637 > CALXPF01. Next base: position 5,054 of record CALXPF010000016.1, read on the forward strand.
CTTCTATCGGAGAAGGGCTTATTCCTTTTACGGAAGTTTTTCGTCTGATTCATCCGGAAAGTAAAACCGGTTTTCAAAAAGCATTTTCTCTGTTTAAACGCACCAAAAAAGAAAACGTACCGGACAAAAAAATGCCTGTCACGGGACTTATTTCGGGTATCGCTCTTAATTTTGCAAAATGCTGTCATCCGGTTCCGGGTGATAAAATTGTGGGGATTGTGACAACCGGAAAAGGAGTGACGATTCACACCCAAGATTGTCCGGTTTTACAACGTTTTTCCGAAGAGCCGGAGCGATGGCTGACAGTTTCGTGGAATAATGAGGTTCTTCAAGATAAAACTCTTCCGGTACGCATTAAAATCGTTTTAGAAGATCACCCGACCGCTTTAACGGAATTACTATCCGTTATTGCAAAATACAACATTCCCGTTTCAAATTTAAATACGGTTAATCGATCCAACGGATGGTCTGAGATATTGTTGGACATTGAGGTAAAAGACAGTGATCATTTAGATGTTCTTTTACAAGCCTTACGCGCCAATAAACGTATTTCTTCCGTCTATCGGATTAAATCTTTTTAGCATAGGAGTTTGAATGTCCTACCAAATTATGGGGATAGGAACAGACATTGTTCAAATTGAGCGGATTGAGCAAACCATTCATCGGTTTAGAGATCATTTTATTCATCGTATTTTTACAAAAGAAGAAATAGAAGAAGCTGAAAAAATTTCTCATCCCTATTTAAAAGTCGCATTTTATGCCAAACGGTATGCGGCAAAAGAAGCTCTTTCAAAAGCACTTGGAACCGGTCTCGGGCAATATATTTCTTTTAAGGATATATGTATTCAACGTTTGCCCTCCGGAGCACCGGATATAAAACTGACAGGGAGCGGAGCTCAATATATTCAAACTAAATTTAACAAGAGACCTTATCGCTTCCATATCTCTTTGAGTGACGATCAAATGGCTCTCGCTTTTATTATTTTTGAAGTTGATATGGCAGAAAAATAATCAGAACGCCGATTTTAATGGAATTGAGAAAAAAGAAAGCTCAATCGATACCCTAATGAGACAATAAGTAAAATAATCAAAAAAATAAAAAAATGATTTTTTTGTCTCATTTGAGTGAATCTTTCTGAATATTTTGAGACACCATACCTTGATTTTCCGTAAAAGAAGTATCATTAGGAGAGATTTCCGAGTGAGGATAAGGCACAACGACACTCTTTGTTTTCTCTAAAAGATCCTTTATTTCGTCTCTGACACACATGGCAAGGTGTAGATCATTTTTTAAATTTTGATGTTCTTTTTCTTCTTTTTCGGTTAAAGAAATAATTTCTTTTTGTATTTTTTCGGAGGCTTGATAAAACTGTGTTATCAAGAGAGAGAATTGGCGATAATTTTCTTTAATTCCCATAAAACGATGTTCTAAAATAATCGCATAAACAATTCCGATGCTTAAAAAAGAAATAACCCAAATATTTAAAAAAATTTCTAACGACATTTACAACTCCGTTCAATAAATATACATAAATATTTATTAATAAGTCGTTAGTAAAATTTTTATGCTTCAATCGGTTGTTCGAGTTGATTTTTAGGCTTTCGGGTTCGTTTTGCATTTTTACGAGCCCTCTCCTCTTTAGGCATATGATTTTCTTGAATTGTTAAGATAGGGATAGATAAATCCATATTTTGAATAGCAAGAGAATCGACCTCTGAGTGATCAGAGGGCTCTGTTTCGGACGACCCATCAAGAGGTTTTGAATTAAGCGGATCAGTTTCTAAAGAAAAATTCGGTATTTCATCTTTGGTTTCATCATCCTCTTTTTTAGGTAAACCGGCAGATTGTTGATTTGATTGACCGACACAATTAGAAGTATTTCGTCCTTGTTCATTAGCGATGGCAATATTTTGTAGGCGAATATAATGATCAGCGTATTGCAAACAAGTCTCTGATAAAATTAGATCATTTTGAATAAGGGCGTCTTTGGCGGCGGTTTGATATTTTTCGAACAACTGAAGAGGAGTTCCATGTAATTTTCCGCAAGGACCGGAACTTTCCAGAACCGTATTTCTCATAATTACGGAACGTGAACGATTATTATAACGTCCGTTAAAACGATTTTTTTGATTTTGTTTCATATATCCTCAAAAGTAAATGATTTTGATCTAAAAAAATAAAATAAAAAGAGCCGACAAATTAACTCTGACGGCTCAATATAACAATAAATCTATTTTTTTGCAAGAAAAAAAGCAAAAAAACAAAAACTATTTACATCCCTGCATGTAGGCACACGGTTGTACCGGAAGAGAAGAAGGAACAACAACGGGTTTTTGTTGAATATAAGCCGGTTGTTGTTGCATATAAATAGGTTGTTGTTGAACAATGGTAGGTTGACGTCTGACTGTGACGGGCTGTTGCATAATAACCGGTTTTTTAACAATAACGGGTTGTTGAACAACAACAGGTTGCTGAACCGTTATTTCTCGTTGGACCGTCACGGGGTATTGAACCGTCACCGGATACTGACGTGTAATCGGGTACTGCACTTTAACCGGACGATTCATAAATTGAACGGAAGTGGATCCGCATCCTGTCTTACATCCTTGGAGAGATTGATTTGACAAAACGATATTTTGCGGCATTGCCATCATTCCATTCGAAGAAATAGGCGCTGGCAAAGTCGCCATTCCGTTAAGAGAATAAACGGGCTGAACCTTGGGAGCCACAACCGGTACGTTCTGTACGGACGGAACCCCCATTGTTGACAAAACTTGAATATTTTGAGGTTGTTGAACGGGTTGTACTTGCTGAGCCGGAGCGGATTGAACCGTCTGAATCGGATAAAACTGACCGGCTGTATAAGAAGAAGCGGCATAAGTATTTTTATAAGTTGTTAAAGGAGCTTGCATCTGAACATTTTCTTCAACTGCCTTTGATTGGCTTTGATTGGAGCTTCTGTAAGCCGCATCCGTCATAACTTGCGTTGTATTTTCCATTGTCTCTTGAGAAGCTGATTGTGCCATGGTGTCTTTGGGTTCTTTAGGTAATCCGCTGGCATAAGACCAATCCATATAATTGCTTTCAACAAACTGAGCATTCGCTACGGAAATGCCCAAAAAGAGGGTAGAAAAAGCAACGAAAGAAAATGACAATTTATTCATAAGAACCTCCAAAAAAATTAACACTTGGTTAACATCTTACGATGAAAAAACTCAAAAAGCAAGTACTATTCCGCGATTCCGAGCAATTTTTTATAAGAATCGCGTAAAAACTCAGCTTCCGCCCGATCGGCCGGCGTCATTTTTCTTAATCGAATAATCTGACGCATTGTTTTTGTATCAAATCCGTTTCCCTTGGCTTCCGCATAAATTTCACGAACATCGGCGCCCAGTTCTTTACGTTCTTCTTCCAAACGTTCAATTCGCTCAATATAAGCCGCCAACTGTCCGGCTTGGGATTCCTGTATCGGATTTTTCATCTCTTCACTCATGCTTTTATTCCTTTCTTAATCTTAAGAAACCTTCTTAACAGCCAAAGCCACCGCCTTATTTAAATCGGACTCTGAGCACAACCCGAGTGTGACAGGATTACGCGGATGAATATTGTGAATATTTTTATGTGTTTTTTCACGAATGGAAACAATTGTTGACTTGGTTGTTCGAAGTAATTTAACAATTTGAGCATCCGAAATTTCGGGATGATGTTTTACGATCCAAGCAATACCATCCGGTCGATCGGCACGTTTTGATTGAGACACATAGCGATTTCCCTTGTTCAAAAGGCGATCTATTTCCGGATGTTCGGACAGTTGTAATAAAGCTTTCGGATCTTTTTCACATCGTTTAATCTCTTCTTCGGTTAACTGACCGTTTGTAATCGGATTAAGCCCCATGATATGAGAAGCCACGTCGCCGTCGGCAATTGCCTGAATTTCCAACAAATGCATTCCGCAAAATTCCGCGATTTGGGCAAATGTCAATGTTGTGTTCTCAACCAACCATACAGCCGTTGCTTTAGGCATCAAAGGAAGTGTCATTGTATAAACCTTTCATTAAAAATGTATTTGTAAATGAGTTGTAATATATTTGATTTCTTTTAAAAAATCAAGAAAAAGATCTTTATTTAAAAAAAAAGTCACAAAAACAAGCCCTTTATTTTTTTAAATTCTTTTCGACCGTTTCGAAAAATAAAGGGATAGAAATCGGTTTAGAGATATAAGCGTTGCATCCGGCAGCCAAAATACGCTCTTCATCCCCCTTCATGGCAAAAGCAGATACGGCGATAATGGTGGTATCTGCAATTTCGGGAGTCTGACGAATTAACTGAGTGACGGCGATACCGGAAATTTCCGGCATTTGAATATCCATTAAAATCAAATCCGGTTTTTCCTTTAAGGCCGTCTCCAATGCTTTTGTTCCTTCGGGACATTCGATAATCTGGTGTCCTTTTGTCTGCAATAAATCCGAAAACAAACGCATATTCATCTCATTATCTTCTACAATCAATATTTTTGCCATAAAAAATTCTCCTTCGTGCTTTATTGTGATCTAAAAATAAAAAAAATCAAGAAAAAAGACATACAATCACATTTTAAATAAGAAAAACAAAAAAATAATTGATTTTTTCTCAAAAAACATGTATAATGTCCACGTTTTAAAAGGTAAGGATTTCAAATGAAAAGTGGCTTTTTCACACAAAAATCTGTTTTCAAGGTTTTTATCCTTTCCGTTATGTTTTTTTCACTCTTCTGCTTTAAAAGGATCCGTCATGACATCTCACTTGGAATCTGATTTTGACGACGAGGCTCGTCAAAAAAAATCATCACATAAAAAAGATCGATTTTCCCATCAGAGCTCTTCAAAAAAACCGACTGTTCCCGTTGTCGGATCAACGCCGACACCGGAGGAACGAGACGAGGTCGCTTATTTCGATGATGACATCTATTCTCACTCTTCTCTTCGAACAACTCGGGAAGAACGTGAAAAAAAGCTTACTTTAAAAAGAAAAAGATCCATAGATTGTGAGGATTTATTTTACAAACGTCTTGTTGAGAAATCCATTCAAAAACAAAAACATATTGAAAAAATTTTAGAAGAGGAATATCAAAAACCAACCCCGAACCCAATTCTGATTAAGATATTAAAAAACAAGATTAAACAATATCAAAAAAATCAAGAAATGTACCAATTTTCACCCACCGAACTGCAACGGCAACTAACGCGTGTTCAACTTCGGATTTGGCGTGGAAACGGAGATTCGGAACAATTAAAACATCAAAAAAACAAAATAAAAAAACGTCTCGATCAATCCGGCGCTTTTTCAAGGCAGTTTCAAGAAACGTATGGAGTTTCCGCTCCGAGTTATGATCCCCAAATTTATAAAAATAACGATCCGTTAATTTCTATTCGGCATCGGGGTAAAACATATTCTCTTACAAATCTGCCCCCTCGTCAAAATATCCAGTATCGAAATTCAATGTCATTAGCCAACAAATCTTTAACGGATTTACCCCATATGCTTCGAATGAACTTTGCATCCGAGCAAACTATTTTTGATATATCCAATAATCCGTTGCATTCTTTAAAGGGGGCTCCGGCTTATATTGCGGGTCATTTTTTTGCACGTCATTTGCGATTGGATGACAAACAAAAGCTCAAATGGTTTCCTCTTTTTGTCGGAAAAAATGTTGATTTAACAGAAAATTTTAATATTTCAATTGATGATATTCCGGCCTATGCCATTATTAAAGGAAAAGTATTTATGAGCACATCTCAAAATAAAATTGTCTGTTATAAGCAAATCGGAAAAAAACAATGGATACAAATTCCCATGACGGCAGAAACATATAAAACAATTATTCAACGACATACTCAAAAATACGCCAAACCTCAATTTCCGTTCAAAGACAGAGGGCAAGAACGAGATTAAGGTATTCATCACTTTTGTACCGAGACGAATATATTTTTTGAAAGTATTATTTTATATGTGAAGGCTATAAAGTAGCCTCTTTTCATTGTTGTTTTTTTCTCAAAATATACTTTTTTTGATCAAATCTAAAAAATTTTTAGTTTTTCCCTCTTCTTTACAAGAAGAACAAAATATGCTAAACAAGGCAGAATGTATCAAAAAATTAAAGAGTTTCAAATGGAAAACAACACGCCCCCCATTCTTTCCGTCACGGAAATTTCTCTATCACTCAAAAGTTGTGTTGAGCAAATTTTCGGTGATATTCGTGTTCGTGGTGAAGTATCCGGCCTCAAAAAAGCAGCCTCCGGACATATTTATTTTTCTTTAAAAGATCAAGAATCCGTCCTATCGGCTGTTTGTTGGCGAGGTCGAGACAAAACAACGATTGACTCGTTAGAGGAAGGATTAGAGGTTATTTGCTCCGGTAAATTATCAACTTATCCCGGACGATCAAATTATCAAATGATTGTTGAAAAAGCCGAACCGGCAGGTATCGGAGCTCTTTTAAAACTGCTCAATGAAAGAAAAGAAAAATTAGAAAAAGAAGGTCTTTTTGATCTTTCCAAAAAAAAGAAGATACCGTATTTACCTGAAACAATCGGTGTTATAACCAGTCCAACGGGAGCCGTCATCAGAGATATCATGCACCGATTATCAGATAGATTTCCGAGATCTGTTTTGCTGTGGCCCGTTCTAGTTCAAGGCGAAGGAGCGGCCGAACAAATTACACAGGCGATTCAAGGATTTAATGCGTTTCCTGTTGAGGGTTTATCCACACCGACCGGTATCATTCCAAGACCGGACGTTTTAATTGTGGCACGTGGCGGAGGCAGTTTAGAAGACTTATGGTGTTTTAATGAAGAATGTGTTGTTCGAGCAACGGCAGGATCAGATATCCCGATTATTTCCGCGGTCGGACATGAAACGGACACAACGCTGATAGATTATGCGTCTGACTTACGAGCTCCCACACCAACCGGAGCTGCCGAAAAAGCTGTTCCGGTTCGATCAGAGCTTCTCACGACGCTTGCTTCTTTAAACACACGCCTTTTAGAAGGAGTTTATCGGTATTTGAATGATAATAAAATGAAGCTGGATGGGTTGGGACGTGCTTTTCCTCACTTATCCGATTTAATCGAAATGTTTGTTCAACGATTGGATGATCGATCGGAAAGATTAAAAATCAGTCTCTCAACATATCAAAAAAACATTGAAAATCAATTAAATATGCTCTCAAAACTTCTTAAATCCTACTCATATAACACCGTTTTAGAGCGAGGATTTTCTCTTGTGACGAATAAGAGTGGGCAGATTATCTCCTCAGCGGGCATAGCAAAGACTACCTCACCTTTGTGCATTACATTTTCGGATGGGAAAATAGAGGTTGTTCCTTTTCAATCCGATTCAAGTAATCCGGCATTGAACCCTCAATCCTCCCGCTCTTTCAAAAAGAAGCCGACAGATAAGAAACAAATCTCCCCCGAAATGGATGATTTATTTTCGTTTAAGGAGACCCAATGAATAAAGTAATTACAATGTATATACATCTTATGTATTTACTCAACAAAAAATGTAATTACAATGTAATTACATTTTTGATGTTATTTACGTTTTCACTTCTGTTTCAGGGATCCGGATATGCATTTGAGTTAATATCTCCGGTTCAAGAGGGGAGTTTAATTTATGGAAAATTGGAAGCCGGAGAAAAAATCAGTTATCAAGGAGAGGAAATTATTCCGACCACATACCGTGCTTTTGTTTTTGCCTTACCGCAAGATGCCCCAAATCGGATTGAGCTTCTCTTGACTCATCCAGACGGGACAGAAGAAGTTCGTTCGTTCACTGTTCAAAAAAGAAAATGGGATGAAGAATATATTTCCGGATTACCTCCACAAAAAGTCAATCCCTCTCCAGTCGATCAAGATCGAATTCAAGAAGAAAATCGACAAGTCAAACAGGCTCGTTCTATTTTTTCAAGGCATGCCTTTCCGGTTTGTTTCGAACCACCGGTTAAAGATTACAAACGTATTTCAAGCCAATTTGGATCAAGACGCATATTAAACGGTCAAAAAAGAGCCGGTCATAGTGGGACGGATTACGCCGCTCCGACCGGAACAAATGTTTATGCGCCGGCAGTCGGGATCGTTCGCTTTGTACATGATGACTTATTCTATACGGGAAAAACGATTTTAATTGATCATGGATATGGAATTTACACGAGTTATTCTCATTTAAGTCAGATCGATGTTCAAAAAAATCAAAAAGTTGATACGGGTACTTTGTTAGGCAAAGTCGGAACAACGGGCCGATCAACAGGTCCTCACCTTCATTTTGTTCTGTCCTGGAAAAACATTCGAGTAGATCCCGAAGCAATGATACAACAATATCCTTGTCCTCACACAACTTCTCAAAAAGTTATTTCCGACCCTCAGAATAAATAAGAAAATTATTTATGAGGAGAATTTAAATACTCCGTATATAAATCTCATTGAGATATAAATGATAAAATTTACTTCGGTCAATATAAGATCTGTGTATATGAGAAAACAAGCACAAAAGAGAGAGAATCTCTTTTTATCTCTTTTATGCCTCAAAAAGCAACCGAACAGCTTATCCTCACACAATCAATCCGTTTCTAAATGACAAAAATGTAATTACAATGTAATTACATTTTTTTTTATTTAACTGTTTTTAAAAAGAAGAAAAGAGAGAAATCTCTTTCGAACCAGATTTCTCTCACTCATATAAAAGGCTACAAAAGAATGATTTTGAATCTTTTTTAGTGTTTCATATTCTGATTTCCACCGGTCAGATCTGATCTTTTGTTTTGATGCCGTGTCACTTTAAACGAATTATAGAGCGTTTGTGAAGCTTGATTTTCCGACTGTTTTTTCTGATATTCCGATAAAACGGTTATCATTTCTTCTTCCCCTTGTTCTTTTGCCAATGATAAAGCCGTTCGACCTTTTTTGTCTTGAAGATCAATTTGAGCTCCGTTTTCCAATAAAACCTTCATAATCCGTTTATTGTGGGCTAAAATCGCCTTCATTAAAGCTGTTTCGCCTTTTTTATCTTGAGCATCGATCGGAGAATGGTATTTTAACAGTAATCGAACCAAATACTCTCGATCTACTCCTTCGGCTGCCAACATTAATGCTGTTTGACCCTGCTCATTTTGTAATGAGACATCTGCCCCATAAGCTAATAATACAAGCACATCACTGATATATTTTTTTTGAATGGCCCACATTAAGGCCGTCATCCCATAATAATCTTTATGATCAATATCAGCCTGATGATTCAAAACCAATCGAACCATATCGGGTCCATGATCCAATGCATATCCCAAAACAGTCTTACCGAAATAATTTTGAACATTAACATCAGCGCCATATTTTAATAATAATTTAGCCTTCTGATAGGCATAAACACTCTTCATGGCTTTCATGAGAGGGGTACAATCAGAACAATCTCTGTAATTAACATCCGCCCCTAATTCGAGGAGATTTTTTAATTCTAACACAGAATCCGTATTATCCACAGCCACCCTCATTAACTGCCAAGAATAATATCTGTCCGGAGCTGAAATTCTGATTACTTCTTTTTCTTTTTTTCTTTTTTTTCCAAATAAAAAATCAAATAAACCCATCTTTATTTTTCCTTTTTAAAATTTATCATGAACCCATATAAAAACAATCAATGTAATTATTTTATCGTGACTCTCGACCGGCTTTTAAAAGAAAAGCCGTTTGAGAAAAATCTTGATGAGACACCGCTTTAACTTTCTGAATGCCACCTGCTTTGGATACTTTTTTATTTATTGAAGCGTGTTTTACAACTTCATCATCCATTTTCAATAAATCCCTCATTTCCTGACTATGAGCATAATCAAAAGCGGTTTTTCCGTCTAAATCTTTTAGATCCTTTCCTGCCCCTCTCCCTAACAATAACTTCGCAATCTCTTGTCTGTCTCTTTCAACGGCAATCATCAAAGCTGTTTGTCCATATTGATCTTGAATGTTGGGATCCGCTTTTTTTCTTAACAATAATTCGGCTATTTTTATATATCCTTTTTCCGCGGCTTTCATTAAAACAGTTTGTCGAAACATATCCGGACAATCAATCTGAGCATTCTCTGTTAACAACAAATCAACCAAGACCTCATTATTTCTCTCTACCGCCTCCGAAAGAGCCGTCCAACCTAACTTATCTTGAAGATTAACATTGGCTCTGGCTTTCAAAAGCAATCTAACGACTCCAATATGCCCCTCTTGAGAAGCTGACATCAAAGCAGTTCGCCCATATTCATCTTGAAAATCAACAGGTACTCCCAATTCCAATAAAGAAGAAACACGCTCTTCATCACCGAACCAAGCCGCAACCTTTAAATCGTCTTGAGCAATAAAAAACATGGATATCTTTTTGAGAAACCAATCCCTCATTTTCAACATACTTATTTCCTCATAAAAAATAATGGGCGCTATTTTAATACAAACACATCATTTTGTCAATTATTTTTTTACATTATATAGAATAAGAAGATCACGGTCTCACTTACCCTTAATTTATGTCAAAAAAAAGAACAATTTAATTACATTGTAATTACATTGCACTTCTATCAATTTTTCTTATTTCTTTTCTAATAAATATTTCTCAGCACTTAAAGCGGCGATACATCCGGTTCCGGCAGCGATAATGGCTTGTCTGTAAATAGGTTCTTGAACATCCCCGCAAGCAAAAACCCCCGGAACAGAAGTTGCGAACGTTTTTTTATCTGTCACAATATATCCTTCTTTATCAATTTCCAATTGACCTTTAAAAAGATCGGAATTCGGGTTATGACCAATGGCAACAAAAGCTCCGTCAACCGGTAATAGCGAGGTATCTTTTGTTTTGACATTCTCTAATTTCAAGGCTTTTAATTGATTCTCTCCCAAAAACTCGACAACTTGTGTATCCCAACGTATTTTTACTTTTGGATGATAAAGTAATTTATCTCGCAAATGTTTTTCGGCCGATAAATGGTCACTCCGACAAACCAATGTCACTTTTTCGGCTACTTCCGTTAAATAAAGAGCCTCATAAACCGCAGAACTTCCGCCTCCGATCACGGCAATATGTTTATTTTTATAAAAGAATCCGTCACAGGTAGCGCAAATCGAGACACCATGTCCCTTAAATCGATCTTCTCCTTCCACCTCTAACCATTTAGCGGTAGATCCTGTAGCTATGATCACGGCATCTGCCGTCCAAATCTGATCCATTTCGGTCTCAATCTCAAAAGGAGTTTTTGAAAAATCGACTCGACGCACCATTTCATATTTCAGCTGGACTCCGACATCTTCTGCTTGTTTTTGAAAATGGGCCATCAGATCAATTCCGGAAATACGAGTAAAACCGGGGTAATTTTCGACCTCATGCGTCAACATAATTTGTCCTCCGGCCATATGCCCCGTCATTAAAACGGTTTCAAGACCGGCACGTGTTGTATAAATGCCAGCCGTATACCCCGCAGGACCCGATCCGATAATTAAAACACGTGTATGCATATTTTCTCCCTTCTGCCATCAATTATATTTTCTTAGACATATTTAACATCTAAAATTTCGTATGATTTTTCACCTTTTGGGGTTTTAACCTCAACGACATCTCCTTTATTTTTACCAATCAATGCCTTGGCAATCGGTGATAAAAATGAAATCAGACCTAAATCCAGATTAGCTTCATACTGCCCGACAATTTGATAGGTATATTTTTTCTCCGTGTCCAGATCTTCCAGATAAACAAGTGCTCCAAAAACAATCTTATCTCCGGATAAGGCTTTTGTATCAATAACTTGGGCATGAGATAAAGCACTTTCCAATTCCATAATACGTCCTTCATTAAAACTTTGTTGCTCCCGAGCCGACTGATATTCGGCGTTTTCAGACAAATCTCCGTGAGCTCTGGCTTCCTCGATCGCAGCCACAATTCGGGGACGCTCAACCAATTTTAATCGTTTTAATTCGTCATTTAAATCAGCATAACCTTTTGAGGTCATTGGTACTTTTTCTTCCATTATATCTCATCCTTTCAATTAAAGTAAAAAATAGACCACGGTCTTTTTGCCCGCGGTTTTCATCTGATTTTTCTATTATTATAGCGGTTTCAAAAAAGAATGCAACCATTTATTTTTATACGTCTTCTTCATATAGAACACTCAGGATCATAATGTAATTACATTGTAATTACAAAATAGTTTTCAAAAAAGGATCACGGTAGATAAAAAACAAGTGAGATAGATGGAAATTCTCATCTATCTCACTTAAAAAACTAAAAAAATCAATCAATTATAATCCGCCAGACCGCACCGTTTTTTGTCACTTTTACTTCGATGTGTTGTTGAGCCAACAAGGAACGAATATGATCTGCTTTTTCCCAATCTTTAACGGAACGAGCTTGTTGCCATTCTTGAAACAAATGTTCCTGTTCCGGTGTCAATGATTGTTTTTGTTCTTGGGGAAGAAGTCCCAAAACAGAATCAAACCGGTTCATCTGATCCAAAATACAATCTGCATTTTCACGGCTCAGTTGATGAAAATTTTTATTAACAAGACTTATAAAATCGAAAATAGCCGCCAATGCGACCGGCATATTTAAATCATCATCCAAACCGGTTTCAAATTTTTCTCGAACAGTCTGAAGAGCCTCGTCTAAATCAGCCCAACCGGATCCGCAAACCTCTTCTTTTAATCGATGGATAAAGTTAATCAACCTGTCAACAACACTTTGATTTCCTTTTAGATTACTTTCTTGAAAATCCATTGTCATCCGATAGTGGGCTTTAATCAACTCATATCGAATGGCTTCTGCCGTATATCCTTTATCCAATAAGTCTTTTAAAATAAAGAAGTTATGCGCTGATTTGGACATTTTCTTACCATTCACGGTAATATGGGCGTTATGCAACCAATAGTTTACAAAACGACATCCGTAAGCACATTCGGATTGAGCAATTTCGTTTGTATGATGTGGGAAAATCAAATCAACCCCACCGACATGCATATCCAACGGTTGTCCCAAATATTTACGGGCCATGGCAGAACACTCCAATGACCATCCGGGACGTCCTTTTCCAAAAGGAGTTTCCCAAAAAACATCACCGTCTTTTTCGGGATTATAAGCTTTCCAGAGCGCAAAATCTTGAGCATCTTCTTTTTCGTACTCATCTGCTAAACGACCGTCTGCGTTTGTTCTTAATTGTTGAGCACTAATTCCGGCCATTTGACCATATTCCGGAAAACTGCTAATCTTAAAGAAGATATCTCCCGAGGGGGTTTTGTAGGCATGACCTTTTTCCAAAAGGAGAGAAATAAGCTCTATCATGGCATCGATTTCTTCGGTCGCTCTCATGACAATGTCCGGTTTTTGTATATGCAAGCGTGCACAATCTTTAAAAAATTGATCTGCATAAAAATCCGTAAACTCTCTCAATGATTGACCTTTTTCTCGAGAATCTCGAATAGTCTTATCATCAACATCGGTTAGGTTCATGGCAAAAGTCACTTTAAAACCTTTGTATCGTAAATATCGATTAACCAAATCATAAAAGACATAAGCTCTTAAATTGCCGATATGGGCATAGTTATATACGGTCGGACCACATCCGTAAAAACGGACTTCTCCGTCACGAATAGGTTTAAAAACTTCTTTTTGATGCGTTCTTGTATTGAAAAATGACAACATTTTATATCCTTTCTTTCAATGGGAGAGCATATCATAATCTCTTTTTTAACTCAACTTTTTTTTTAAAGCATTTCTGAAAAAGTATTCACATTTTTTCTTTTTTTTCTTTAAAAAAAATAAATTTAGTTATGGTAGTGTCTGTGCATAATGTGAATAACTTTTTAATATTTTTCTTGACAGTCAAAATTAAAATAAAAGACTCGTTATTTTTATTTTTATTTATTGTATTTTGGGCGAATCGGAAGCATTTTCTTGGGATGGAAGAAGGCATGTGCATAACATATGAACAAAAATCAATATCTTTTTTTTATGAACAAAAAATGTCTGAAAAATAAAGTTATCCCCATAAAAAAAAGTTATTCACAGGGTTAAAAAGGAAAGGGAGGGGGATATGAATGGTATTAAAAAAGTGAGAATATATTCAAAACGGAAAAGGATGATTTATATTGCCTTGAAAAAAAATTATTTTTTTATATACTCTTTATAAGAATAAGGAAGGACAAATAAATGAGAGAAATTGTTTTTGATACGGAAACAACCGGTTTAGATCCGTTTAGCGGAGACCGGATTGTTGAAATCGGATGTGTCGAATTATTTAATCATCTTCCGACCGGACGGACCTATCACCAATATATCAATCCGGAGCGCTCATTGAGTGAAGAGGTGGTTGCCGTTCATGGATTAACAGAAGATTTTTTGTCGGATAAGCCGACTTTTTCTGAAATTGTGGATGATTTTTTGAATTTTATCGGGGATGACTCTGTTTTGGTTGCTCATAACGCTTCTTTTGATATGAAATTCATCAATGCTGAGCTTTCATGGATCGGAAAAGAGCCGCTTTCTTACGATCGGGTTGTGGATACCCTTGTAATAGCGCGTAAAAAATTTCCGGGAGCCCGAGTTAATTTAAATGAGTTGTGTAAACGTTTTAGAGTTGATACGTCTGCCAGAACG
>CALXPF010000017.1 GCA_944390205.1 uncultured Alphaproteobacteria bacterium
TTTTTAATATTATATGATTTTTATTCACAAACAAGGAGAATAAGATGAATACTCTTTCATTAGAACAAAAAGCCTTTCGATATGATCTGTTGGAAGGCGCCGTTATTTTAAAAATACAAGATCTGTTAAACGACTTATCCTACGATCGGCAATTCGATTCGGAGGCAGAAACAGATCAACGAGCCATCGAAGAGAGTCTCGAGTATCTCGAAAACTTTTTTGATGAGGAACCTTATACTCTGGCCTATTATTTGATTGAGCTCATTGTGTTTGAAACGTTCAATTTTTCGCCCTCCGTTTACAACCCTTTTTTTCAAAAGAATCCCATAAAAACAAACAACGATATTTTATCTTTTTCTAAAAGTATGAATGACGAAAGAACGGGTAGCGAAGAACAAAATCAAAATCTTTCAAGACAAAAGAGTTCCGAAAATGTGCAGGATCAGTCGATAACAACATCTCCCTCGGGAAAATCTTTTTTTTATACAAACAAGAAGAAAAAAGATAATTCTTTCCCCTGTTAACCCCCTCATAAACGGAGAAAAAGATGAATGAATATTTCAACAACTTCTGCTTTATAATCACACTTAGTTTTATATTATATTTAAATTCAATTTCTCAAACATTAAACAATATTTTAACCCATCTGTTTTAAAGGCACACAACATGATTATCCTTTTTATACAAAAACTTTTCTTATCGTTTATTCTCATAAAACGCTGGTTATGGCTCAAAAAAAATAGATTATCAAAGCAGGAACAACAGAAAGGGGAAGAAATTTATCAAATCGTCATGCGAACCATAGAACGCAATCGTCTTTTAAAAAAATAAGCGCCATAGTACAAATCACTCTCTTGATTTTTTTCGAGTCTTTAAAGAAGAGAATTTCTTTCCATTTAAATTTAACAATAATTTTTGGGGATCATTTTCATTTTTAAGAGAAATATTATATACCTCTATTCCGTCTCCCGTTGATGTTGTTCGCGCCTCTTTCCAGCGACATCGTATAAAACTTTCTCCCATTTGAGCTCCCAAAACGATTCCCGAAAATCTACTCGAGACAATCAGTTTAAGAGTATGTAAATCCTTGAGATGAACAGGTAGCACTTCATTTTTATCAACATATTTAAGAGAAACCGTTTTTGAGCTTCCCATCAAACGGTTATACTCCTTTAAAAAATCTTGATTATGTTGACATAAAAAATCAGCCATTTTCTCTCTAATCCAACAACTATGAGCGCTTTTGACATTCTCACTCATAACATTTTTAAAGAGGTCTCGACAGATAATTCGATCTTCACAAAACAAAAAGTCCTTTAAAATCGGTGTCTTACAAAGGAGCTCTCGATTACTTTCGGCAATTAAATTTTTTCCGGATCGCACCCATTTTTTTCCATCCGAATTTCCCAAAGCAAGCATTCGTTTTCCTCGATGAAGATAGACCCGCCCGATCTGTTTTTTATGACGGGCAATTTTGACAAGGGGATCCGTTTCATCAACGGCACCGTAAATACGCGTATTATCAAAAAAACGACGGTATTTTTTCAATAGACTAAACAACTCATACGAAGAATCGACATCCATTTTCCAAAAAGGCCATTTCACGTGACTTTGAGGTATTTTTAAATGGACGACAAACCCGCCTTTTCGAAGAAGTTTATCAATAACGGGAGCAGCACGCAGAGAAATATCTCGAGAACGCTTAAAAACAAAGAAACCCGACTGCTGACGTCCACTGCCCTTTCCGTTTAATTGAACCCCCTCCCTGCAAAAAGAGGCAATCTCTTTTTTACCACCGACAGATAAATGATAAAAAGAACAAAGTTTTTCCATACTTAATCTCTCCAAATCAAATAAGTTATATTTTATCACAATCAGATAACTTTTAAAAGAAGAAAAGCATTCACGGATTATTCTCATCCGGTTCTCATCGCCGGGGGACCCCCGCCATAAAAAAAACCGGCAAAAGCCGGTTTCTTCATTGGCGACCCCTAACTCACGGTTTACGAGCTTAACTTAGAAGTTATTAATTCTAACAAAATCTTCCCCATCACTTGGCTCTTCAAACAATTTTTTGATTGTCTGAAAATTTTTTATATTATTTTGAGCTATAAGGCCTTTTCTTTGCCGGATACGACACTTTAATTCTTCATCAGGAGCATAGAGATAATAGAGAACAGGTTCAGCACCAATGTATCGAGCCTTTTGTCGTGCCTCGTCTCGGCTTGCCTTGCTCCAAAATCCCACATCGAAAATAACATTTATCCCGGATTTGATAGCTTTTGCAGCTTCATCCCACAAGATATCCATACTCTTTGCAAAACATTCTTCCCAATTACTTTCATACTCTTGTTTAGAAAAAAATTTACAGCAAAATTCGTCTGGATTGAGGTGAATGGCCTGCTTTTCTATTGCTAATTTTTTTGAAAAAGTTGTTTTTCCTGCGCCCAAAAAACCACAAATGAGGTACATCTTGGCCTTGCTATCGCCATAAACACCAAAATCATACATCTTAAAACAATCTTTTATTGCCGAGAATAATTCATTTGTAAATTCATTATGGGTGCTGGTTGGCAAAATTTGATAATGCAAATTCGCATTAATTTGCCGTAACAACTTGTAAGAAGCTTTTCTATTTTCATCAATATATCCATCACAACCAGCCTCAAACCAATAAATAGGTGTATTAGATTTATTTTCATATACAATGTTATAGGGCAAATCTGTACTCATTGCAATTACCGCTTCCAAATCTAATTCCAAACCGACCTGAACAGCCATTCCGCCACCTTGCGAATGACCAATCAAAATAACCTCACTCAAATCAGTATTTAAATTTTGAAGCTTGTCTTTGATATATTCCACTGAGGTAAAATATTCTTCACAAACAGCATCTCGCCTTCCATTTTGCTCAATTTTATTAAACCAAACAAATTTATCTTTCTTGATCGGATGTGAAAACAGGGCATTAAAAGTAATTAAATCTGCATTAAAATATTGTGCAATTTCGCTCATTAAATTGTGATAAGCATCACAATCTGAACCTGCACCATGGAGAAATACTAGTTTTTTCATTAGATATTTTCCTCATACACCAACTTTATATACTATTGAAATAATTTAATATCAAAATCAATAAAAAAGTTCGGACAAATTGAAAAAATGACGATTTTTGGAAATGGAACATCCAAACTTGCTAAAAGCCTTGGAAATAAAAGAAAAAGCAGGCATTTACATGACTGCTGTTTGAATTAGCGACCCCAGGGGGATTGGTTATTCCCATTTCATGGGCCCCTTTCGCCTCGTAAGCCTCGATCGGCGTTATTATAACTTGATCTCGCCAACTATCGGCTCGAACCCCTTCCGGTTCTCATCGCCGGGGGACCCCCGCCATAAAAAAAACCGGCAAAAGCCGGTTTCTTTATTGGCGACCCCAGGGGGATTCGAACCCCCGTTACCGCCGTGAAAGGGCGATGTCCTAGGCCTCTAGACGATGGGGTCTATAAGCATGGGTGAATTTATACACTCAAAAATTTTTTTTTGCAAGAACTTTTTTATATCTTCTCTATTTTTTTTATAGTTAATTGATTTTATTTATTTTAAAAGCCATTCGCAAAATCCGCTTTTCTAAATTTATATTGACATCCCGATAATTTTCGTTAAAATTCCGTATCAGTTTTGAAAAATCAGTCTCAAAAGGTCTTAAAATGAAACGTATCATCCTGATTTTAAGTGTTTTTACAGCTTTTCTTCTCATCTTTTTTGCTTCCGCTTATTTCAGCCTCGAAGCAACGGATATCAACCCAAATTCTGCTGAGCCAAAAAGAGTACACTTTATTCATCAAAACTGGGAGGATACGCTCCAAATCAAAGCGAATACAGCTGTTCGCGAAGGTAATTCTGATAGGGCTCATATTATGAAAATGGATACTCACTCCATAACGCTACGCTGGCCTCGATACAATACGACGGAAACTTTCTTAAAAAAGGGAGATAATTTATACATTCAAGATACCTTGGATCATGATAAAGCAAAAAAATATAATCAACCCTCTGTTGATTCGAGCACCGAATCAACAAAAGTCGATGAAGGAATGTCCGAGGCAAAAAGAATTTACTTCATCCATCAAAACTGGAGTGATCCCGTTCAAATTAAAGGGAATACACTCATTCGAGAAAACAACTCCGACATGGCTCATATCATAAAAATGGATTCTCAGTCCATAACAATCCAATGGCCACAATACAATACAACGGAAACATTTTTAAAAAAAGGAGCTAATTTATATATTCAAGATATACTGGATTATGATAAAATAATCCAAGCAGAATATGATCTATTCGAATATTCCTTCAAAACTCCTTTTATTAAAATAAACCCCTACGAGAACAATCCTCTATTGGCACTGGTTCGCTTTCCCACGCAAAAACCGGCTCAAATTTCATTTACACTCAAAGGAAGAGAAGGAGCTCCTGATTATAGCCATACATTTGAAGGCTTTAGAACAGAACATGCATATCCTATTTTCGGATTATTTTCTAAATGGACAAATGAGGTTATCCTAAAAGCTCGATACCAAGATGGAACAACAGAAACAGCCTCTATTCAAATCAAAATACCCGCCCGTCCGAATGAGGTTTATTTAACACCTCTTACAAAAAGCGATTCTAAAAATTTTTTTTACTACGATCATTACGGATCCATCTATGACGAATATGGATTTATTCGATTTCGTTTTCAATCTCCCGACATACTTTATTGGAGAGATAACCTCCTAATCGCTGAAAAAACCCATCTGGGATTAACTCTTTTTACTCAAGAGGGGAAACCGGTTAACCATTTATTCTACCCGAATCATTTTTATTCTTTCAAACATGGAATCAATCGGATGGGAAACGGGCATTTTCTTGTGATCGGCAGTTTTGAGGGATCAACCGCCGTTGTTGAGGGGACAGAACAACCGACACATAGAGATTTTATAATAGAATTAGATGACAAGACCGGGAAACTGATCAAACAATGGGATCTTGCCAAAATCCTCAATCCGGATCGAAGCACAATTGTTAGATCAGGAGCCAGAGATTATGACAAGATTGACTGGACACATACTAACTCCGTTCAATATAATTCAAATGATCATTCCATCTTAATTTCCGGAAGGCATATCGGAATGGCTAAGATAGATTATGAAAGCGGGGATTTACGATGGGTAATGGGTCCGAGAACAGACTACGATAAGTCAGGAAGAGATGGGAAAGGTCCGCCTATTTGGGACAAAGTCTTAACCGCGGTAGATAAAAACGGTAACCCCTATGAGGAGGCCGTCCAAAAGGGCTATAAAGAGTTGTCTGATTTCAGATGGCCCATTAAAACACATGATGCCAAATACCTAGGAGGAACACTCTACTCTATTTTAGATAACGGCGGAGAAGTCTATGATAAAAATATACCCAACGTCCCTTTTTCAAGAGGAGTTATCTATAGCATAGATGAGGATAAAAAAACAATCCGACAAGTGATTTCATTTGATACGGATCAAATTTCATTTGCGGGAAGCAATATAACGCTTCTTCCCGATCAAAAGGATATTATTTTGTATTTATCTCAAGCACATGATAAGAATACGGCATTTACATATGGATTACTTTATCGAATAGATGCAAAAACAAAAGAAATAAAATTTAAACAAAAAATAAATTTAACACACTCTAGATGGCTCTATAAACTGGAACCTGTCTCTTTTTATGAGACGAAATCATCGATTAATTATTAAATATTTTAATTTAATATACGTTCGGTTAGGTGTTGACTTAAAACAAAAGGCTTGATATAGTCCAAAGAATAAAAGGAGGAACAAATGTTAAAATTAAATCTACCATTTTTGTTATGTGTGTTGGGATTATCCCAAATGGCTTTGGCTTTAGATGTCGATGGATGGCGCGTTCGACAAACGGGCGACTTTGATATCCGAAATGAATTAACCATGCGTCAGGAAATTGAAACCTACACGGGAGACATATCTATTTATGTTTCAGAGAAAAAACCGGCATCGAATATTGTTTACGTTCTTGTCCCCATAGAAATCACAAAGCAAGATCAAACCAAATCCGTTTTGTTTGACCCCTTGCAATTAAACCTTGTTATCGACAATCAATCCTTTACACGTTTGTCAGATGATTCATTCTTATCAGATTACAATATAACTCCTCTCCCCCGCCTCAGAATGAAGCAAGGATCTCACAAGGGAACTTTAATCTATGAAATACCCGATACCTTACAAAAGGAAAGAATGTCTCTAACTTACAAAGACCAGCCCATAGACAAATAATTTCTTTTGTTTAGAAAACTTGAAATTAAAAGACCGAAATACTATTCATAAAAGGAAAGGAGTATTTTATGTCGTTATCCTATTCCGAGCTTATCAAAAAAAGACGTTCTGTTTATACTCTCGGGAACAGATTTATTGTTCCAAAGGAGGAAATTGTCCATTCAATCGAAGAGGCCCTTCAAAATGCCCCAAGCGCCTTTAACTCTCAATCTGCCAGAGTTGTTCTTTTATTTGGAGATTCGTACCAAAAACTTTGGGAAATAACGGCTCATGAACTGAGAAAAAAAGTTTCTGAAGAGCAATTTCAAAAAACAAAGGAAAAATTAAATTCGTTTTCTAAAGGGATTGGTTCTGTCTTATTTTACGAAGATACCGAAACCATAACTTCTTTGCAAACAAAATTTCCCCTCTACAAAGACCAATTCCCGATTTGGAGCGAACATGGAAGCGCTATTGTACAATATGCCGTTTGGCTTTCTCTGACAGATTTGGGATTGGGAGCCAACTTACAACACTACAATCCACTCATTGACAAGGCACTTCAAGAGGCCTTTCATGTTCCGGACACGTGGCGTCTGATTGCACAGATGAATTTTGGCAGTATAGAAAAAGAACCGGATCCCAAAACAAGTTTACCGATTGATATTCGCTTTTCGGTTTTTGAATAAGAAAGAACCGATTGAGAAATATTATGCCCTTTACTCTTTTTTCAGAGTATGATATTATTCCGTCAACAACGGAGGATGGGTATGAAAGCAAATGATGTTATTACGGTTTACGGAATTTTGGCTTTGATTGCCATTACGGTTATCAAAAATCATTCGGATTGGCTTCCTTTTTCGTTTGAAAAAGAAAGTATTCATGAGCAGTTAAGATCCGTTATTATGAAAAAGCCTCCGGAATTATCGACCATTGCACCTTGTTCCGGACAATCCGACGGTTTATTTATAAAATATTTAAACGCCCTTGAAAAGCGCATCTATTTTTCAGTAAACTGTCAATCTCAAAAGGCAAACGGAACATATACCGAGTATGATAAAGGTCAGGTCATTATTGAGGCGGAATACACAAATGACAAGCCCAACGGAGAAGCCTTTTTTTATGAAAACGGAGAAATCATAAAAAAATCAGTCTATAAAAACGGGAAAGAAACATCGTTTCAAATTTTTGATCCTCGAACAAAAGTCGTCATGACGGAAATAACCCCGCAAGAGGATTCCGTTCAATATTTTAAATTATACTATAAAAGCGGGGCCCTTTATTCCGAAGTTCCGATCAAAGAAGGGAAAAGAGACGGCGTCAGTAAAAGCTTTTACGAAACCGGCGAGACCATGAGTGAGATACCTTTTGTCAAAGGTCAAATTAACGGAACCGTTATTAATTATTTTAAAGATGGGAAAATAGCCTCTAAGAGAGAGTATCAAAAAGACCAACTTAACGGACTGTTTCAAGATTATGATTCGGACGGAGAAATAATGAGGGAACAAACCTATCAAAAAGGGAAACCGCTTCACTCCGAAAAAATTTATTTTGAAAATAAACGACTGGTTTTGGAAAGAGAATTGCTTAAAGACGGTTCTTTTGGTCCTCTGCGTCTCATCCAAGACGGAGACTCGAAACCACCTTTTGACGGCCTCTATGTCGGCACGTACGAGGATGGACGGATGCACGCTCGCTTTAGTGCAAAAGAAGGATTAATCAACGGCTCTTTCACGGTTTATGTCAGTGGCGGACTTCCTTATGTTGAAGCATTCTATAAAGACGGTCTTCTTGACGGCACCTATAAGAGATATGACTTAAACAATACACTTATCGAAAAGTCAACGTATAAAAATGGCCTTTTGGATGGTGTTTCTTATAAATACTCATATACCGGAGCCGAAATAGAGCAAGCCTACTATAAGGACGGCAAAAAAATGACTCGCGAGGAATATGAAAAGGCTGTCCATGAAGAAGAAAATATAGAAGAGGCTTCACAACAAGAGCAAGAAAAATCATCTTCCGAGACATCGGGCTCCTAATTAAAAGGGCTCCGCATTTTTTAAAGCCAACCGTTCAACCCTGTTCAATTTCTTTAAAAAGAGCCAACTCCGCCAACAAGCGCGGATTGTAGAGGCAATACTTCATCTCTTCAGCCGTTAAATTCAAATCGCCGCCGCCAATAAATGTTTTAATACAAAGCTCGGCAGATCGAATCGTTTTTATTTCGAAATCGGGAGCAGGTCCGTTAACGGACAAAAGGTAAACATGTAAGGCTCGAAAGAGCGGATACTCAATCAACAAAGAAATTCCGGTCTTAGAAATGTTTTTGAGAGAAAGACTCAATTCCATGAAAACTCCTTCGGCAGCTTTTAAAATAGACGGCTTATGCACCTCTTCCGGAACAACAAAAAATCCTTTATTTTTTATCCATTTCCCCAACGTTTCTCGAGAAGAAAAAACAGACAGCGGAACGGACAAAATCAATCCGATCGTAATGGGGAGCAACCAATAGAATAAAGAGGGTGTATACAAATACGTCACGAGGCATACACCTATTCCGATAAGGGTATGAAAGAAATGACGTTTCAAAGCGACAACCCAAGGAGTTCCGGTCTCCTCCCTGTTTTGAGCATTCCAACCGGAATCGATTCCCATAAAAATATCAAAAACAAATCTGGTCTGAAACAACATCATAACGGGAGCGATTAAGGCACTAAAAATAATTTCAAGAAAAACAGTCATAAGCAGGTGAAGAGTGCCCCCATAGTCCTTTTTATTTTTATGGCGGATCAGAACAACAATAAGTCCCAAAAATTTCGGCAAAAACAGCATTATCATCGACAGAAGAAACAAGAGAACGGTTCCGATCAAATCAAAAACCGGCCATGTCGGGAAAAGTGTTTTTGTCTCAATAAAATATTCAGGCGGATAAAAAGCACGCCACAACGCAATACCAAGACCCGTTGAGAGGAATAAAAACCAAAGCGGAGAGGATAGATATGACATAATTCCCAACGCAAAATGAATGCGAGACACAGGATGAAACTTTTGAGACAAGAGAATTCTAAAGTGTTGTAAATTTCCCTGACACCAACGCCGATCTCTGATAGCAAAATCCAACATAGAAGGTGGACATTCTTCATAGCTTCCCTTTAATTCCGGAAGCATCCATGCCAACCATCCCCCTCTTCTGATCAAAGCCGCCTCAACAAAATCATGGCTTAGGATAGGACCACCAAAAGGAGCTTGTCCTTTAAAAATCGGAAGTCCGCAACACTCGATAAACGCTTTAGTTCGAATAATGGCATTATGTCCCCAATAATTACTATCCCAAACTTGCCAATAAGCCAGCCCCGCCGTGACAATCGATCCATACACACGCCCTGCAAATTGTTGGACACGGGCAAACAAAGAGTGCCTGTTAATAATCATGGGCGGAGCCTGAATAATTCCCGTTGTTTCATTCGCCTCCATCAGTTGAGCCATTTTAACAAGTGTTTGACCGGCCATCAAACTATCTGCGTCCAACACGACCATAAAGTCATACGAGGCTCCGAATCGCACACAAAAATCTTCAATATTTCCGCTTTTGCGTGCCGTATTCTTAGGACGATGTCTATAAAAAAGAGATATATTTTTAGGGAAAAGTTCTTTTGTCTTCAGCCATAAAATTTCTTCTTTTATCCATACGTCCGGTTTGGTTGTATCACTGAGTACAAAAAAATCAAATGCCTTCCCCTGACCTGTTTTTTCAAGATCACGAGCCATAGCCAAAAGATTGCCATAAACACTAACGGGATCTTCGTTATAAACGGGCATTAAAACAACGGTTTTAGTCGTTAAAGGGGTTCCGACCGGAACTCTTTTAATCCCCGGCATTTTACGATTTCTTAGAATTTCGATAAAACCAAACAATGCAGACCAAAAAAACAAAGAAATCCATCCGAATGTCAAAACAAACAAAAGAATCAATCCTCCCTTAATCCAGAAAGGGAGATCGGTCGGTAAATATTCCGCCCACTTAATCGAGGCAAACAGAACGGAAATAAAAACAAGACCAAACAATTTTAAACGTCGAATAAAAACCTGACGTTGGCTGATATTAGATAAGACAACATACTCTTTTGACATGATCCCTCTTTATCGTTTAACAAAGAAGATAAAATTTTTAACTTTATTGAAAAACCGGCTGATATATTTTCGAGCCCTTCTCCACGGATGATAAACCACGATTCGTTGTTTAATCATATCGGAATGAGTTAAAGACGGGGTTGCTTTGAGGCAATCCCCTCGAAAAAGAGATTTTAAATAATGGATTTCATCTTGAGTAAGCGGTTCAAACAAAGAACATTTCCGATAAGCTTTTTTCATCAGGAAGACCATTTTAAAATAAGCCTTTTTTTGTTCATTTTCCAATTGAACATCGGGCAAAACTAAATTTATTTTCTCATTTAAAACAGAATCAAAAAAACAAAACAAGTCATCAATTTGAGGATTTTTTTTATCTTTGGGAAAGATTGTCAACAAACGATCCGTGAGGGTTTGATCATCATATCCCCATTCTTTTAAATAGCCGGCGATCAACTCGTGAAATTGATATAACTTTACGGTTCCCATAAGAGCTCCTCCTACGGCAAATACTGATAAGACCAGACTTCCGTTAAATTTAAATTATCGGTTTTATTTCTGATAAAGGCGCGTAATTCGGCTGTTTTACCATCAGGTTTATAATCAAAGAAAAGGCGATACCCATCAATAAATGGATTTTTAGTCATAACAATATTTTTAATTTTTCCGACAGACGTTTCCACGACCGGTACCAACGATTGGTCTTGTTTTACATTGTCCAATGCCTTTCCCTTAAAGTCAATCACAAATTTAATTGTTTCCTCATCTCCGACACCGGAGACACCGCCGATTCCGGAATAGGTTGAAACAACTTCTCCCAGTTCGGATGACACTGGATTTTCGTCTTTCATCCAGTACAACCGATAATTAAATCGATATTCCTTTCCCTTTTCAAAAGGCTGTTTTGGAACAAAAAACGCAACGACATTATCATGGATTTCTTTATCAGAAGGGATCTCGACCAATTCTACAACCCCCTGACCGAAAGGAGATAACGGTTCGACCCACACACTGGGACGATCTTGGTAATGGGCTTCAAAGTCTTGGTAGTGATCGGCATTACGATCTCGTTGAAACAATCCAAAGCCTAAGACGTTTTGATCTTCAAACGAGCTGATTCGAAGATGCCGTGAATTATCCAAAGGACGCCACAACCATTCATCGGCTCCGTTATGAATCAAAAGTCCGTCACTGTCATGAACTTCCGGACGATAATCAAAAAATTTATTTTTAGTATTTTCTCCGAAAAGATACATACTGGTCAAGGGAGCAATCCCGACTTTTTGAATTTTTTCTCTTGGGAAAAGAACGGCACTGACATCTATTTTTGTCGTTAATCCGGGACGAATAAAAAAGGAATAAGCTCCTGTTATTCTGGGACTATCCAAAAGCGCATAAACCGTTATATTCCGCACTCGTTGCATGGGCCTTTTGATCCAAAACTCCTTAAAAAAAGGAAATTCCTCTCCGCTTTGTAATCCCGTATCGATCGCCAACCCTCTTGCGGATAGACCATATTTTTGGTTTTGTCCCAAAGCCCTAAAGTAGCTGGCTCCTAAAAAAGTAATCAACTCATCATAATAATCCGATGTATTTAAAGGATAATGCAATCGAAAGCCGGCATAATTAATATCTTCGTTAATTTCATAAAGCGGTTGGTCATTCAATGTAAAAGCTCTAAAATCATAAGGAATTTTTCGAACCTGAGATCCCACTATTTCATTTACTTTAACGGCATTCTTAAAAATAGAGCCCATATGAAAAAATTGGATTTCAAAAGGAATATTCTTAGAAAACCAAGGGCCTTTTTCCCGAACATAGCGTAAAGACCTAAAATCGTCATAGTCCATTTTTTCCAATTTTTCGGGCAGTTCCGACTTTTCTTCCCGATATTCTCGTTCGGATAATAATCGCGCTTTGACAATAACATCATTAAATGAAAAAACTCGCCCGACTTCATCCGCACGACAATTTTGTCCGCATAACAAGGCAACAATCAAGATGATCCCCGATATTCGCTTCATCATCAATCCCTTTCAATTAAAAGTGTTTTCATGATACAACAAAAGAAATCAAAAAAGCAAGGTTAAAAAATAAAAAGAAGATTCAAGAAACCGACCAAAGAGAGGCAATCCCCTCTCCCATTGAGAGACGGCTTCCGATGTAAAGAGATTAAAATTTTTAATCCCCCAACTCAAAACGGAGGGGGCATCATTCTTTTTATCCTTTAGTCAAAAACATTTTTTCCAACGAATCGTCTCTGTCGTTTTCTTGAGAAGAGAAGATCTTACATTCGGATGACGAGTCGGAAGAGCGGTCTTTTAGAAATGAAATTGCTTCTCTGTGCCTCGCTTTGTCTTGGACGAACAGGTTGTTGTATCAAAACATTTTAATCGGAAAGGGATAAAACACGCTCTCCTCGTTCATTAAACATCTCTGTTTCCCCGAATTTTTTTCCCTCTTTAAAAAACGTTTTTGTTTTTAAAGCCTTATTTTCATAATAAGTTTGAGACAATCCGTTTAATAAATCATTTTGATAGACATCAATACTTTTTAGAGCGCCGTTTTGATAATAATTTTTTTGTTCTCCGTTCAATCGTCCCGAATCATAATGGGAAACCGTTTTAAGAGAGCCGTCTTCATAATATCGATAGAAATCTCCGTCAGGGAATCCGTTTTTAATCGTTGTTTTTTCCTTAATTTGTCCATTCGGATAATACACAACAAAATCACCCTCGCGAACACCGTTTTTATAATGACTGATCCCCCGAATGGATCCATCCGGATAAAATAACTTTTGAATCCCGTTTTCGATACCGGTCTGAAAAATCTTTTCCGCAACAAGAGAGCCGTTTTCATCATACTCTTTATAAAAACCGTGAGGAAGACCGTTTTTCATTTCAATTTCAAAGCTTTTCCGCCCGTTCGGATGATACATGAGAAGAGTTCCGACAACTTTCCCGTCTTGATAAAAAGCAACAAACTTAAGCTGTCCGTTTTCATAATAAGATTTGGCTTCCCCCTCCGGTCGATCATTTTGATAGATGATTTCCTTTTCCGGTTTCCCGTTTGGGAAAAAAGATCTGAACATACCTGTTTTTAGACCGTTTTCAAAAGTTTCTTCCTCCATCAAAGGACCAAACTCATAATACCTGCGCACCTGACCGTTCAAAACACCGTCTTGATAGGGCTCTTCCGATTGAATTACTTGATTTTCATAAAAAGTTTTAAAAACACCATTGGCTCGTCCGTTTTGATAGAATTCGATAGAGAAAGGCTGACCGTTTTCATAATAAACGATGCTTTCTCCTTGGAGACGTCCGTTTTGAACATTCACTTTTGCTTTTATTTTATTTGTGGTGGGATTTAAGTATAAAATACAACCCGTAATCGGTTTAAGCGTCTTGGCGGAATAAAAAATTTCTTCTCTGACAACAACGTCTTTTCCATCCCAAAAGTCTTGAATTGTCTCTTCTCTCTTCTGTTCGATGAGTTTGTCATCCGCTTTTACCGAAATACCGTCAGATGCTCCCCCTTGAAGAGAGATTCCCAAAAGAATTCCCGAACAAATTAAAAAGAAATTCATTCCACCTACATGCACTGCACCAAAATCCTCTTTTAGAGTCTAAAAAATTTCTACTCTCAAAAGAGGGTATCAAAACCAACTCCAAAAATCAATTTTTTTTATAAATTAAATTGAAAACGCAATCCGAAATCTTTATAAGATCAATCATTTTCAAAAAAATGGCTCACTTCCTCAAATAAATCCCATTTCTTTGGCCTTAATTAAAATCTGAACACGATTTTGAACATGAAAAGCCCGTAATAACGAGCTCACATGCATTTTAATAGTCGGCTCGGCAACGCCTAGATTATGGGCAATTTGTTTATTAGAAAGCCCAAGCCCCAACTGTTTCAGAACGCTCACCTGCCTTTCGGACAAAAAAACGCCGTTTCCGAGATCGTAATTCTCTTTTCGATATGACGATGCTCCGTTTTCCATAATCCCCCCTCTTTATTTTTTCAATTCTTGTTCTGATTGTTCAATTTTCTTCTCAAGGCAGGAAATCTGCCGTGAAACAAGCCCCAATAATGCTTCATGTCCATTGTTTTTAGACCAATCTTCAATCTGTTTTAAATATTTCAATTTAGCCTTTTTAACTTCCAAAGCCAAACGCTTAACAGAAACCGGTATTTCATCCCAGACTTCATGTATTTTTTGTTTTAACAATCGCCTTTCCTCCGGAACAAGTTTATTATCATGATCCATATCAACGTGCATAAGATTTTCCTCCTCGTATAATAAAAAAGACAACCTGATAGCATGAATATACCAACAAAAGAATACAACAGGCTACCAAGACCAAAATTTTACCGATCATACGTCCCCCCCAATGTCAACCAAAAAGAGCAAGCAATTTAAAATACACTCTTTAGTTGTGTTTTTTTTAGAAGATTGTCAAGAGCATAGAATTTTTTTCTCAAACAAAAAGCTGTTAAATAAAGATTGAAACTCAATTTATTTTAAGATAGACTGAGGAAAATTGATTAAATCATTCACAACAGCTTCAAAAGGATCAGAAATGTTCGTAAAAAAAACAAATATCTCCGCTCAAAAATCAACAAAAAAACACCCCCTATCTCAATTATTTTTACTTAATTCGAGAGCCTGCCTACGATTTTTTTCATGCTGTATTTTGCTCGGAACAGTGTTAAACAGTCCGTCAATTTTAGCGCAAAATCAAGTTTCTTCAGAAAAAACCGTTCCATATCAGCCTCCTTTTCCTGTTTATGAGTCGCAGGAATTAACGATTCAAGATGGGAAATATTACACAAAAGACGGCGCTCTTGCGACAGGCGAACTGATTAAACGAGATGAGAACAATCATATTTTTTTACAAGTATCCCTCGTTAACGGAATTTTTTCGGGTCAATCCATCGCCTACTATCCTTCGGGCCGAAAAGCACAAGAAGTCACACTTCAAAACGGGAAAGCGACAGGGCTTATGATTCGTTACGCCGAGAACGGAACGATTTCACAAAAGATTCCCATGAAAGATGATCAAGTTGTCGGAATTGTCCAAATATATTATCCCTCGGGGAAACTATATCGGGAACTTCAATATGAGGAGAATCAACAAAACGGTTTTGCCCGTGAATATAATGAGCAAGGGGATCTTATTCGAGAGACAATCTATCAAAAAGGAAAGTTAAACGGCCCCTTTAAAGCCTATGATAATAACGGGAAACTCAGATATGAAGCCTTTTTTAAAAACGGGAAAAAAGAAGGACAAGAAACAGGATATTACGAAAACGGATCCAAATCCTTTGAACGCTTTTATCAAAACGGTCAAGCAGAAGGAGAGGACATAACTTATGATAAAAAAGGACGCCCGATGACAAAAACGCTTCGCCGAAACGGACAAGCGAACGGGGAACAACTTTTATTTTATCCAAATGGGCAAATTCGGGTTCGCATGCAAAGTGAAAACGGGCTACCGATCGGTGAGATTCATATGTTCAATGACAAAGGGGAGCTGATTCAAACCTTACCTGCAAACGATCCGACCACTCAAGAAGAGCTCACCAAGATCCTTGATCAAATTCCCTCTTTGTTTGATACGGAACAATAAATAAGAGCGTCAGGATAATTTCCAAAACGGATTTTTCAATATTTTCGATTTTTCAACCGGCACACACCCATCGGCACTGATAAACATATCTGATACATTTTAAGATATTTTATCAGGGAGAAATCTACTTTTTTTTCAAATAAGCAATAACAGCCGTCACGGCAGCCGGCGTAATTCCGGTCATTCGCATCATGGCACCGATTGTCTCCGGTCGTGTCTTTGTCAAGCGTCCGATGACTTCATTGGAAAGGCCTCCGATATGTCGATAATCCGTTTCAAAGGGAATACGCAACGCCTCATCTTTTCGAAAAGCCTCGATATCCGTTCGCTGACGGATCAAATATCCCTGATAGCGCCCCTCAATTTCCAACTGTTCCGCCACATCGGTTCGAATTTTTCCCAAATTCGGCCACGCTCGCACCAAATCATTCCAAGTGACACCCGGATATGAGAGCAAATCAAACGGGGCTCGTTTTTGTCCGTCTGCATTGACGTTAAATCCGAGACGATTCAATTCTTTGGGAGTAAGAGAAAGCGATTGGACAAGCGAGCGAGCTTCTGTCAGCAAGCGATTTTTTTCTCGAAAGATTGAAGCTCGTGTTGA
Source organism: uncultured Alphaproteobacteria bacterium (assembly GCA_944390205.1). Taxonomy (GTDB): domain Bacteria; phylum Pseudomonadota; class Alphaproteobacteria; order CAAHEQ01; family UBA3637; genus CALXPF01. The sequence continues at coordinate 16,677 of CALXPF010000017.1, forward strand.
TTGTACACATCCGCAATCGATTCCTTTTTGAGTTAATCTCAAATCAGCATTATCCGCACGCATGCTTAATCGATATTCGGCTCGTGAAGTAAAAAGACGGTAGGGTTCATCCACGCCCAATGTCGTAATATCGTCAATCATAACGCCCAAATAACTTTCCGCCCGATCAAAAACCAAAGTTCGACCAGTATCCAAAGCATTCAAGGCCGCATTCACGCCGGCTACGAGCCCCTGACCGGCCGCTTCTTCATAACCGGTTGTTCCGTTAATTTGACCGGCCAAATAAAGTCCTTTCACTTTTTTTGTTTCCAACGTTGTTTTGAGCTCCCTCGGATCTACAAAATCATACTCTATGGCATAAGCGTATCTCAAAATTTTAACTTTTTCCAATCCGGGGATCGTATGCAAAAAAGCCTCCTGAACATCTTTAGGCAAAGACGTAGAAATACCGTTTGGATAAATACTGTTTCCGTCACGTGTTTCGGGTTCCAAGAAAATATGATGTGATTCTCGACCGGCAAATCGAACCAACTTATCCTCAATACTGGGACAATATCGGGGGCCGATGGATTTAATTTGCCCCGAATATAAAGGCGCTCGATCCAAGTTATCTAAAATAATTTGATGCGTTTTAAGCGTTGTATGCGTAATAAAGCACGGAACTTGTTTCGGATTAAAGCGTGTCGTCAAAAAAGAAAACGGCTTCGGCGGATTATCGCCGTCTTGTCGCTCGCACTGTGACCAATCTATGGTATCCCGATCCAAGCGAGCGGGTGTTCCCGTTTTAAGTCGTCCGACATTAAATCCCATTTGAATTAAGTCTTTGGTAATTCCCAAAGAAGCTTTCTCACCATATCGTCCTCCCGATGTTTGTTCGGGACCGACATGCATGATTCCGTTTAAGAAAGTTCCTGTCGTTAAAATAACACATCTGGCGTATATCGGCTCTTGATCAACGACAACGCCCAAAATTCTCTCTTGCTCCCATAACAACCCATCAACGGATCCTTCTTGAATGCTCAGATGTTCATAATCAGAGAGGATGTCTTGCATTTTTTGGCTGTAAAGGGGTTTATCTGCTTGGGCTCGAGGGCCTTGAACGGCAGGACCTTTTGACTGATTTAAAATTCTGAATTGAAGTCCCGTTTCATCAATCACACGAGCCATCACACCATCCAGAGCATCTATTTCACGAACAAGGGTTCCCTTCCCAAGACCCCCGATAGCCGGATTACAAGACATATCGGCGATCGTGGATTTATGGTGCGTAATCAGGAGGGTTTCGGCACCGGTTCTTGCGGCAGCCGTACAAGCCTCACATCCGGCATGCCCTCCACCGACAACAATGACATCATATGTTTTTTTCATTTAGGTCACTCAAATTTTAATGGATCATAACTAATAAAAAGATTGTCAAAAATTGTATTCTTTTTACAAAAAATTTCAAGTCTTTTTTGGTTTTTCTTTCATGATTTCATCCAAGCAGACAAAAGAGAATACAAAATAAATATATCTTGTCAACAGGTAAAAATAATACACCCTTTTATCTTGAACAGAATAATTTTTATTTTCTGTAAGTTTTAAAGTGCAACCCCGAAATCTTTTTTACTTTCCGATACAAAAATCCCGAAAAATAATATCCAACAAATCATCCGTTTCAATTCGACCGGTAATACGCCCCAACGCTCTGGCCGCCAATCTCAAATCCTCGGCTTTTAACTCCAACTCCTCTGTTTTTAAAGAATCTTGAAGAGAAAAGAGACACTCTTTAAGAGCCACCCGATATCGTTCACGCGTAATCACCCCTTCTGATTTAAAAGAAAATGTTTCTTGCAGTTTCTGTTTAATAAGATTCCACAAAGTATCCAATCCCTCTCCCGTTTTGGCACTTAAAGACAAACCGTTTTTAGGAGCTCCCCGATACAAATCGGACTTATTCCAAATCGAAATAACCGCTTCATTTTTTAAATCTGCCGGAACCATATCACTTTCAGAAGGATCAGTTAAATCACGAACCAACAAAATCAAATCAGCCTCTTTTGCTTTTTTTACGGCCCGCCTGATTCCCTCGGCCTCAATTTCTTCGTGAGCCTCCCTCAATCCGGCTGTATCGGCCAAAATAACCGGAAATCCATCCACATCCAAATGAACTTCAACAACGTCACGTGTTGTTCCGGCCGTTTGAGAAACAATGGCGACCTCTTTTTGGGAAAGAGCATTAATCAGGCTGGATTTACCGGCATTCGGTTTTCCGACCAAAGCAATCTGAAAGCCGTCTCGCAACCGTTGCCCCTTGTGTTGATCATTCAGATGAGCCTGTATTTGTGAAATAAGATCTTGAATATCATGATTTATTTGGAGATATTTTTCAGGCGGAATATCTTCTTCCGGAAAATCAATAAAAGCTTCCAGATAAGCCATATGGTGCATCAAATTTTGGCGCCATTTTTCATAAAGGCGTCCTAAATTACCTTCCATTTGAAAAAGAGCCTGACGACGTTGTTGCTCTGTT
>CALXPF010000018.1 GCA_944390205.1 uncultured Alphaproteobacteria bacterium
TTTAAAGATCGGTCAGAAATTTCGATTGGATATGGATCCGACACCGGGGAACGAGTCTCGTGTTTCTTTAATGCATCCGGAAATTTTTGCCGTTCTGAAAAAAGATATGATGCTTCTATTGAATGACGGTCAAATTCAACTCTGTGTCAATGATTTCGGAGAAGACTATGTTGACACGACGGTTGTTGTCGGCGGCATTCTTTCAAATCATAAAGGAGTTAATGTTCCCGATGTCGTTTTACCCATATCGGCTTTAACGGAAAAAGACAGAAATGATCTGGAGTTTGCACTCAATATGGGGGCAGATTGGATTTGCCTTTCCTTCGTTCAAAAGCCGGCAGATGTCGAATTGGCTCGAGACCTTATCAAAGGGCGCGCGGGGATTATTGTTAAAATAGAAAAACCGGCAGCCTTAAAAGAATTAGATCAAATTATTCAATTAACAGACGGAGTCATGGTTGCCAGAGGAGATTTGGGCGTGGAATGTCCGATTGAATCGGTCCCCGGTATTCAAAGAGAAATTGTTGAAAAATGTCGTGCTGCCGGAAAACCGGTTATTGTAGCAACCCAAATGTTAGAAAGCATGATCAATGCCCCTGTTCCGACACGAGCAGAGGTTTCCGATGTCGCTGTTGCCGTTTTTGAAGGAGCGGATGCCGTTATGCTATCGGCGGAAACAGCCATGGGAAATTACCCGATACAAGCGGTTGCCATGATGAAACGCATTATTATGACAGCCCAACAAGACTCGTCCTACAGGCGTGCCATGGACGCTTCCAGTATGCCTCCTGACAATACGATTGCAAGTGCAATCACATCAGCCATGAAACAAATGGCCAAGGTTTTAAATAATCCGACATGCATTGTCACCTACTCGGTTTCCGGAAAAACAACCCAACGAGCTTCTCGGGAACGTGTCATGATCCCTATTTTAAATCTGACGATTGATGAGCGGGTAGCTGATAAACTGGCTCTGGTATGGGGCGTTCATTCCATTGTCACCCATCAGCTAAAGGATATGACGGAAGTGACACCCTTAGCCGTTGAAAAAGCGCAAGAAATGGGTTTTGCCAAAAAGGGTGATGAATTGATCATTACGGCCGGAATTCCTTTTGCACGTCAAGGATCCACAAATGTTTTGCACGTTGCCACGGTTTAAAAAAAGCGGATCCGCTTAAAAAAATGAGCAAACGGTTATCGCAACAGATAACCGTTTGTTTGTTTCTGCAATCAATTTTGGGATCAATAAGAAATATTTTTTTATGCCTCATTATTTTCTTGCTTCATCAGAAATAATTTGTTAGGATGACAAAAACAAAAAGGGATCCAAAATGAGGCACTTTACAAAAGATTTAATTGATTTATTTGACGCTTCATTCACTCTCTTTGGCCCCAAAAAATACACTCATTTACCACCCTTTTCTCTAAAAAGGGTTTTTTGTTATAAAAATAGAGGAGATAAAAAATGACAAAATACATCTTTATTTTAGGAGGCGTTGTTTCTTCTTTAGGAAAAGGGATTGCTTCGGCATCAATCGGTTGTTTGTTAAAGTCACGTGGATATTCCGTTCGGATGAGAAAAATGGATCCTTATTTAAATGTGGATCCGGGGACCATGTCCCCCTATCAACACGGAGAAGTTTTTGTGACGGATGACGGCGCCGAAACAGATTTGGATCTGGGACATTATGAGCGTTTTGCCGATGTAAATTGTCATAAGACGGATAGTATTTCGGGCGGACGCATTTACTATAACGTCATTCAAAAAGAAAGACGAGGCGACTATTTGGGGGCGACCGTTCAAGCCATTCCGCATGTGACAAACGAGATTAAGGATTTTATTAAATCCGATCTAAAGGGAGAAGATTTTGTCTTATACGAAGTTGGCGGAACGGTCGGTGATATTGAAGGCACGCTCATGTTGGAAGCGATTCGACAATTTTCAAATGATGTCGGAAGAGATAATGTTCTATGTATTTTTTTAACGCTTCTTCCCTATATTGATACGGCGGGAGAATTAAAAACAAAACCGACACAACACGCCGTTAAAACACTTTTAGAAGCCGGCATTCAAGCAGATATCTTATTATGTCGAAGCAAAATTATGTTGGGATCTGACGAACGACGAAAATTAGCTCTATTTTGCAATGTTGCTCCGGAAGATGTTGTTGTGGCATTAGACGTGGACAACATCTATAAAATTCCCCTCACCTACCACGAACAAGGATTGGATGTCCAAGTTTTAAAACATTTTAATCTACTGGAACAATCACCGGAACCTGATTTAGAAAAATGGAAAGAAATCGTCAGTATTATCTCCAATTATGAAAAAGAAGTAAAAATTGCCGTTGTGGGTAAATATTGCAGTCTTTTGGAGGCCTACAAATCACTCAATGAAGCTCTGGTTCACGCCGGAATTGCCAACAAAGCAAAGGTAAAAATAAGCTGGTTGGAAGCCGAACAATTGGAGGAAATGACTTCTGATCAAATTCAAGAGACGCTCAAGCCATATGATGGAATTTTAATCCCTGGGGGCTTTGGGGTTCGAGGGATACAAGGAAAAATCAACGCCATTCAATATGCAAGAGAGAATAATGTTCCTTTTTTCGGTATCTGTCTCGGCATGCAAATGGCGGTTATTGAGAGCTGTCGACACTTATTGGGAATTGATGATGCCGGCTCTGCCGAGTTTGGTACGAAATGTACACCCGTTATTTCCAAAATGAAAGTATGGGAAAAAGACGGCATACAACATATTCGACCGGACAACGGAGATTTAGGAGGGACCATGCGATTGGGATCCTATCCGTGTCTTTTAAAATCGGGAAGTTTAGCAGAACGCATTTACGGAACCACAGAGATCAAAGAACGTCATCGTCATCGTTATGAAATGGATATTTCATATGAAAAGCAATTAGCCGAAAAAGGGATGATCATTTCGGGTAAATCACCGGATGGATTACTTCCGGAAATTGTAGAAATTCCAAATCATCCGTTTTTTATCGGCGTTCAATTCCATCCGGAATTTACTTCCAGACCGGGGAACCCCAATCCGATTTTTAAAGCTTTTATTGAAGCCAGCCTCAAAAAAGAATAATCTTTTGGCAGGTATATGTTATGAGATCTTATAGATCAAGGGGCAAATGTCATTCGAAGAAAAACGAGAGTGCACTTGTTTCTGAGAATGCGTAAATTCTTATAGCAATGAAGTCACACGGATCAGCCACTTTATAAAAGGAATCTCAAAAAACGCTTTAAAATGCAGAGTGATTTTTATGCGAAGACAGACCGAAACCTCCTTAAAAATGAAAAGGAGAGTTTATGGGAGAAATAGATCGAAACCTCCTTGAAAATGAAAAGGAGAGTTTATGGGAGAAATCGACCGGCTAATAAATCATTTTAGGCTTAACATCTAAATCAACAGCGGGCTTTAAAGACTTTTCATGTTCTTCAATTTTCAAGAAAAGATCAACCTGTTTTTGTGTTTTTTCAGGTTGCCCCGTCACAATAATAGACTGACGATCGGGATAATTCGGCTCTATCCGATGTGATTTTCGATCAAAGATAATAAAGTTTTGAATTTTTTGATCGGATGAAACGCCCTGAGCCTGCCGAACAAAAGCCAGATCGGACACACGAGTCATTGTAATTTGAGAAGCAAACCCACTTTTTAAAAGCTGTGTCATCTCACTGTTGGGATCCAATTTATCGATATGAAGAACTCTCAAACACCCCTTCTGAAGAAGAAAAGATCTCACCTGAGCGATCATTTTAGGATCATTCCAAAAACTGGAATCGAACTTACGACAAAAGATAAGAACTTCTTTTTGGGCATTAGCAAAAAACTTCTGATTACTTCTCTGTCCACAGAGGATTGAAGTATTTTTTTCATTTAAAGACATGCGATACTCCTTCCCTTCTCCTATCGGGAGGATAGCATAAAAAAAAGAAAAAGTAAAGTTTTTTCTAAGGAAGGAGTTGTTTAAGAAGAAGATTATCCTTTCTGAAATAATATACCACTCAATAACGATCAAGCGGAGTTAAAATCGGTTTACATGAGGAATAAAGATATTAAAAAATCCATACTAATACACTGAATATCCTTTTTTCCAAGGAAGCACAAACGGAATGGTTGAAAAATATTTTCTCCGAGGAAATAGAAAGAAAAGCCGTAGTATAAATACGGCTTCTCTAAATATCTAACAGTCAAACACTTAACAAACGTTAGAACAATACATCCTTCCGAATAAAGAATATAAATCCGAATACAAAGTCTCCGTTAACGGCCCTTACCCAAAAATGAAGACAATTTTTTCAAGACAGAAGGACGGGGAGAAGCAGAAGTGGAAGGAGCATCTCTCAAAGCTGATAATAATCCTTTCCCTCGGGTAGCATTTTTCTCCCGAGATAACTTCATTGCATCTGACAAAACTTCTCGAACCTCCGAATGAACGGCATAATCCAAAGCTGTTTTACCTTTACCATCCTTGATAGTCACATCTGCTCCTGCTTCTATAAGGAATTTCATCTTTCGGACAAGTTGATCAACTTTATTTTTATCCGAACCTACATATCGAATCGAAGCCAATTGATGAAGGACTGTCCTGCCTTGTTGATCTGTTTCATTCACAGAAGCGTTGTGATCGATCAACATTTTGATGGGTCTTTCCGTTGACGCAAAGTAGGAAACATACATCAATGGTGTTGCTCCGGCTTCATCTTTCACATCTACTTTTGCTCCATGCTTACATAATTCTTCAAGTGCTGTCTCCCTAACGCAATCATACACCTGGAAATTCCTCGACACTTCTAATAACGGGGTCATTCCATTCATATCCTTAACATCAGCTTGCGCACCGTTTTCAAGAGCTTTTTCCAAAGCATGGAGACTGGCATGAGGAACCATGGCCTTCAATGCTGTCTCACCCTTAGCATCCGGTATATTTAAACTCGCTCCAGCATTAATCAATTCATCAACAATAGCATCGGAAGAAGCAACCCACCCTTTTCTTGAAATAATATGAAGAGGTGTTTCTTTTTCCACATCTGTTTGTGCATCAACATTAGCTCCTTTTTCAATCAAAGCAGAAACCATTTCATTCTGTTGATAAGCACTTGCCCAATGCAAAAGGGTCCAACCGTTTTGATCCTTTTTATTGATATCAAAATCATCGGATAAAGTATCACGAAATTTCTCTACATCTCCGTATAATAATATTTCTTTTAATTTTCCATACTGATCAACAGGCGTTTTCATTTTTATCTCCTTTCAGACAGAACTACCATATTTTTATTTTAACTTTAATCATTCTTTTTGTCAATACAGGTTATCTCTCATTATATTAAATTGAAAAAGGAGAAAAATAGAAATATTTCAAAAGATCTCTTGACATTCTTTCAAAAATCATATAGAACCCATAGAAAAGGCCGCTGTGGCTCAGTGGTAGAGCACTCCCTTGGTAAGGGAGGGGTCGTGAGTCCGATTCTCACCAGCGGCACCAGTTTTAGAAGTACACCAAATAGAGTTCTTTTCTGAATATAGTTAAACCAATATAAGAAGAAAAATAAAATCGGGAATAATTATGAAAGACCGTTTCATCACAGAAAAACAGTCTCGTGATGTTGATTTTATAGCAGATATTATAAAGCCAATTCTGGGCAAAATTCATAATATACAGACATGCATGGCAGAGGCTTGTAATTCCTACGCTTATCTGGTAAATGGAAATTTTATTGTTAAATTTGCGAAAGATGATGAAAAATTAAAAAAACTATTACTAGAAAGAGATGTACTGTCATTATTGAAAGGCAAAACGACCTTAAAAATTCCGGAATTTAACATTTTTAAGAATATCTTTACCTTTTCTATTCATGAGATAATTAAGGGAGAAACTTTTCTTAATAGGCACTATCAATGTTTATCAGATATTGACAAAGACAAATTTTGCCAAGATATAGCCCTTTTTATGTACGAATTACACTTAGAGACTCATAGGATGAAAAATTTAAATATTCCTACATTAAAAGGAGTCACTGGCATATATCCAATTGAAAAAATTAAAACTTTTTTTACCTCCTATGCGAACATTTCTCCAGATGAAAAAAGACTAATCCGAAATTTTTGTGATAAATATACAAACACTGATAAAAGATCTATAAGAGTGTTTGGACATTTTGATATTCAACCCAAAAACATTGCTTTTGATTTTGTTCAAAATAAAATCAATGGGATTTTTGATTTTGGAGATTGTGGTTTTTGCAATCCCGCATATGATTTTACCCAATTTGCAATTCGATACAAACCTGAAATTATACATAATGTATTAAAATACTATAAAATGATATCCGGCATAGATTTTAATCTCGAACAAATATTAAAAGATTCTTTGTACCGCATTCTATACTGTTTAATGCGAGATATTGAAGCTAATCGACCTATAAATAAAGGATTAGAAACACTCCGTGAAAAAATATACTCATAAATTATCCCATCTCTTATTTGATCTATAAAAAATAATCCGATAATTGCATAATATCGTGCACCAGTTTTGAAAATATCCTACTTTACTGACTTTTTTGTTAGGCTACCCCTCCCCATACGTTTGACCTTCGGTATCAAAAGCAAAATATTGATTTATGAAGATTTTTATGCTAGAATATATCCTATGATAAAGAGGGACATTTTAAGATGGTCGATAACAAAAAACAAGCTGATACCAATATCGTTGTTCCTGAAGAAAAAATAAAATTTCTGACTGAAACACAAATACGGCAACAATTGGAAAATCGGTTTATTATCGGAGAACGGTTGAGTAAACCGGGAGAGTAGACACTTGCTTACGAACTGACAGACCGTATTTCACAGCAAAAATATGCCCTATTGATTCCCAGACGGGATAAAATTTCATCAGTTGATGAACTCAGCACATACATAAATAAACAAATCAATGCTGAAAAAGCCAGAAAATGGTGTTGTGATGGATACAATGGGAATGTTTTTATTCCTGCTGTTGAAATCAATACCTGTTATCGAATTATGCCCTATGCAGGAAAAGATTTAACAGAGCAAATTTATTCGCAAATTAAGCCACAAGAAAAATTAAAAATAGGTAAAGACTTTGCTCTTTATTTAAATTTTGTTCATCAAAAAAGTTTAAAGAAAGCTGATTTCTTGAAATCACGTTCGAAAACTCAAATTGGGAAAATGAATCTTAAAGATAGATGGTTAGGCTCTTCTAACCCTGAGTTTTCTTTATTTTCACAGGTTCAAAAGTTAAAAAAACACATAGGAAATGCTGATTATAGAGAACCGGAAACAATGTTAAATATATATTCTAATCGTTCTAAGGAAGATGAAATATGCGTTTTAACTCATGGAGATTTAAGAAATCAAAATGTTTTATACGACTCTCGGACAAAAAGATTGGCTATTATTGACTATGAAGTATCTGGAGTATCTGATATTTACAAGGATTTTTGCCCATATTGTTTTTCAAACTTACCACTGGAATTTTTGAAGGACACAATTTGCTTTTATAATCAAATATCTTCTAAAGAGGAGAAGTCCTTACATATTGATATAGAGAAAGCTAAATTATTTTGGCAGGTTGCTCAATTCTGTGAATTAGCACGATGTGCTCAGGAAACAGGCCCCTTATCTTATGAACAACAGTTGAAAAAATTTAAAGATTTTCAGAAAAAAATTATTTCACTGGAGAAACCAACGAGAACCTCTCCAATAATACGACAAGCCTATTCATTGAAACAAAGATAAAAAAATATTTAACATGTGGATGTAATCGTTTTATTTTATATAGTTTTATTACTTCTACAAAGCACCACCATCCATGGGTTATTTATGGAGTCATAGGAGAGTCTTTACCCTTATGTTCAATTTAGCTCAATCAAAAAGGAGAGGCTCATAAAAACCTCTCCCTTGTTGTTATTAAAAAAAATTTAGTTTTATTCGGCTTTATCATCACATTCAATTCGTGCTTGATGAAGGTATTCTTTAACCGTGTCCCGAATCCAGAATGATCCTGTTGCAATTGCTTCTGTATTAGCTAGCGTTCCACTTCCCCAAGAGGCAAAATCACTATATTCATAAATATCATGAGCACATGCATAATATGCCTTAGCAAGTGTATCAAAATTCTTTTTGGCCTGATCATTATACTTTTTGTAATTTCGATCAAAAAGTTTATTGGCCACAGCAATAGAGCAATCAGCGACTTTGTAATAAGCCTCGTTCATATCTGTTGTTGAGGGAATATTAGGCATTCGAACCTTACAATTAGCCAACTCTTCCTCCAAACCACGAAGAAATACATCTTCTTCTCCCGAACATTTCTCTGGTTCATAAGTATAAGGCAATGTTTTTTCTTCTGCTGCAAAAGTCAGTATCGGCAATGACACCATTATTATGAACGATAAAATAAATTTCATTTTAATACTCCTTTTTATTGTCCGTTATAAAATTGAGGATATTTATTTTTTATATAATCGTCAACCCTATTTTTATACAATTTTTCAAATTCTTGAGGATTACTGTAATAACTTTTCGTCCGATTATACTTCTACAAAGCACCACTATCCATGGGTTGTTTATGGAGCTATAGGAGGGTCTTTACCCTTATGTTCAATTTAGCTCAATCAAAAAGGAGAGGCTCATAAAAACCTCTCCCTTGTTGTTATTAAAAAAAATTTAGTTTTATTCGGCTTTATCATCACATTCAATTCGTGCTTGATGAAGGTATTCTTTAACCGTGTCCCGAATCCAGAATGATCCTGTTGCAATTGCTTCTGTATTAGCTAGCGTTCCACTTCCCCAAGAGGCAAAATCACTATATTCATAAATATCATGAGCACATGCATAATATGCCTTAGCAAGTGTATCAAAATTCTTTTTGGCCTGATCATTATACTTTTTGTAATTTCGATCAAAAAGTTTATTGGCCACAGCAATAGAGCAATCAGCGACTTTGTAATAAGCCTCGTTCATATCTGTTGTTGAGGGAATATTAGGCATTCGAACCTTACAATTAGCCAACTCTTCCTCCAAACCACGAAGAAATACATCTTCTTCTCCCGAACATTTCTCTGGTTCATAAGTATAAGGCAATGTTTTTTCTTCTGCTGCAAAAGTCAGTATCGGCAATGACACCATTATTATGAACGATAAAATAAATTTCATTTTAATACTCCTTTTTATTGTCCGTTATAAAATTGAGGATATTTATTTTTTATATAATCGTCAACCCTATTTTTATACAATTTTTCAAATTCTTGAGGATTACTGTAATAACTTTTCGTCCGATTATACCACCCATTAATGTTGTTAACATTTTTTATTGGATTTTTATCAACACTTTGAAAATATTTTTCCATCCTTAACTTTACCAAAATATCATTAACTTTGATGGTTTCTTCAGATGTTAAATTATTAACAGCCCGAGCTAATGTATCATTTAACACATAATTTTCATAAAAATACTTTGGAGAAACACCTTTTTGATATCCATAAAAACGATTCATCGCTCTAGATAACATTTTTCCGGAATCTGTTCCTTGGTTAACTTCCGCATCAAAAGTATTTCTAGCTAGCTTTAAGTTTTGTAATTTATTTATATTATATCTTTGATAATACATTTCATCCATAATCTGCTTAGCCTGATTTGGGGTTAACTTTTCTACATCTTTTGGGAAATTAAATCCGGTTCTTAATGGACTATTCCAATTATTGTATTCATTCAAAGTTGCTTGTCTTACACCATAATTAGTGGGTCCGCCTAAATCATTTATTCGATCACTATAGCCTCCTTCATGATTATTCGTTCCTTGATAAATTACATTTCCATCTTTACCTAGTTCAGAGTAATACACATCATCAAAAATTATATTTGCTTTCACAAAATCATTTGTATCACTCACCGAATTCGATAAAGAATTTTGAGTGTGTTGATATGGTTGAGAATAAGTGCTGAACGAATTTTGTTGAGGAGAGAGAGCGGAGCTTGCATTTAAATTCAAACTTTGCATATTTTCCGGACTAAAAATTGAGCCATTGTTTAAGCTTGAATTTAAAGCACTATTCCTATCCCCAAAAGAATTATTCTGATATTGTTGCCATCTATCCGTCAACTCCTTCAAATTATATCTTGAAGGTGTCGCTGTTTGGTATTGGTTTTTATTCCAAACACTTTGATTTTGATTCTGGTTCTTGCTTCCAAAACCATCGTTCTGTTCTGTTTGAATTAACCCAAAGGTATTCCCCGTATTTTCAAACGGATTATTATTCTCAATATTCCCGTGAATATTTGATCTACCAAAACAGTAGTTATTATCGGGATTTCCCCAAAAGTTTCTCCCTTGTTGAGGATAATTTTCCGTTATCCCTTGATTGTTATAGTCTTGAGTGACTTGGCTTTTCTTGTTTTGTCTTGCAAATTGATATCTCAATTCATCTTGCGTAGAAAAGTCTCTATGATCAACACGATATGTATCAATCTGATTTTGACTGGTTTGATAGCCGAGTGGCGATTTATATTTTTCATAAAAATTCATAAAAAAACTCCCAATATTTAAAAAGTAAAACTGTGTAATTTCTAATTGTTCAATTCTGTGAATTAGCCCAATGTACGCAGGAAAGATGTCTCTTATCGCATGAACAACCATGTGAAAAATTGTTTCACCGAGAAAACCAATCAGAATCTCTCCAATAATACAACGAACCTATTCATCAAAAAAAAGGTCAAAAATAAATTGATCAAGCATTCATATTACCCTGTTTATCATTCAAAATCACCTCCTCTTCTTGCTGATATTATTTTAAAAACTTTTGTGTAAAATTAATTCGATATAGTATCCCTCATCATTTTAAAAAAGTTCCATTGAGAACCTTTTATTCCGGACAAAATATGATTGATTTTGATTTTTAATTGAATCCAAAAGGAAAAAGCCGATAGATCAGTCATCTATCGGCTTACTTTTACAATACCAAGCATTTAACTTTTAAGAATCTTTTATTTTATTCTCAGAAGTTTTTTCCTCTTGTGCAACATAAACAACTTGTTCCTGTTTCTTTTGAGCACCCATAATCAATGTCATTAAATTAAGAACAGTCGGGACCAACGGGATGAATCCCAGAAAAATATCAAAAACGGCAGCAATGACCGGTAAAACAGCAACAACCGGTTTTTGAACTTTTTTAGAACGTCTGTACGCAATAAGTATCAGTATCAAGTAATTGATAATAAATACAATATACATGGTCCCCAAACTAAAAGCAGATGATGCCGGGGCAGTACTTTGCAAATTTTCAGCAATAAATACACCTCTCCAAACATAAGTCGGTATCATAAAAAATAAATATGATAATACAAATAGCATGTTATTCCCCCTTCTCTATTTTCTTTTTTAGAAGACAAGTTCACCTATAAAAAATGTCAAATCAAAATAAAAAATTAAAGTCAAAAAGCTTACAACGTTTCAAGATGATTTGAGAAATAATTTTTGACTTTTCATAAAATTTAAGTAAAATTGCCCCGATCAGAAACAAAGGAATAATATGTATATACTTATAGCTTTTTTAGCGCCGATTTTACACGCTCTGTCCTGCATCATCGACTCGCATTTTTCTAATCACATTTTTAAAAAAACATCTTCTCTGGTTTTTTACGCTACAATCAGTAATATTGTTCTGATCCCTTTTTTGTTTTTGTTCGGTATTCCGAGCATTCCGCCGATTGATATTTTACTGATTCTATTTTTTATTGCCTTTGTGGAAGTTTTTTATCAAATTCCCTATTATTTAGCTCTTCGCAATATTGATACCTCCATTGTGGTTGCGTTATTTTCTTTAGGCAAAGTTGCCGTTCCTGTTTTGGCTTACTTTATTGTCGATGAAAAATTAAGTATTTCACAATACATCGGTTTCGGATTGATTATTCTTTCCGGTTTTGCGCTCAACTTTAACCTCAACAAACTTCATCTTAACATTGCCTTTTTTCTTATGCTTGTCGTCTCATTGGCTTTATCTCTATCATCCGTCCTTTCAAAATATTCTTTAGGACAAGTTAATTTTGTGACTGTTTTATTTTGGATTTCACTTTTTGCAACTCTTATCACTCTGACGTTTTTAATTCCTTCTTACTCCAGAAATGATATTATTCATTCGTTTCCGGCTTATAAAAAAAGATTTAAGTTTTTTATATTTAATGAATTTCTGACTCAGGGCGGTAGTTTGGCAACAACCATAGCGCTTGTTCATTTGCCCATTTTAATGACAAAATCCATTAGCTCCTCCCAAAGCATTTTCACACTCATAGAAGGATTTTTACTTTATAAATTTTTGGGGAATCGTTTCAAAGAAAACTTTAATAAAAATGACATAATCAAAAAAATAATTTCTTTTACAACGATTATCATCGGCATTTTTATGGTTTTAAAATAAAACCGGATTATGTGTTGATCTGAACAATGGCGTCATAAAGTTCATTGGCACAATTTACATAAACAAGATTTTCAATATCATTTTCTGAATTATAAGACGCCTCAAAACAAATCACTCGAAGAAACGGAGATAATTCCTTAATCTGATAGGGACTATCTTCAACCATGACTTCAATATGATGTTCCAAACAAATTGGTAATTTACTTTTTATCCGATTAAAAATAAGTTGATCATATTCAATATGATACTCTTGAAGCCAGTTTTGAATATACCCTGTCATTTCTTCAAAAGAAATATCACAGTAAGAGAGATCTTTACACCGATTGGTAATAATAAAAATACGATGTCCCTCCTTTTTAAGTTTTCGGATAACGCGATCAATATTCGGACGTGCCGGATATTCTGTTGAATAGTCCAAAATCATCTCTTTCCAAAAAGCATCTTCAATCCCTTGAGGCACTTCAAATATCTCAGAAATATCTTCCCCTCTTGGGTTAACAGGTTCCTTCTGTAAGTAGAAACGCCCCTTTTCTTTAACAAACTGCTCAAAATCATTTAAAACACCGTCAATATCAAAACCTATATTCATATTTTTCCCTTTGTTATTTATCAATATATTTATTTAGCACTCATATTTTTATCTGAATTCTGAAAAACAAATATTAAACAAAAATATTTATACACTTATTAAAGTAATAAAGAAAGTTTAAAAAAACAGAAAATATCTGAGCATATAAAAATTTGTATAACACTTAGTCAAGAAAAAACAAGATAATTTAGAACTCAATCTAGCCTTAAAAAAACATCTAAAGCAACAACCTACTTACTTTTATATGAACTCATTTCAGGATACTTGACGTATACTGATCAAAATCAACCTCTAAATTTTACTTTATTTTTACTTTTTTTATCTATAGTACACTCAGTTTAATCATTTTGTTTTTAAGAGGAATAGATGCCAAATTTTTTCTCAACTTATCTCGGACCCAAATTTTTTGATTCAAAGAAAAAATTTAAGTATAAACAACCCCTAGATCCTGTTATCAAAAAAATCAAACGCAAGGAGGAAGTTTCTTGTTGTCCTCTTTGTTCTGGAAAACGATTTTTGACACTCGGAAAATTTTCGATTGATGAAATTATGGAAATATGGATTGAAAGAGCTCATTTTAATCCGATTTCCAATGTTTACAGACATTGCTATTTAGAAAAAAGACGCTGTTTAGATTGCGGATTATATTTTTATAACTATCATTTGCCCGATACCGAACTGCTCTATAAAAACCTGATGAATGCTATTCCTTATTATCCTCAATTTCGGTGGGAATATGGATTGGCTTCAGCATTTATCGATAAAATGAAACCGCAAAGTTTGATCGATATCGGCGCCGGTATCGGGAATTTTTTGGAGCGTGTTCGTCACATGGTTCCGGAAGTTTATGGGAGTGAATATAACGGAGAAGCAGCTCGAACATGCCGAAAAAAAGGATTTGTCACTTTTTCAAAAGATATTTCTCAATTAAATAAAAAATTTGATATGGTTTGTGCTTTTGAGGTTTTAGAACATAACTTCGAAAATGAGGAGTTTATGAAAAATTGCCTCAATTTATTAAATTCGGGCGGACATCTCGTTTTCGGCCTCCCCGATCCGGAGGGAATTCTTTCCATCAACGGGTGCGGTTGGCTCAATATTCCGCCTCATCATCAATTGGATTTTTCCTATCAATCATTAGAGTATTTAGCTCAAAAATATAATCTTAAAATTGTTGAATACCAAAAATCAGAATTAAAATACGAACACTATATCAGATATATCCAAAACACAACCGGATTTAAAGCAACTGCTCCCGATATCACGGGCTTTTTAGAAATACAAAAGCATTTTACGGGACATTCACACTTTATCGCCTTTGAAAAAAAATAACCTACAAAAAGCACACCCTGTTTTTCTATCAGGCTGATACGACAAAATAGATGTTTTAATCCAAAACGATTAAGGCAGAGGAGGGTTTGTAATTGGACTTTTTAGACTTTCAGGAGTATTGATCTTTCACGATCGTTCTTTGACACAATTTATCCCTGCGACACTTCGTATTTTGAAAAATCTCCTCTTTATACCCATTCGTCCAATACTTCATTATCCACGTGATCCAAGATCTATATAAACCGACTTAAACGGTGGATAGATCCTACTCCCCCCCCAAACTCTCTTGTAAAATAATTTTTGAAACGCAGGGCACTTAACGACGAGGGGATCTTTTTTGCATTTGAGTATAAGCTGATACCCGAGCCCGTTGTTGTTCCTGCATTTTCAAAAATCTTTTTAATTTTTGAATATTCATTACTCCGGTCACCCGAATGGTTGGGCCGAGTAAAGCGCTTTCTCGAACAACTGTCGGAATATCTGCCTTTCTTAATTGCTCCGTAATAAAGTTAATCTCTTGTGAAGATAAACCCTTAACAGGTAGCCGATCAATCATTTCACCTCCCATTGTTCGGGCCATTTTCCAATTTCTTTCATTCAACCAAAATAATGCGGAAGACTGCCGTTGATATTTTTGAGGATCTTCTAAAGAAAGCGGTTTTTGAGCTTCCGGATCATTCTTATAGCGATCAACTTGAATACCTAAGAAAGGATCGGCTTTCCCCGAATCATTATACGTTTTTCTGTTCCAAGCACTGATATAACGACCGTACGCATCCTGATCATTCCCATACATGACATATAAGCTGTTGGAAATACGACGATCCTTATTGATATTTTTTGAGGGATCTTTCAGAGCCATGTGAGGACGAATCCCATAAGAACGCAAACTTTTTTCTATCTCGGGGATAATACGAGACCAATTTTCAGTACCCGTGTCATAAAAAACAATCGTTTTTCCCAGTTGATCTTTATGACAATTCACGCCTTTGGCAAGAACCTTAAATAAAGGGCAATGATGCTTAAAGGCAATCTGTGAAATTAAGTTAAATCCTTTTTCTAAATCCCGTTCATCAATAGAAACATGAAATTTCCAACCGGTATGCTTTTCGGCTAAGGACGAACTTTTTTCGACCAGATAAAAATCCCCCATACGATAAGAATGATAGGTATCTTGCTCCGCCGAATGAAATGATCTGGGTAAGACTGTTTCGTTGATAAAATTATATAGATTATTCTCAAATGACATTTGGCCTCTTGTTGAATAAAAACACTTTCCTTCTATTTTATCACATCTATTGGTTTTTGTGAATCTTTTTATTGATAGTCAGGATACAATCCGTTTATACCCTCATCCCCCAAATGCCTAATCATTTTAAACGAATTGATCAAGAATCATTTTTTTGCCTCAACTCAAGACTTCGTTTTGTAAAAACCTCTCGTATCTGTTTTTGGGTCTCATCATTTTGCGAATATGCCTTAATAACACAATAAACTTTCTTTAATTTTTCATAATCATCTATCGCTTTACTTTCTAAGACACACCCTAATGCATTTAATTTTTGAAGCTCTTGAAATAAAACACCGGATTTTTTCTCGTCCGTCAATTCTTCATATGATTTTTGAGATAAAACAGATAATTGTCTTGTGCGCAATTGCTCCTTGTCTGCCTGCCTTTTCTTTTTATTCTGTTTTGCCTTCATTCCCAAAACAAGAACATCCGTTCTGTCAAAAAGATGTTCAGCATAGTCTGTGGCTTCCTTTCCCTTGTTATCTTTTATCCAAAAATTAGCACCCCACGAGCTTAAATATGATAACGCTTTTTTGTTTTTATTCATAACCGCATGAATTGTAGCGGTCAGTCCATAGTTATCCTGTTCATCCACATCTACGCCCAATTCACATAATTTTGTAATAAGATCGGCCCCTTCCGAACAATTGGTTGCTGCCATCAACACGGTAGATCCATCTGTTAATTTAGCATCCATATCAGCTCCTCTTTGGAGCAATATATCGGCCGCCTTCATCTGACCAAAAAAAGCCGCAATTGCCAATGGTGTTTCCCCTTCGGGCCCTCGCACATTAACATCACCGCCATGATCCAATAAATATTCAACAACCTCTCCCGATCCACCCAAAGAGGCATAATGTAAAGCACTTCTTCCATGCGTATCTTTTGAATTGATATTCATCCCTTGTTCATGTAGGTATCGAACAATATCCAAGTGCCCTTCTTGGGACGCATAGGCACACATCATCGCCGCTTCCAAATCATCTATTTGGACCGACTTTTTGTGATGTTCCATTAAACACTTGACAATCTCAAGTCGCCCCTGTGAACAAGCTATCGGAAGTATCGTCAATCCATTTTTCAATTGCATGTCAGTATCTACCAAATTTCGATCACAGCAATATTGAACAACATTCAAGTCACCCTTTTCAACCGCATAGACCAAAAATGTGTTTCCCAAACAGTCTTTTTTATGAATATCGGCTCCCTTTTCTATCAAATATTTAACAATGGAAAAACGCCCCTCCAAAGTGGCCACCATTAAAGGGGTCAATCCCTTCTTATCTTGCAAATCAATATCCATTCCGAGTTTCAATAACAGAGAAATAAAACTCTTCTCTCCGTATTTGACAAAAAATAGCAAGAATTTATTCAATAAATTTTTCAAAACAACCCACCTTCCAAAGCTCAATTAAATTTCAAACCATACGCCCATCCGCTGGATATATTTACTTTTTCCGGATAGAAATACGCAAAATATCTCTAAATTGTAGTCAGAGCATAATCCCATTGTCAAATAAAATCTTATTTTGTTCTCAAACACTCTAGCGTACATGTTGAAAAGAGGATCTTAAGAAAGCGCTCGGTTTAATCTTTAGTTCTTGCTTACTTACTTTCTTAGAATTTAAATAATCAATAATGCTTTTGTTTCCTCCGATTTGAGCATAATCCAGAACGCTCTGATGGTCTATATCTTTTACCTCACAATCGGCTCCGTGTTCTATTAAAAGATTAAAAACATCAGCATTTCCTTTTATCGCAGCAAACATCAGAGCCGTTCGTCCATATTGATCCTTCATCTCAATATCGACTCCGTTTCGGATTAAGGCTTCGGCAAAAAGCGTATCCCCATGAGAAGAGGCAACCATCAACAGCGTTTCTCCATCTTCAAATGAGGGTTCATTAAGGTATCCGATATAAGGCAGAATTGCGTCCATCATTTTCGGATTTTTAGAAGCGGCGAGATAACTCACAATATCTTGGTCGAATTTATCTGTTACCTCCAAATCAACACCGCTCTTCAAAAGAATATTAGCTATCTCCAACTGTCCGAATTCAACCGCCACCAATAGAGCCGTCCGACCATCCTTGGCCTTTTGATCCGGATCAATACGCACATTCTTTAAAAGATCCTTCACAATTTCCGTATCTCCCAAACAGGCTGAAATCATGAGGGGAGTATACCCATCCTTATCAGAAGTATTCGGATTCGAATAATACTCCAGCAACACTCTGACCAAATCAGGATCCCTCATCTGAGTGGCATACATCAGGCTGGTTTTACCGATATTGTCTTGAATATCCGGATTTGCCCCATATTCCAGTAATATTTTTGCCGACTTCAAAT
>CALXPF010000019.1 GCA_944390205.1 uncultured Alphaproteobacteria bacterium
CCGAGCGGAGAAATGGCGCCACAGGTATCGCCGTAGAGGGTACAATGTCCCATCGCAGGTTCTGATTTGTTTCCGCAAGAAAGCAATAACCAGCGATTGTCATTGGAATAAGTCATTAACAGAACCCCTCTGACTCTGGCTTGTAAATTTTGAAGTGTAATATCATTTTGAATCGAGAAAGGGAGTGTTTTGAGGGATACATCCACAATCGGTTGAATATCGATTTCCGTATGATTAACGTGATTCATTTGAGCGGCTTTCTTAGCAAGATCAAGACTTTGTTGAGAGGTGTATTTTGTTTTCATCATGACGGTATGGACATGATCGGAACCAACCGCCTCACAAGCCAATGCCAAAACAACCGCTGAATCCAGTCCGCCGGAAAGACCCAAAACAACATCTTGAAAATGATTTTCCTGACAGTATTCTTTGATGCCCCTGACAATTTGATTTTTAATAGATTGAATGGTCATGTTGCTTTCCTTTCACTGATTTTATATTCCTTGCCCATTTATTTAGTTTCCGTATGTTCGTTCTAAATATCTTTTTTGTAGTAAGTCCGATCTGGTTAGTTTTCGATGTTTTGAAATAAGCTTTTGTCGTTTTGTAAAAAGGGATTGCTCAACCCCTGCAACGTATCTGTGCGGTGATTTAATTCTTAAGTGTGTTTCATCCAGTCGACTTAAATTTTGTTTTGCCTCTTGTTGAATGTCAATTAACGGACGATTCATTTCTTCTAAATTCACTTTTCCATCTTGAATAACGGATATCATGGGACGCAGTACTTTTTTACCTTTTAAAAACAGTTTTGCCTTTTCATTTTCAAGATCCACCGAAACAATGTCTTTTTCTAAAGAGCCGTTTTTAACAAAAGCATGTCCCACAGGGCAAATAATATCCCCCGCATATTTATCCTCTTTTTCATTGAGTACTCGAATGACTTCCGTTGCTCCCGGAATGGTTGTTTTAACGGATAATTCCGAAACTTTTATGACATCTCTGTTTCCTGTTTTTTTTAGCTTGTAAACACCTCCTAAGGCCGGTTGATCGTATGATGTCACTAACTTTGTTCCGACACCAAAAATATCAATGGGGGCATTTTGTTCTAAAAGTAAACTTTGAATGGTGTATTCATCTAAATCATTTGAAGCTGTAATTTTTGTTTGTTGACAATCATTTGTATCAAGAATTTGACGTACTTGTTTAGATAAATAGGCCAGATCGCCCGAATCCAGTCGAACACTTTTGAGCGGAATGCCGGTTTCTTTTGAGGCCTCTATGGCTAATTGAACTCCCTCGATCGTATCGTATGTATCTAAAAGAACACTGGCTTGTTGCGGAAAAGATTGAATGTAGTGTTTAAACGCCTCTTTTTCACTGCTTTCCCTCATGATGAAACAATGAGCCATTGTCCCCGAGACGGGAATATGATAGTGACGACCGGCTTCAACATTGGAAGTCATGTTAAATCCGGCGATAAAGGCAGCTCTTGTTGGGGCAAAACCTTGTGTGTCTTGGGCTCTTCGCAGTCCCATATCTAAGAGTGTTCGATCTTTGCCGTCAGAGTGAGCGATATGGACAATGCGACTGGCTTTGGTTGCAAAAAGACTCTGGGCGTTAATAATATTTAAAATGCCGGCTTCCACCATAATGGCCTGCCAAGCTGGTCCTTTAACTCGAACGATCGGCTCATTCGGAAAAACGATATCTCCTTCTCGAAAAGCATCCATGCTGATTTTTAAACGAGAATTTTGAAGCATTTCTAAAAATTTTTCTTTAAAACCCTGTTCTCTTAAGTAATCAAGATCTTCTTTTTCATAGTGCCAATCATGGAGCCATTCCAAAACTTCCCCGAGTCCGGCCGTGAGAAGATAACTGCCCGAAAAGGGATTGGATCGAATATACATTTCGTATGTCTCTGTTTTGTTGTGTGTTTTTTGATCAAACATGGCTTGAGCCATTGTCAGATGATAGAAGTCGCAGTAAAGAGGAGAAAATTTATTTTTGATCATCGTGTTATATCCTTTCTTTTGATGAGGGGGATTATTTCAAAGGGGACATCATTCTCCCATGAAGAGTCATGATCCCTTATTTTTTGTCGGATGAGCGTGCCGGAAAGACTTCCTAAAGGACGATCGAACAGGCGGATGGAAAATCCTTTTTCGGCGAATTGTTTTGCATTTTGATGAATGCCACAATAATAAATATTGGCAGGAAAGGGTAGGTGGCTTTTCACATAATCGACCCACTTAGGCAAATTGTGAATGTCTTTAAGTCCGCCGACAAATAATTTTCCGGATTCCATTTCTTTTTGATAAACGGTTTTTACCATTTCAAGGCGTTCTTCATACGAATATGGGTTGTTTTCATCAATCACACCGACAGATCCCAACATTAAAATGGATTTTTCATTTTCATCTAACATACTGTTAATGAGGTTAATATGTCCGTTATGGAGAGGTTGCAAACGCATAATTGTCAGAGCAACAGTCATTTTTAACTCCTTTCATGCTGAATGTATCGAAGAAAATTTTCTGAGCGCATTATTTTGAGGGCGCCCTTTTTTATTGCTTTTTTAAAGGGTTCTTCTTTTAGAACATCTCGCGTTTGTTTAAAAATGCCCCGTGTCAAATCTTCTAAAACAGTCACCGAAAGACCTCTTTTGAGCCACCCTTCAATTCCGGCCTTATTACAAATATCGGATGCGACACCGAATAAAACCACATCTCTTGTTTGAGCTAAAATCTCGGGGCTTATTTTATCAATTGTTTCAGCCCACATGTCGTATGTATTCTTGCGTAAATGTTGAACGGTTTTGATTTTGGATTCGATAAGATGTTTATCAATGGCTAATTCCCAACCGTTTGTTTGATCCATACAATGAGGCGGAAACGTTTTTGCTTCTTCACTTTGAGCGTATGTTTTCGGGAAATGGGTGTCATATGTGACAATGGCGTTTTTAAAATAACCGTGTGGTAATTGCTCAAAAAAGCTTTTCACCCGAGCGATGAGATTCGGATCTCCTTTTCCCTCGTCAAATGTTAAAGCTCCTTTTTGAGCAACAAAGTCGTTTTGAAAATCAACAAAAGTTAAATTGTGTCCGATTGCCATTTTTATCTCCTGTTTTTTTCTTTTAGATAAAAACTATTCGTTATTAACAATCTATTATTAACACAAAAAATATAACAAGTCAATACTCTTTTTTTAAAAAAAATTAAAATATTATTTTTTTATTTTTTTCAATATATTATTTTTTATATTTAAACTAAAGAATATACTTTAATCGTGAGAAGGGAAGAAGTTTTATGTTGTCTTTATTATGGAAGATGCTTGCATTTGACAAAGGCTCATGTTAATATCAGTCTGATTTTAATAATCGGTATTTAAGAGAGTGTATATGAACCGGATAATTGATGAAGAAATTTTTTTGAAAGAGTATAATCCGAATTTGTTTGAAAAAGTTTCGGTGACGACCGATTTACTTGTATTCAGTATTTCTGATATTGTGACGAATAATTACAGAAAGCTACCGGAAAAAATAATGAGTGTGTATTTGGTTAATCGGGATAATTTTCCGTTTAAGGGAAAGTGGAGTTTGCCGGGCGGTTTTTTGGATCCGAAGGAGACACTTGCGGATACGGCTTTTAAGGTGTTAAAACGCAAGATGAATTTGGATACTCTTTATTTGGAGCAATTAGGGACATTTGATGCAATCACGAGGGATCCGCGTATGCGTATTTTATCGGTTGCATATATGGCGTTAATCAATCGACAGGATTTGCCACGGGATATTCAAGCGTGTTCGAACTGGTTTAATATTGTACGAAAAGGCGAGAATCTTTTTTTGCAAAATGAGCAAGATTCCGATTTGATTTTGGATTTATCGGATAAAGGGAGTCTGGCATTTGACCATGTGGATATTGTTTTAACGGGGCTGATGCGTCTCAAAAATAAGATTGAATATACGGATTTGGTTTTTCATTTGCTTCCGAAGGAGTTTACATTAACGGAATTACAAAATGTTTATGAGGCTATTTTAGGGAGAAAGTTATTGGCTCCGGCGTTTAGGCGTGAGATCAAGTCAAAAGTTGAGGCAACAGGAAATTATATGACCGGATCGGGTCATCGACCTTCTGCATTGTTTCGGCAAAGGAAAAATGAAAATGTCGAATGAAACGCATTGTAAAACAGGATGTTGAACAAAACAGTCGATGCATTGGAATAAAGATATGGATATAACGACAGATCCCGAACAAGTTTATGAGGTTATCGGAAAGTTAAAGGCTCTTAAACGGAGAGGGTGGATTCAACGGGGGTGTCGACAGACAGAATCAGATGCCGAACACTCGTGGGGCGTTGCCTTTTTGGTGATGATGTATACGCCTTTTGATTTAAATAAGTTAAAATGTCTTCAGATGGCGCTTATCCATGATCTTTGTGAGATTTATGCCGGAGATGTGACACCGCATGACGCCATATCTCCTCACGAGAAGACGGAAAAGGAGACGGTCGCCGTCAGTCGACTAGCTCAAGATTTATCTCAAGAGACATTAAAAGATTTATATCTGGAGTTTGAAGAGGGAAAAACACCGGAAGCTGTTTTTGTAAAAGATCTGGATAAATTGGACATGGTTATCCAGTGTCGCTTTTTTATTGAACAAGGATACTTACCCAAAGAAGCGTGGAATGAGTTTGTTCCATATTCACAAAAACGAATTCGAACACCATTGGTTCAAGAATTATTGACGCGAATATCTCAAGGATATTTAAGTGAGACGGAACAAAATAAAAAGGGTCTGTCACAACATATTTAACCATAATAAAACGCCTTTTACTTGTTGTTTTATATGGTTATTATGTCACAAATGTTTTAAAAAGGATGCAAAAAACTTTGGGATTGAAAAGAATTATTAGGGAAAGATATTTTCGGCTTTAATATACCGATGAAGCGTAATCCACGAACAATCCATCAGTCGGGCGATTTCGGCTTTTGATACGTTCTGTTTTAGAAGTTCTTTTATTTTTTTATCTTTCTTTTTTAATTTTTGATATGAAAAGCCATAAGGACGTCCTAAGTGTTTACCTTCGTCTTTTAAGCGTTTTAATGAATTCTTTGTTCTTTCGGAAATCAGTTGTCGTTCAATTTCAGCGGCAATCGAAAAAACAACAGCCAGTAATTTGCTTTGAATATCAGCACCTAAGTGATAATTTTCTTTCAAAGTCCAGACTTGACAGCCTTTTTCAAGACAATTTTGTAAAATACTCATAACTTCCAATAAGTTGCGACCCAATCTGGAGATCTCGGTTGCAATCAAAATATCACTTTTTTTAAGACGTCTTAATAATTTACCTAATTTTCGTTCATTCAAATGCTTTCGAGAGGATATTTGTTCTTCAACCCATTTATTGATTTGAATATTATTTTTATTGGCAAAAGTTAACAGTTCGTGCCGTTGGTTGGCTGTATTTTGTTTGTCAGTACTGACCCTGATATATGCGTAAATCATCGTAAAATCCTTATAAAATTGTTAAACACTCTTATAAGAACTACTACAAATTGTTAAAAATTACTGCTAAAAATAGACGCTATACGTATATCACCGATTTTGTTGTTTTTTTGAGGCAGTTTAGATGGAAAAGCTTGCATTCCTTAATTTGATTAAATATAATGATTGAAAGAGCAAAATTAGGGGAACCATTTTTGTGTTGTTTTGATATATCAAATAGACGGTGGTTTATGAATAGAGTATCAGACCAAATTGTATCAAAAAAACGGGTTGCAGATCATGGAGAGGTTTTTACCAATCCTCGCGAAGTGAATGCGATGTTAGATCTTGTCAAACAAGAGACAGAGCGTATTGAGAGCCGTTTTTTAGAGCCTGCTTGTGGCAAAGGTGCTTTTTTGGCTGAAGTTTTGCGTCGCAAATTAACTGTTGTTAAAAACAGGTATGCCAAAAGTCCATTGGAATATGAACGCTATGCTATTTTAGCCATCAGTAGCATTTATGGGATTGATATTTTGGAAGATAATGTTGCCGATTGTCAAAATGAAATGCTGTCAATTTTTAAATCGGAATATAAAGCCGCTTTAAAACAAGAGTGTTCAGAAGAATGCTTAAATTCAGCTCGATTCATCCTTCAAAAAAACATTGTTTGGGGTGATGCATTGACTTTAAAACGTGTTGATCATCCGGATCAGCCTATCGTTTTTTCGGAATGGTCGGCTGTTAATGGTAAAATGATGAAACGACGTGATTATTCATTTAGCCAAATGGTTAACTGTTCAACTGAAGGCTTGCCCTTGTTTAATGTGAATGACAAGGGGGAGGATGTTTGGGCTCCAAGGCCGGTAAAAGAATTTCCATTAACACATTATTTGAAATTAGCAGAGGCAGAAAGAGAAGTTAATGATGCGGCCTAATCTTTATAATCCTGATGTACTGACTTGTTTAGCCAATTTATCCAATGATGAAGTGTTTACCCCACCACAACTCGCCAATCAAATGTTGGATATGTTGCCACAAGAATTGTTCGAAAGCAAAGAAACAACATTTTTAGATCCCTGTTGTAAAAGTGGGGTATTTTTACGTGAAATTGCAAAACGTTTGATTAAAGGTTTGGAACAGGAAATTCCCAATTTGCAAGAACGTTTAAATCATATTTATACAAAGCAATTATTTGGCATCGCCATTACGGAATTAACGGCTTTATTATCCCGACGTTCAACATATTGCAGCAAATTTGCCAATGGAAAATATTCTGTTTGTTCGGATTTTAATGACATAGATGGTAATATCTGGTTTAAACGGATTCAACACACATGGGAAAATGGTCGTTGTAAATATTGTGGGGCCAGTCAAAGTGAATATGACAGAGATGAAAGTCTTGAAACACATGCATATCAATTTATACATAATCCGAAGGAGTTAAAAAAGATGAAATTTGATGTTATCGTCGGAAACCCTCCCTACCAGTTAAGTGATGGGGGAGCACAAGCAAGTGCTTCTCCGTTATATCATTTGTTCGTCCAACAAGCAAAAAAATTAAACCCAAGATTTTTAACAATGATTATTCCTGCCAGATGGTATGCTGGGGGCAAAGGGTTGGATGACTTTAGAGATGAAATGCTGCATGATAGTCGTTTAAGGGTTATTCATGATTTTTTTGATGCCAGTGAATGTTTCCCATCAGTTGAGATAAAAGGTGGAGTATGTTATTTCTTGTGGGATAGAGATAATAAGGGATTGTGTAAAGTATTCACACACGAAAAGGGTGAGATAACTTCTATTGCTGACAGACCATTATTAGAAAAAGATACTGATATTTTTATTCGCTACAATAAAGCAATTTCCATATTACATAAAGTATTATCCAAAAAAGAAACATCTTTTTCATCTATTGTAAGTTCAAGAAAACCATTTGGATTACCTACCAATTTTGTAGATTACAAAACAACATGGTTTGATGGTTCAGTAAAGATATATGCCAATAAAAACCAAGGATTTGTTGATTTAAGTAAAATTGAAAAAAATAGAGGTTTGATTAAAAAATATAAACTTTTTATTCCAAAGGCAATTGGTAGTGGAGATATAAGAACAGATAGGTTAAAACCCATTATTGCTGAACCAAATACTTGCTGCACAGAGACATATGTTGTTATTGGTCCTTTTGAAGATTTGACACGGACAAAAAATGCCATTTCTTACATTGAAACTAATTTTTTCCATTTTTTATTAGGACTAAAAAAAATCACACAAGATGCCACACTTAAAGTTTATCAGTTTGTTCCATTACAAGATTTTAATGAGCCTTGGACGGACGAAAAACTCTATAAAAAATATGGCTTAACTCAAGAAGAAATTGATTTTATTGAATCAATGATACGACCGATGGAGTAAAATATGTCCCGTTCCGACTTTTTCCCTTTACGAACAAAAGCCAATCCAACCATTTATGCATATGAAGATACGAATCCTCAGTATCAAGGATTGTTAAAAATTGGATATACCATCAAAACAGCTCAAGAAAGAGTGGCAGAACAATATCCAACGCTACGCCCCGGTGAAAAACCGTATCACATTGTATTGGATGAACCGGCCATTAAAGAAAACGGTTCAACGTTTACGGATCATTATGTTCATCGGATGCTTAGAAAGAGGGGATTTTTTAATCCGTCCGGTGAATGGTTCCGCTGTTCTGTTTCGGATGTAATGAATGCTATCCTTTCAATTAAAAAAGGATATGATGTTGGAGTCTCCCGCTCTTTAAGTTTTGATATGCGGCCGGAACAAAGACAAGCCGTATCAAAAACATTAAATTATTTTAAGGCGTTTAAAAAAGAAAATCCCGATAAAGTGCCCCATTTCCTTTGGAATGCAAAAATGCGTTTTGGAAAAACATTTGCCACATATCAATTGGTAAAAGCAATGGGATGGAAACGTGTATTGGTATTAACTTTTAAACCGGCCGTTCAAGATGCTTGGGAAGAAGATTTAAAAACACACATTGATTTTGATGGTTGGCAATTCATTTGCAATAAGGGCAAAAAGAAAGATGAGTGTCTGCTAGACGTTGAAAATTTAGACTTAAATAAACCAATTGTTTGTTTTGGCTCATTTCAGGATTTCTTGGGTACAAATAAGCAAGGGGGAATTAAAGCAAAAAACGAATGGGTTCACGCAACAAACTGGGATTGTGTTGTTTTGGATGAGTATCATTTTGGCTCCTGGCGTGAAAGTGCCAAAGAATTGTTTGAAGCAGAAAGCAAAAAAGAACAAGAATATGGGCAAGGTGTTGGTATTGAAGATTTTGATGAAAATATCATGCCAATTACAACAAATCATTATTTGTATTTGTCTGGCACACCTTTTAGAGCCATAAACTCAGGTGAATTTATTGAAGATCAAATTTTCAATTGGACATATTCGGATGAACAAAAGGCAAAAAATTCATGGAAAGGTGAAGACAACCCTTATGCTGCATTGCCTCGCATGGTAATGATGACTTATCAGTTGCCTGATACAATTAAAGAAGTTGCTTTGCAAGGTGAATTTGATGAATTTAACTTGAACACCTTTTTTATGGCTGATGGAGAAAAAGACAAGGCAAAGTTTAAGTATGAAAACGAAGTTCAAAAATGGCTTGATTTAATCAGAGGTGCCTTTGCCGAAACAACCATTGATAATTTAAAATTAGGGGCTCAAAAACCACCAATGCCTTTTGGTGACAGCAGATTAAAAGATATTTTAACGCATACTTTTTGGTTTTTGCCTTCTGTGGCCTCTTGTTATGCTATGGCCAATTTGTTAAAAAGGCGTCAAAATACATTTTATCATGATTATAAAGTGATTATTGCCGCAGGAACATCAGCAGGAATTGGTGTAGATGCATTAAATCCTGTTTATAAGGCAATGGATAATCCTTTGGAAAGCAAAACAATCACTCTTTCTTGTGGAAAATTAACAACTGGTGTATCCGTTAAGCCTTGGAGTGGCATTTTTATGCTCCGAAATTCATCAAGTCCGGAAACATATTTTCAAGCTGCTTTTCGTGTTCAGACTCCTTGGGTGATTCATAATCCAGACAATTTAAATCCCAATAAGACTTTGATTATGAAAGAAGAATGCTATGTCTTTGATTTTGCTCCGGATAGAGCATTAAGACAAATTGCGGATTATAGTTGTCGTTTAAACATTGATGAAAATACAAATCCCGAACGAAAAGTAGAAGAATTTATTCAATTCTTACCTGTTTTGGCTTATGATGGCAGTTCAATGCGCCAAATTGATGCTGCTGGTATTTTGGATATGGCAATGAGTGGAACAACAGCGACTTTATTGGCTCGTCGTTGGGAAAGCGCCTTGTTGGTTAATGTTGATAATCTCACCTTGGAACGCTTAATGAATAACAAAGAAGCTTTGGCAGCATTGATGCGCATTGAAGGCTTTAGAAGTTTAAATAACGATATACAGACTATTATAAATAAATCAAATGCAGTTAATGACTTAAAAAAGAAATCTGTTGAAAAGCCGTTGACTGAAAAAGAGAAGAATGAACTGACACAAGAAGAAAAAGAGTACAAATCCATGCGTAAGCAAATACAAGAAAAATTGATTAAATTTGCCACACGTGTACCAATTTTTATGTATTTAACTGATCACCGTGAACGCACTTTAAAAGATGTTATTACCCAGCTGGAACCGGCATTGTTTAAAAAGGTGACAGGGCTTGAAGTTAAAGATTTTGAACGATTAGTCAGTCTAGGCGTCTTCAACGGGGCTTTAATGAATGATGCAGTTTATAAGTTCAAGCGATATGAAGATGCCAGCCTTGAGTACACAGGTATCAACAAGCATCAAGATGAAGATGTCGGTCTTTGGGACACGACTCTTTCACCAGACGACTACATTGTTGCAATGTAATCAGATAGTATCAAGAGGGTAATCTTGATTGAATAAATCAACTTCTTCTTCTGTAATGACGGGTGCCATAGTATCAATTATACTTTGGTTAATTAAAGAAATTTTTTCAATTTTATTTTTAGTTGACGGATTTAACCATTCTGAGTTCCATAAAGTGATCGCTCTTTCGGAGAAAACGGTTTGAATATCTAATAAAAAATAAAAATGGTTGTTTTTTATTTTTTTTGTGATATAATACAAGTGGTCGAGTTGTAGGAGAAGCTATATGTCTGATAATTTTTTCGAATATTTAAAAGAACGTGGGTATGTCTATCAGTCAACAAATGAGGCTGGAATTAGAGATAGTTTAAATGGAAAAAAGCCTATTACTTTTTATTTGGGAATAGATCCTACTGCAGATAGTTTGCATATCGGACATTTTTTTGCACTAATGATGTTTCGTCATTTGCAACGAAGAGGACATCGTGGTATTTTAGTTATTGGTGGAGCAACTGCGTTAGTTGGTGATCCGACCGGTAAGTCTGATATGCGTAAGATGATGACTAAAGAAGAAGTTGCAAGAAATGTTGAGGAAGTAAAGACACTTGCCAAAAGATTTATCAGGACGGAAGGGGAGAATCCTGCTATCATTTTGGATAACTCCGAATGGATAAACTCTTTTAGCTATGTGGATTTTATGCGCTATGTGGGTGTTCATTTTAATGTGAATAAAATGCTTGCTTCTGAAGCATATTCTAAACGAATGGAAAATGGGGGGTTGACCTTTTTAGAAATGGGTTATATGCTGATGCAAGCATATGACTTTTTGTACTTAAATAGAAAATATGGTTGTTCTTTAGAAATTGGTGGAAGTGATCAATGGGGGAATATTGTTGCGGGAACGGAATTAAGCCGAAAAATGAACTTCCATGTGGAAGGAAAAACAAAAGATGAAAGACCAGATACGTTTGGTTTGACCTGCCCGCTATTGATGACTAAAGAGGGCAAAAAAATGGGTAAGACAGAGCAGGGAACTTTATGGGTTGCTCGGGATAAAACGACGCCGTTTGCTTTTTATCAGTATTTTTATAATACAGCTGATTCGGATACCGAAATGCTTTTAAAATTATTTACGGACATTCCGACAGCGGAAATCGTGAATCTGTGTCAGAAGGATATTGTTTTAGCTAAAAAGAAAATGGCATATGAAGTCACTAAATTGGTGCACGGTGAAGAAGAAGCAATAAAAGCGGTTGAAGCTGCTAAAGCATTGTTTCAAAAAGGAAAGAATATGGAAAATGTCCCATCTGCAGATTTTGATATTGAGCGCATTAAAAAAGGGATTAATGTGGTTGATTTTGCGGTTGAACTTGGCTTTTTCTTATCTAAAAGTGAAGCGAGAAGAATGATACAACAGGGTGGTTTTTCCATTGACGGTAAAAGAGTCGTTTCCTCTGATGAGAATATTACGTTAGAAGACCCTAGCAAAGAAGCTTTTTTACTGCAACGAGGCAAAAAGAATTTTTTAAGAGCGATCTTAAAAAACAAGGGTAGTTCTTTAAGTGCTTTTAAAGAACTACAAAGAAAACAAAATGAACGATGATTGTTTCGTTCATACAACAAAAGGAGAATATGAAATGAAAAGAATACTGGCAAAAGATATGAAATCCGCAAGTTATTGTTGTGAGGCTTCTGAAACCGTTTCTGTTGAAGAATTGAATAAATGTGAAAATTTAAAAAGAGAGTTAGCAAAAGATATGAAGTCTGCAAGTTATTGTTGCGAAGCTTCTGAAACTGTTTCAGTTAATGAATTGCCCTCTGAATAATGTTCTCTATTTCTTTTTCTTGTAAGTATCATTGGTTAAATAATGAAGCCATTTCAATATTAAAAGAAAAAGATTTGGAAGCATTAGTGTGTGCATTTTCCAAGATTAAAAATACATCAGAAGATTTTTCTTTTTCTGAGTGGTGTTTATGCGCAGAGAGTTTTTTTAGAGAAAATGCATCTTTTCTTAGTGAGAGATGCATTTTTTGTGCTGAGGAGTGGAAAAATTTTAATGAAAAATGGCAGAATTATTTAATGTCATTTTTTCGGGGAGATATTCCGAAACAACCTTTAATTGCGTTTGGAACATTTTTACCAATTTATCCTAGAGATCTACAAAGTAAAGCCTTTTTATTTCCTCTTCTAGCAAACAAGCAGACATTTATATCTGTTATAGCTCATGAGCTAACGCATTTTTATTACTATGCACTTTTAGAAAAACGTTTTGGTGTCGATATAGATAAAAATACTAAAATATGGATTATAAGCGAAATGTTAATTCCCTTTTTATTTTCGCACTATTCTAAAAATAATAAAGAACAATTAACATGTTCGTCTTACCTTTTTAAAAAGGGAGTTTTAGAAAAATACGAAGACATATTTTTGAATTCTTTAAGAGAAGATAATCCTTTCAGAGCTTTTTTTGAAGTAATCGAAAAAGAAGATTTTCTACCTTCAGACTTAAATTTAAAATTTTTATAAGGAGAAATAATATGGAAAAAATAAAACAATCTAAATTTGGATATTTTTTCATAAAAGAAGATGTTGTTTGTGCATATCATTCAATTAAAATGTCAACATTATATTTTGATAAAAAATACTATGAGGAAGTAAAGCGCTTTATATGTGCTAACGGCACAATTCAAATATCTGAAAAAGCATTGAAAGTAATTAATAGACTAAAAGAATTGCAAATAATAGTAGATTTCTCTTTTGATGAAAAAGCATATATTGATTCTATTTTACCGCTTTTAATTAAAGATCCTCACGTTCGGGTTATGGTTTTACACATGACAGATATTTGCAATTTGCGTTGTAAGTATTGCTTTATAGAGGGAAATATTAAATCCGACTATTGCCGAAAGAATATGACTGAAGAAGTTATAGAAAAATCTATAGATAAATTTGTTCAAATAACAAAGGATAAAAAATTTAGGAAAAGACCAGCCATTGTTTTTTATGGGGGAGAGCCATTAGTGAATTGGAGCGTTATGTTACATGGGTTGGAATATTTACAAGAAAAATATCCTCAATTTTCTGTAGATAAAGTGTTAATAACAAATGCTACGCTTTTGAATGATCAGATTGCAAAAGAATTGAAAAAACATGATGTAGGTGTTTCTATTTCTATCGATGGCCCCGAAAAATGCCACGACGTGAATCGCGTGTATTGTGATGGAACAGGAACTTTTAAAGACGCAGTAAAAGGCTTTGATATACTACGAAAAGCTGGAATTGAACCGTCTGCTTCTTGTGTTATGTCAAAAGAAACTGTTGATAAAGCTGAAGAAGTTATTAGATGGCTAGTTGATGAGATGCATATTACTGCATTAGGCTTTAATCATGTTTCTATTGTTCCGTCGTTAAACTATTACGACGAAAAGTATGAAAATGATTTTGCAGATTCGGTTTTAAAAGTTCAAGATATTATTCAAAAAGATTATCCGAATGTATATGAACGAAGAATGAACCATAAAATAAATTGTTTTATTGACAAACAAATTATACGTGCGGATTGTACGGGGTGCGGAGAGCAATTTAGCGTTAGCACAACGGGAGAGATAGGTATTTGTCAAGGATATATGGGAAGTCGTAAAACCTTTAATAATAGTGTTTTTGATGAAGACTTTGATCCAAATAAGGATGAGGTATTTATTGAATGGAGTAGACGTTCCCCATTTACAATGCCGGAGTGTTATAACTGTCCCGCTCTTTCTACTTGTGGTGGTGGTTGCCCAAGAAATGCAGATGTTCTAACCGGTACAATTTGGAATAGAGATTTGCCTTTTTGCCACTTTGCAAAAAAAGCTCAAGAATGGCTAATATGGAAACAATTTAGCTTAAATAGAAAAAATCTTGAATACATAGGATAATTAATGGCTGAAAAAAACGAAAACTTTATACAGCTTTTAAGCAAGAATAAAAATAAAAAATGGGAGATATTGTTTTTTGTAAGTCCTGTTTGTAATAGTTCATGCTCTCATTGTTGGTCGTATAATACTTATTTGGGGAAGATGGTTGATTTAGATTGGTTTAGAAATTTTTTTAGCAATCTGAACCCTGAAAAAGTTGAGAGGATAAAATTGACCGGTGGCGAAACGACGATGTATCCATATTTAGCAGAACTGCTATCGTTAATTCGTGAATATCTACCCGAATCAATTCCTATCACAGTTTTTACGAATGGACGAAAAATTGTTCCGTATACAAGAACAGAAGATTCTGTCACACTTACGGTTCAAAACATTCAACAGTTAATTGGAGAAAATAAGAACATATCGCTTCAAATGTCTGCAGATGAACATCACGCAGGTTCTCTCTTTCGAGCTATTAACAGAAGGAATACCCCCAGTTTTCTTAAAAGTGAAATTATGAAAGATAATTTGGCGGGGTTACCTTTTCTAAAAAATATGGTATTTAATTTTTTGGATGCCGTTAAGCTCATTGAGAAACAGAAACCTCATTTAAAGTTTGAAGGGAAATTAAAAATTCATTGTGAGACGGGTCGTTTGAAGTTTCACAAAGAAGATGTTTATCACGAATTATCTAAAGAAGACTGGAGAAAGTATGTTATCGCGACAGAGGGGTTAATCGCGGCAGGAAATGCTGCAAATTTACAAAAAAGCATAAAAATTGAAAAAAACAACGATTTCTTAAGTGCTTTTGTTTTTCCTGGTGCCGTATTTTCTACACAAAAAACAGGTAAAGCAGAAACCTATGTGGATGAGTGTAATAATGAATATTACTTGCTGGGTTCTAATGTAGGAAAAGAAACGGGTGTTGTTATGTTGGGTTGGTGGAACATTATAAATCGCATCTATTGTGCAGAAACAACACAAGTTTTTTTAAATATGTTAAAATAAGTTTTAAATTGATTGACTTTTCTTCATTTTTCAACGAGAACGAAAGGAGTATAAACTTAGAAAGGATGATTGAGTGGTGAATGGTAATAACAGACTGTAAATCTGCCAACTAATGTTCACGAAGGTTCGAATCTTCTTATTTTCACCATTTTTTAATACCGAATAGTGTGTGCTTTTGTGCTTGTTAGTCTTTTTTATAAAAGAGGTTATATGAAACTAAAATTGTTAATAACGCCGAGTTATTTTTGTAAGAATCGCTGTAAATTTTGCTATTTAGGTAAAGATAGAGAAGATAAAACGGTATTAAATTTAGAAAAATTGAAAGCTCTTCTAGAAGATGTTAGCGCATCTTCTAAATTTGAGATTGAGCATATTGATTTACTGGGGGGTGAATTGGCTCATTTAGATATATCTTATGTAGATAAGCTACTTAATCTAGTTAAAAATTATTCATCTGTTTGTAGTGTAATTACTTCCGAATTAGATTTTGCTAGGTATTTATCAGAAACTCACAAAACTTTTACAGTTAATTTATCTTATAATTTTACAGATACACGAACAGATAAATTAATCTCTAATGCGGTTTCTGTTCCGTTCAATCTCTTTACATTGGATTATGCAATTAAGGATAAAAAAAATACAAGACATTTTAAACTTCATTAAAACACATAAATTCTTATCTTGGAGAATTCTTCCATTTTCACCGTCAACCCATAATCCAATGGATGAAAGAGTAGATTTTCAAGAAGTTTATAAAAAATATAAAGAATGTTGGGACTTACAAAATACAAAATTCATAACATTAGAAGAAAGTAATGGGAAACATCTTCAGCCTATTTTCATTAATCCGAATGGTAATTTTTCGGGCATTCGGTTTTATTTAAAGGATGACAAGATTTTAAAAGAATTATATGAATTTAAAGTAGAAGACCATTTTGCTGATAATTTAGAAACTTTTATGGAAAACAAAAAACAAGAAACAAAAGAATTTCAATGTGCCAGATGTGTCTATTTGGGACAATGCGGGACATATCAATTTAGTAAATACAAATGTAATGGACTTTTACATAAATTTAAAGAAAAAATAATTCCTTAACTTTTATATAGATTTAAAACAGTATATTCTGTCAATAATGTGTTGTTCCCAAATTTTATACTATTTTATACTTTTTTTGAACTCATACATTAAAAAAGTTTTTGTTGACAATTACACCACAAATGTATGTCTGCAGATGTTATGAATAATATTTGTTTGGTCAATGAGCCTTCAACATTTTATTCTGTAACTGATATCCTGAAAGCGAGTAATGCTAACCTCAAACCGGATGGGGAAAATGATATTCTTCCACTAACCTAATCTATAATGGAATCAAAAGAAGTTTTTGAATTGGAAATTGATTTTGAGCTTGTTTCAAAATGTTTCCGAATTACAACCAAAAAATTGATGGCTTTGTGCGAAATACTGAGCCAGATTCTTTCAATCCTGCAGATTTACCATCTTTATGTCAGTTTGTTGATGTTATATTAGTGACTGGTAAAACTTCTGCTAAAATTTTAAAACGGAAAAACTTCTTGTTGAAAACCAAAAATATTTTTTTGCAACCATAAATAAATTAGATAATTTCGGTCGGGTGTATCACATTTTTCATGCATTTGCTATTTTTCTTTCATTTTTAGTTGTCAAAAATAGTGTAAACATTTGAAAACAAAGGAAAGTGTAAAATTAAAAATTTAAGAAAATTTTAAAATCATAAAACAAAAGAGCTTTGGAAATCCAAAGCTCTTTTATGGTGCGGAAAGCCGGAATCGAACCGGCACGGGGACAAAGCCCCAACAGATTTTAAGTCTGTTGCGTCTACCAGTTCCGCCATATCCGCTCACTGATAGAAAATATGCTTTGCAACATAGCGAAAAAAAATCAACTCGTCAAGACTTTTTTACAAAAAAAATAAAAAAACTGCAAAAAAAAATTAAAAAATAATAAAAAAATGAAATAATACTTGTCAATGACAAGGATTCTATGGTATTTTTGAGATAATTTTCAAAAT
>CALXPF010000020.1 GCA_944390205.1 uncultured Alphaproteobacteria bacterium
TAGACAAAAATTCAGGGGCTAGAAGGGGAATTGTGCATACACCACATGGAGATATTCAAACACCTGTATTTATGCCAGTTGGGACACAGGCAACTGTAAAGACTATGACACCGGAAGAATTAAAGAAGAGAGGGGCTCAAAAAAAAACCACGATTAAACGTGGTTTTTTTGAGTTTTTCGGAAGAAAAATTATAAATCGTCCGTATCACTTTGGCAGATGATATGATATAACCCATCCGCCGTTTTTTGTGCTCTTAAATCAGCGGCGATTGTTTCATCTCTTAAAATTCTGGACAGTCGAGCCAGTGCTTTCAAATGATCGGCTCCCGCTTCTTCCGGAACCAGCAATAAGAAAATTAAATCGACGACCTTTCCGTCAACCGCTTCAAAATCAACGGGTGCCGTTTTCATAAAGGCGCAGTAAATGCGATCTAATTTAGGTAAGCGTGTATGCGGAAGAGCAACTCCTTTTCCGACACCGGTTGTTCCGAGACGTTCTCGTTCAATCAAGGCATCAAAAATGGTTCTCTCATCCAATCCGGTTTTTTGAGATGCCAACCGAGAGAGCATTTCCAACGTTTGTTTTTTGCTGGAAGCCGTAGCATCACAAATAACAGAATCTTTTGATAAAATATCTGTAATTTTCATAAAAAATCCTATTTGTTTTTCGGATCTACCCAACCGATGTTTCCGTCGGCTCGTCTGTAGACCATATTCAATCCGCCATGCGCCGTATTTTTAAACAAAAGGGCGGGTAATCCTTCCAAATCCATTTTCATAACGGCGGCACTGACCGTGCAGACGGGAAGTTCTGTTTGCATTTCGGCAATAATAATAGGTGCTTCTTGAGCTTCTTCTTCTTGAGAATCTGATTCAATAACCGCCATATCCACTAATTCAACAACTTGGTTTTTACGTTCAACCAATTTGTTTTTATATTTGCGTAATTGACGAGCCAAACGAGAAACGGCACCGTCCAAAGAGGCGTATGCATCTGCCGATAAAGCGGAAGCACGAACGATTGATCCGGTTGCCGGATTAACGGTCAATTCCGTTTTAATGTTGTTTCCGTCTTTCGTCACACGAATATCTGCGCTGATGGCTCCGTCAAAATATTTTGAGACAGCTGTTTCCAACGCATTTTCCGCATAGGATCGAAAGTTGTCGCCTAAAGTAATTTGTTGCCCAGAAATAAGTATTTGCATAGTTTCTTCTTTCTTGTTAATATTAATTTTCAATAAACCATAGGAGCTCATCCTATCTTTTTTTTAGCGGATTGTCAAGAGGCGTTTTATGAAATCTCTTTCGAAACCACTTCTCGGATTATATATTCATTGGCCGTATTGCCTTTCCAAATGTCCTTATTGTGATTTTGCCAGTTGTGTTTCTTCTCAGATCTCGGAAGAAGCATTATTGAGTGGTTATCGGCGGGATCTTTTGTTTTTTCGTCCTCTGATTCCAAAGACCTCGATTCAGACAATTTATTTTGGAGGCGGAACACCCTCTTTGATGTCTTCTTCTTTGATGGGGCGGATTCTTGATTTGATCCATCGGATGTTTTCCGTTTCATCAGTCGCCGAAATAACACTGGAGGCGAATCCGGATGCCGTTACGCTTCAAAAAATGAAAGCGTTTAAACAAGAGGGGGTCAATCGGTTGTCGTTGGGAGTTCAATCCTTGCGGGAGAAAGATTTGATTTTTTTGGGGCGAAAACACACCGTTCAAACGGCTTTAAAACGAGTGGAGGAAGCACAAAGTGTTTTTGATCGCGTCAATATGGATTTAATTTATGCGCGTCCCGATCAGACTCTCAAAGATTGGGAGATGGAATTAAAAGAGGCTCTTTCGTTGGGATTGACGCATTATTCTTTATATCAGTTAACGATCGAGCCGGAAACGCCGTTTGGGCGACAAAATGTTCCCCCTTGTGATGAAGAGCGATCCGAAGAGCTTTTTCGATTGACGTATCATCTTATGAAAGAGGCGGATCGACCCGCTTATGAAATTTCAAACTTTGCCAAAGCAGGATTTGAAAGCCGACATAATTTATGCTATTGGAGAGGCGGTGATTATATCGGAATAGGTCCTGCGTCACACGGTCGATTAAAATCCGTGGCAACCGAAAATGCCAAAACGGTTTCAAAATGGCTCCAAAACAATCCGGATGTGTTGGTGCTTTCCGAAGAAGAACGGTTTGAAGAGCGGGTTATTATGGGACTCCGATTATATCACGAGGGAGTCCCTGTTTTGGGGTTATCTCAAAACGGGTTGTCAAAGGCCGCTCGATACGGATGGATCAAACAAAAGGGGGATCGCGTTTATCCGACACTTGACGGGGCATTGGTTTTAAATCAGCTGATTTTAACTCTTTTATCCGACTAAAAAGTTGAAAAGTCGACAAGAGCCGAAAAGGCTTTTTGTATGAATCGGCGGATTATTAAAAGAAATTGAACGTTGAAACCGGCACATCTTCATAATAAAGGGGAGCTGAGCTCATTTTTTGGTACGTTCCCTTCTTTTGAATGCGGTAAACCTCCAACAAGCGTTGATTGGTCCCGTTTGTCAAAAATCTAAAGCGTCCGTTGATTCCCGTGTATCCGATCGGATCCGTTATTTTTTCATAAGCGTTGATCATGCTGAGATAGGAGGCCAGAGAGACGGCATCATACCCAAACGATGCGAGCGGATGCGGTTTTTGTCCAAAGACGGTTTGATATTTTTTCTCAAATTCAAGCCATTTTTCTTGAGGCATATCAGGGAAATAAGCCCCTTCCAAGTTTTTATCCTGAATTTGTTTTAAGACGGCCAGACCATAAAAATCGACAGCGGACGGCGTGACGTCGTAATAAGCCAATAAACTGGCTAATTGTTGTGCTTTGGCTCCCTCTTCATAGATAAATAAGGCGTCAAAATCGATTCGTTCCGCCGGCGGAAGTGATAATTGATATTTTTCTTCTTCCGTCAGATTTTTTTTACGGGAATCGATAAAGGGCGGTGCGATTTTAGAGACGGCCGGATCTAAATTGATTGTTTTCGGATCATAAAGAGAGACTTTTTTAAGAACCATGTCGGGGCAGGTTTTGATGGCTTCCGCCAGCGTGTTCATGACAATTTCTCCGGTTTTGTTTTCGGGACCGATGACCGCCAAGTTCCGCTTTCCGGAGTCGCAGGCAAATTGAACCATACGGTTAACCTGTACGGGAATGAGTAATCCCATCGTAAAGACGTCCGGTGTGACGGCGGTTGTGTCGGACGTAAAAGAAATGACGGGAACGTTCGGGCTTTCCGAGGCAACGGTTTTGACCTCTGATGAAAAAACGGGGCCGATGATTAAATCGGGATTATTCATTAACGCTTCATTCAACGCCTCTTGAGTGCCGTCAGGCGTTCCTTTTGTATCATAAAAATGAAGGGATAAGCCGTCATTCGGTCGTTCAAGTTTGGAGAGAAGGGCTGCGTTTTGAAGCGATTCCCCGACTTTTTCGGAAGTTCCCGAAAGAGGCAACAACATGGCTGCCCGATGTATCGTATATTGCGTATCGGATTCGCTTTGATCCAATGGATTGATTTTTAAAAGTGAAGATTGACATCCCGACAAGAGCAACGCGAGTAAAATCAATACGTATTTTTGTTTCATTTTAAAATAAATCCTTTCATTCCCTCTTTCTTTTTGATATACTTAAATTCAAGAGATTTTTCAAGTTTTATCTGTATTAAAGGATTTTTTTATGTTGTATCTTGTTTCAACACCGATCGGAAATTTGGGTGATATTTCCGAACGAGCCAAAAAAACATTGGAAAATGTTGATTTGATCGCTTGTGAAGATACCAGAACATCCAAACAGCTTTTTTCTTTGTTGGGATTGTCCGTGATTCCTCCCTTAACGCCTTATCACGAGCATAATGCGGATACGGCTCGTCCCCGCTTGTTGGAAAAACTAAAAAAAGGTGTTTCGATTGCCCTTGTTTCGGATGCCGGAACTCCGCTGGTATCGGATCCGGGGTATAAGTTGGTTCGTGCTTGTCGAGAGCAGGGGATTCAGGTGACGACCGTTCCGGGGGCCAATGCGGTTTTATCGGCGCTTCAACTGTCGGGATTACCCTCCGACTCTTTTTTCTTTAAAGGATTTTTACCGCCCAAAAAACACGCCCGACAACAGATGTTGAAAGAATTGGAGACAATACCGGCAACCTTGATCTTTTATGAAACATCACATCGCTTGATCGAAATGCTTTCGGATTTACGCCTTGTCTTGGGAGACAGGGAAACGGCGGTCGTTCGGGAAATAACAAAAAAATTTGAAGAGACAAAAAACGGCTTGTTATCGGAATTGATTGACCGTTATACACAAGAGGGAGCTCCGAAAGGTGAGCTTGTCGTGGTGGTGGATCGATATAAAAAAGCAGAAAGCTCCGTCTCGACGGAAGACTTAACGGCGTTGATTCAAAAAACACTTCGAGATTATTCCGTTCGTGATACGGTTGAACAGATTGTGAGCTTGACCGGATTAAACAAGCGAGATCTTTATAAAAAAGTTCTTGAGATCAAAGAAAACGGAGGGAAAAATGGCCTCTAAAAACAGTTATAAAACGGGTCGGTTGGCAGAATGTATCGCTCGTTTTTTCTTGCTTTTAAAGGGATATCGGTTGGTCCGAAAAAATTATGTTGTCGGACGCGGAACGGGCGCCGGAGAGATTGATTTAATCGTCAAAAAAGGAACAACGCTTGTTTTTGTGGAAGTTAAAAAGAGAAAAACATATCAAGAAGCGTTGGAAGCCATTACCCTTCAACATCAAATCCGAATTGTTAAAACATCAGCCGTTTTTTTAAAAAACTATCCTCGTTATCAAAACGATATGATCCGATATGACGCCGTTGTTTTTCGAGACAAATCAATTTGGCCTCGGCATATTCAAAATGCTTGGAGTGTTTTATGAGACTGATTTTTGTCTCGTGTCTATGCGTTTGTTTGGCAGGATGCCAGTTCGCCGGAACGATTTATACGGGCGTTCACAAGGTCGGTTCCATTTTATTGGATGATCGTTCTTTTTCGGATGATTGGAATGATACCAAAATGAATTTGGCCATTCGAGATGCTTTGACACGGCAAAACGGACAATACGCCATTGATATTGAGGTGACTGTTTTTGAGGGACAGGTTCTTTTGAACGGGGCATTGCCCAATTTGGAGCTGATTGATCAGGTTGTTCAAACCGTTTGGTCCGTTTCGGGGGTGCAACGTATTTACAATTATATTCGAATTGATAATCCGCCCTCGCTCGAAATTGTTAATCAGGACGCTGTTTTGTCGGCAAAAATCAGAATGGAATTATCGTTGACGGCCGGTATTTCTTCCGTTAATTATAAATTGGTTATGGAAAACGGAACGGTTTATATGATCGGCATCGCACAAAGTCGGGAAGAGTTGGAAAAAACGATTGCCGTTGTTAAAAATACGCCGGGGGTCACGCAGGTGATCTCATTGATGCGGTATAAAAAAGACGGGAAAAAAGTTTTTTAACCCTCGGGCGGATTGACGGTTTGAGAAAATTTTTTAGCTTAAAGAATAATTGATCGTCAAAGAGCCTTGTTTTAAGCATTTTACGGATATACGGAGATGATTTTCGGACGTTTGTTTTTGTTTTAATCGTGCAAGCGGATAAGGGGAT
Source organism: uncultured Alphaproteobacteria bacterium (assembly GCA_944390205.1). Lineage (GTDB taxonomy): Bacteria > Pseudomonadota > Alphaproteobacteria > CAAHEQ01 > UBA3637 > CALXPF01. The sequence goes on from CALXPF010000020.1 coordinate 5,671, forward strand.
TATCGTGTTTCTTCTTCCATAATCTGTTTGAGGTATTTGGGCCATTTGTCGGCAGTGATGAATGTGTCCGCTTCAAGTCCGAACGGCTTTTGTTTTCCGAACAAAAGCGTGGTTGAGCGATTTTGAAGTTTAAAAGAGTCTAAGAATAATTTTCCGTGATCGTCCTGCGTATCGACATCCGAAATAACAAGATTTTGATCTTTAAGTAATTGTCGAGCGACACCCGTGTGCACGGCTAAAATGCGATTAAGCTCACAACTGAGGCACAAATTGTGGTGAATTTGAACCAAAACGACCTTGTTTTGCGTTGACAATAAATTGATCTGTTCTTTGGAAAATGGGTCTTGCCGTGTATAGAAAAACGGAAGAACGAGACATAAAAATGTCCAAAGGAACAAGAGAAACAGGGGAATTTTTGCCAATGAAACAACCGGTTTCGGGTCTGCTTGAATTGCCTGATAGAAGCGATAAAAGGAATGATGAAACGTTTTAATAATGTTAAACGGAGCCAACAGACATAATCCCCAAAGACAAATGGCCAAAAAGAGTATAAACCCGCTTTCGGGAAGCATTCGGAACGCCGAATCCAAAAAGGGTTTGGGAATAAACCAAAAAGAGAGACAACAAATCAAAAGAGACTGCTTGGGCTTAAAGCATAAGACAGCCAAAAGAATTAAGACAAGCCATCCGAAAAAAGGTGTTATCGTAAAAGAATAAAGCGGAAGCCATCCGAGTGAGCTTAAAAGGGCAACCCAAAAGGTTGTTCCGATTATAATCAGGCGTGTTTTTTGAATTTCTCGAACAAAGGATGCTTCATCGGTCGGTTTTTGAAGAAGGAAAAAAGGCAAAAAAGGGGAGAACAAAAAGAGCAAAAGACCGCCTTTAAAAAGCAAAAACCATGAAACATCTTTTGTTTCGGGAACAAAGGGGCCCCTTTCCACGAGGACGGGCAGACGGTACCATCCGACATTGCTTAAAATAATCAGATTTAAAGGTGTTTCGGGGGTTATTTCTTTATTTGGTTGAATAATGAGAAAGGCGTGCTTTCCAAAAACGGATTGTTTTAAAATTTTAAATGAGAAATCGTTATCAATTTGAATGGTTAAATCTTGCGGTTTTTGTTGAAACGTCACAACCAGTTGAATAAGCCCCTTATCATTTTGTATGGCTTTTGCCGTCACTTCATCTTTGAAAACAAGGCGGGGTGTTTGTTGGAGAGCGCTTGTCATGGCGGCACAAACAGAGGTCGGATAGCGTTCCGATTGCTTGAGAGGAAGCGAAAGAGAAACGGGTTGGGGGGCTTCTTGGTTTTGTGGATCGGAAGAGGGGGTTTTAAAAAGAACGGTTTGATTCAACACAATATCTTGATGTGTATTATCCAGCAAGGCAATTGTCGGAAAGAAATTTAATCCTTCATAAAGGGTGGTTCGGGTTTCTCCGTCCGGAAGGGGATTTTGAACGGGATATAACTGGTGTTGCTCTTGAAAGGCAGTCCCTTGAAGAGGAGAAATTTCAGGTTTTTCAAAAGTTTTTCCGTCATCTGTTTCCGTTTGAACGGCAACAAACAAAAACGGATTATCTTTAATTCCCGAATAGCATGAAACGAGACGCGCCTTCCCGAACGGTGTTTTTGTCCATGCCCCGATTCCGTTGGATCCGGAAAGCGGGGAGGCATCTTTTTGGTCCAGATATAAAAGAGACAACCAGTTAAATTGATCGGCTCCCTGAGAAAGAAGCGTTTGATCGGGATCTTGTTGCCGTGCTTGTTGTTGCTGTTGTTGAAGATGTTCCGAAAAAGAAACAAAATACTGTAATAACGGCATTTGTTGATATTGCTCGTGCAATCGGTGGACGGGATCCGTTAATTCTAAGGCAGGTTGATCGGTGGCTTGGACAAGCGTACTGATAAAAAAAGCCAAAATCATGGTAAAAAAACGTTTCATGAGTGAGAGTATAACAAAAAAATACTTGAATGTCTTCAAAAAAATGTGTAAATTAAAGGGCGTGTTTAATTTTATGATGGAGGGAAACATTAAGCCTTATACACAAAACGCTCAACCCGCCGAGTCTTCTTCGGATAAGGGCGGTCCTCGGGTTAATGAGCAGATTACCAGCTCGCAGGTCAGATTAATTTTAGCGGATGGTACGAATGTCGGTATTATTTCAACACGGGAAGCTTTGCGTAAAGCCTTTGAGCAAGATTTGGATTTGGTGGAGATCGCCCCGAACGGAGAATTTCCCGTTTGCAAGATTTTAGATGCCGGTAAATATAAATATGAATTGCAAAAACGAAAAGCTGACGCCCGCAAAAAACAGAAAGTTGTTGAAATTAAGGAAATTAAGTTCACTCCGAACATCGGTGATAATGATTACGCCGTGAAAATGCGTTCTGCAAAACGCTTTTTGGAAGAAGGGAACAAAGTTAAGTTTACGCTACGTTTTCGGGGACGTGAGATGTCTTATATGGACAGCGGTTCCGAAGTTTTAAAACGAGCTCAGTCTGATCTTGCCGATATGGCCAAAGTGGAACAAGAGGCAAAATTGGAGGGGCGACAAATGTTTATGCTTCTGGCTCCTTTAAAGTAATTAAAAAAGAGAGCCCCCTTGTTTTTAAAGAGATAACGGTTCCGTTTTGAGTCGGGATATGTTTTTTCGGGGCATATTTTGGCTTGTACCGTTAGGATGAAGATTGCCCGTGAGGAAAGGTTCCTTACGGGCATTTTTTTGTTTCATTTGGTTTGTTTGACGGGATGAATTATTTTGTAAAGCGATTTATTGAGAGACCGAAAGGCGCTTTTGCGAATATCGGGGTTTTGGGGGGATATAACGAATAACTTTATGCCGAAAGAAATCGAAAGGGCACGGGTGCTTTGACAAGGAAATCGTTTTTTATCGGTTGAACGGATTGAGATTTAATTAAATCAGTGAAAGCGGATAAACTTCTTCACTCGTATAATATTTTCCTTCACCGTTTTCACGGGCGTGACTGGCAAACAGAGTAAAGGAATCCACCAAAAAAGGTTCCGTTCGAAATAAATTGTTTTGGGCAATATACCGAAAGACGTCATCGAGTGATGTTCCGTTGAGCTTGGCGAGCGTGACGTGGGGCATAAACTTAAATTTATCGGCCGTTCCGCCACCGGCTTTTTTAATGACACCATCGATTTTTTGATGAAGTTCCGTCAGCATTTTATCATTTTCGACACCGACCCACAGATGATGCGGTTGATCACCGATTGAAAAATATCCGAGTCCCTTTAAAGCCAAATGAAAAGCGGGAAAGCGAATATATTTCAGCTCTTTTAAAATATCTTCCGCCGTTTTTTCATTGACGTTTCCGATAAAGCGGAGCGTGAGATGAAAGCGATCTTTTGTTCGAAAGGAGGCATGTTCCAATCCGCCTCTTAAAGTGTATAGCTGATCTTTAATTTCTTCAGGAAAATCCAAACCGACAAATAAGCGAATCATGAAAAAACTCCTTTGCAAAAATGATATTTTCAGTATATAATAAGTCTCAATAAAAAGGAAAGAAAAAAATGGCAAAAAGAATAATTATAGAAATTCCTCATCCTATTTTAAAGGAAAAGGCTCTTCCGGTTGAAGCAGTGACATCGGAAATACAAACCCTGTTAAGTGATATGTTAGAGACCATGTATGCCTCTAACGGTGTCGGATTGGCAGGAAATCAGGTGGGCGTTTTAAAACGAGTTGTCGTGATTGATTGCGGTGATGAGAATGAAAAGCCGGATCCGATTAAGATGGTCAATCCGGAGATTATTGAGCACGCAACGGAAAAAATTTGTCATAACGAAGGATGTCTCTCCATTCCGAGAGAATATGCGGATGTGGAACGATACGAGTGGGTTGTCGTTCGATATACGGACGAAAACGGGGTAGAGCGACAACGACGGGCAACCGGACTTTTGGCGATTGCCATGCAACATGAGATAGATCATTTGGACGGCATTTTGTTTATTGATCATTTATCGCCTCTCAAACGAAAACTATTGGTTAAGCATTTGGAAAAAAGACGCCGAAAACAAGCACGTTTGGCAGAAGAAGGAGAGGCGTAAATGAAAGTTGTTTTTATGGGGACCCCCGATTTTGCCGTTCCGGCGCTGAAGGCGTTGGCACGGTTTCACGATGTTATTTGTGTTTATACACAACCGCCCCGACCGGCCGGAAAGGGATATCAGCTTCGATCTTCGCCCGTTCAAAAGGCAGCGGAGGAGTTGGGAATTCCCGTTCGTTTTCCGACAACCCTCAAAAGTGTTGACGAGCAAATAGAGTTTCAAGAGCTCAAAGCGGATGTTGCGGTGGTATGCGCTTACGGTCTTATTTTGCCTAAAGCAATTTTAGAGGCTCCTCGATTGGGGTGTATTAACATTCACGCTTCATTATTGCCCAGATGGCGAGGTGCGGCACCGATTCAAAGAGCCATAGAGGCCGGAGACAAGCAATCCGGCGTGACGATTATGCAAATGGAGACCGGTTTGGATACGGGCCCGATGTTGATGAAAGAAACGGTGTATATCACGCCGACAACAACGGCCGGCATTTTGCATGATGCCCTCTCGGAGATCGGTGCGGATTTGATTATTCGTGTGTTGGCAGAGCATCCGACCCCTGTTGCACAACCGGAGGAGGGGGTCACTTATGCTTCTAAAATTCAAAAGTCGGAAGCCTTGATTGATTGGACACAAGAGGCAACGACCGTGTTAAGAAAAATATTGGCGTTTAATCCTTTTCCGGGGGCTTATTTTATTTATAAAGAGGAGAGAATAAAGGTTTTTGAGGCGGTTGTTGAAGAGATGACAACCACGGAAAAAGCGGGCACGCTGATTGATAATCAATTGAGGGTTGCTTGCGGAAACGGGACTGTTTTGCGGTTAATCCAACTTCAAAGAGAAGGAAAAAAAGTTTTGTTGGCGGATGATTTTATAAAAGGAATGCCGATGAAACGAGGAGAGATGATTGCGATATAAGATGGTCGTTGAATATGACGGGACGCCGTTTGTCGGTTGGCAAAGGCAACAAAACGGTGTCTCTGTTCAATCCGTTTTGGAAAAAGCTCTTAAAATTATATGCAGGGAGACGGTTGAGGTTTTTGGGTCGGGCCGAACGGATGCCGGTGTTCATGCATTGGGACAGGTGGCTCATTTTGACACGTCTGTGACGCTTGATCCCTTTCGGTTGCGAGAGTCTTTAAATGCTCTTGTCAGACCCTTTCCCGTTTCGGTTCATTCGGTGGAAGCGGTAGAAGATTCGTTTCATGCAAGATTCAGTGCTCGTCAGCGGGTTTATTTGTATCGGTTATCAGATACGCCTTTCCCGCCTGTTTTAAATCAAAACAGAGTTTGGTGGTATAAGCACAAGTTGGATGAAACGGCGATGGATCACGTTGCTCAACTGTTGATCGGGAAACATGATTTTTCTTCTTTCAGGGCTTCCGAATGTCAGGCAAAATCACCGGTTAAAACACTGGATGAAATTCATGTCTATCGGCAAGGGGAAGAAGTTCACATGATTGTTAAAGCACGTTCTTTTTTACATCATCAAGTGAGAAACATGATCGGGACTCTTGTTCATGTCGGTACACACCGAATCGATCAACATGATTTTCAAAAAATTTTGGACGCCAAAGATCGGAGAATGGCAAAAGAGACGGCGCCGGCGTGCGGTCTTTATTTTGTCCGTGTCGTTTATTAGATCTTTTTGACCTCATCAAGTGAGAAATAGGATGGGACTCTTGTTCATGTCGGTACACAGCGGAAAAGTGACTCGTTTTTTGTATTGGCAGAAAGAACAATTTTAAAATCGTTGGTATTTGCGTCAAGAGAGGCTCTTACCCCTTGGGGATCAAAGTTATGACAAGAAACCCTCGAATCTTTGGAAATTGTCTTTGTGAGAAGCCGGAATACCGGACCCCTGTGGAAGTTGAAAGCAATCGGATGAAAATTAAAGAATTTCCGGATTTTGGGGGCGGTTTACATAAAAGCGATTAAAGGAAATTCGGGTGTTTATTTAGCAATCTTCTGTTGATTTTTATGTGATAACTTTCTATATTAGTGGCTATGAATACATTTATTTGGCCTCTTGTTTTTTTGATTTTACCGCTTCCTTTTTTTATTCGGCTTATTTTTAAACCGGTTGAGGCGCATACGGAAACGCCGTCTGCTTTACGGGTTCCTTTTTTTGATCGGGTTTACGGATTGTCGATCGGCTCCGGCTTTACACCGGCACGTTGGCAAAAATGGGCTTTAATTTTAGCTTGGATCTGTTTTGTCATCGCAGGAGCAAGGCCGGCGTTTTTAGGGGATCCCGTCCCTGTTTCCACGGAGGGACGCAATATTTTGTTGACGTTGGACGTATCGGGATCCATGCGGGAAAAAGATTTTGATTATGGGGGTATTCCCGTTTCTCGTCTCCAAATGGTGAAAGCGGTTGTTTCTGATTTTTTGGTTAAGAGGCAGGGTGACAACGTGGGGATTGTTGTTTTCGGATCCAGAGCCGCCCCCTATGTTCCGCTTTCATTTGATTTAAAAACGGTGAAGTCTCTGGTTGATGAGATCGGTGTCGGTATGGTCGGGGAGCAAACAGCCATTGGAGATGCTTTGGCCGTTTCCGTTCGTGAGATTATGAAAGTGCCGGCGACAAGTCGTATGATTATTTTGCTATCGGACGGGGTCGAGACCGCCGGATCGGTTTCAATCCCGAGAGCGATTGAATTGGCTAAAAAAGAGGGGATCAAAGTGTATACCATCGGCATCGGTCCGGATGAGGGTCAAAGATCCGGATTTTTTGCATTGATGGGGGGCGGTTCCGAATTGGATGAAAAAACGCTGAGAGAAATTGCCGCTCAAACGGGGGGATCTTATTTTCGGGCAAAATCAACGGCCGATTTGGAAAATATTTATCAAACGATTGATCAGATGGAAAAGATAACGGGGAAAGATCAGTTCGTTCAATTAAGGCGAGAGCTTTTTTATTATCCGTTAATTTTGGGTCTGCTGTTTTTGTGGATGGCGTTTTGGAGAGGGCGTAGAATATGATTTTTTTGCGACCGTGGGTATTGGTATTATTGCTTGTTCCGTTTTTATTTTGGGCTCGTCACAAAAATGAAGCCAAAGAATCGCCATGGCATAAGTATATAGATAAGGCGTTATGGCCTTATGTTTTGGTGTCGGGACGAAAGGGGAATGCAACGGTTCGGCGATGGGGTTTTTATGCAATATGGTCAGCTTTAACGATAATGGCAGCAGGGCCCGCCTATGACAAATGGCCGGAGCCGTCTTCAAACCAAATTCCGTCAACGGTCATTATTGCGGATCTGTCTCCGGTTATGACGGGCAAAAATTTGGAACAATTGCAGATTGCTTTGTATGATCTTTTAGATGAACTTTCTTCGGATCGTGTCGGATTGGTTGTTTATGACAATAAGGGATATGTCGTTAGTCCGTTAACGCAAGACAAAGATATTTTAAGACGACAAGTCGCTTTTTTAAAGCCGTCTGTTTTACCGCAAACGGGTAGCAATGCAGTGGCCGGATTTCAGAAAGCGGTTGAGTTGTTGAGGGCTTCTCAAGGGGGCGGTCGCATTTTGTTTGTGACGGCCGGCGGGTTTGATTTAAAGGGCGTTCAAAAAGTTGTCCAAGAAAGCGGGTATCCGGTCGGCATTTTGGGAATTGGATCTGAGAGCGGACAACCGATTCCGTTAAAGACAGGCGGATTTTTGATGGGCTCTGACGGAAAACCGATTTTGGTTCGTTTGAATCCGAATGAGTTGAGACAAATAGGGGCTTTTGAACGGTTTGGCTCAAAAGGAAATGAGATTCAATCTGTTTTGGATCAAACAAAACCCGATTTTTCCTTGCGGGCGCTTGATCCGGAAAATATGGATGTTCAAGCGGATGTGTGGCGTGATTTGGGGGCTTACGGTGTTGTTTTGTGTTTGCCGTTTATTGCGTTTTTCTTTCGAAAAGGTGTTGTGTTCGGGGTGCTTGTTTTTTGGAGTTTGACGGCTCAGGCCCATCCTTTTTTAAGGCCGGATCAAGAACAATTTTATCAGCTTCAAAAAGGAAAGACGGCTTTTGATCAAAAGCAATATCAGGAGGCCCTTCGGTTTTTTCAGGGAGTTCCGACGGCCGAAGGATATTACAACAGCGGAAACGCATTGGCTTATTTGGGAGAAATTGAAAAAGCCATTCAATCTTATGATCAGGCGTTGAAAATAAAACCTGATTTTCAAGAGGCCATTTTCAATAAGGCGTATTTAGAACGGCAGTTGCAGAAAAACAAAGAACAACAAAATCAACCGTCTTCTGCCGAACAACAATCTTCTCGGCAAGAACAGAAGGAGGGATCGTCCGATCAACAAAATGACTCAATGGATTCTTCTCAAAAGGCAGATCCAAATTCCCCAAATGAAAATACCGAGTCTTCATCAAAGAGCAATGAAGAAAAAAACGAATCGGGACAATCGGATTCTCCCACATCCGATTCAAATGAGGTAAATCAGCCATCTTCTTTGGAGCGATCCGAACAAAAACAAACGTCTTCCGATTCTTCGAAAAGCGGAGAGAGTACTCAAAACGAGTCGTTGAAAGAGGATACCTCTTCTTTGGAATCGGCAAATGGACCCGCCCCACAAACATCGGCACAAGAATCGGATTTACCTCAACGAGGGCTCGATCAACAGCGATCTTTTGATGATCGGACGGCTCAACAAAAGAGCAACAATTTACAAAGAGGTGAGGCGTCTCGCAAAGATTCTTTAGCGGATATGGGCAAAAATTTTGATGACTTTCCCGATGAAACATCGGATCAGACGCCGGATCGACCGGAAGAAGTTCGATTAAGCGGTTCCGAAGCAAAAGAGAAAGAAACGCCAGCTACGGAGGGCGTATCGGCAACGGCGGAATCCTCTCGTACGGATGAGTTGCCTCAAGTGGATCAGGAAACGCAGGAAATTTTTAATTTATTGCCGTATGATCCGTCTTATTTGTTAAGATATCGATTGGAAATGCAAAACAGGAGGCAACCATGAAACGGTTTATCTTTTTTGTTTTTTTGTTTTTTTGTTCTCAGGTATATGCGGAAGTGACGGTGTCATTTGAACCGAAATCCGTTTCTTTTGGGGAGAGTGTTTCACTGGTTGTGACTTCTGATGAACCGATCAAGGGAGATATTGATTTAACACCGCTTCAGTCGGATTTTATTGTTTCCGGTCGGCAACAACGATTAAACACGAGCGTTGTCAATGGACGTGTTCGGCAACAATATCAGTTGATTTATAATTTATTTCCTAAAAAGAACGGCGTTTTAACGGTTTCTTCTTTAAGTGTTTCGGGACAAAAAATGGCCCCCATCACTCTTTCGGTCGGATCCGGATCATCCGAAAACGGATCCGGTGATCAAGGGGTGTTTGAGTTAACGGGATCATTAAATAAAAAAGAGGTTTATGTCGGAGAACCCATTATTTATACGGTTGTATTGGACGAGACGATCGGTGTCATGGAGGGTGAATTTGTTCCGCCCCAACTGGAGGGAGCCTCTGTTTATCAATATGGGCAAGATCAGGCCTCGCATATTCAAAAAAACGGAGAGACCGTCACAAGACGTCAAGTTTCTTTTATGTTGGTGCCGGAAAAGGAGGGCTCTTTTACGATAACGCCGGCTCAATTTTATGGGCGTATTCCCAATCGTCAAGCGGTTTCGAGGCGGTCTTTTTTTAATGAAAGTTTGTTTGATCAGGGGATTTTGTTTGACGGATTTCAAAGTCGGCAGAAAGAGGTTTTTGCAGAGGCACAGCCTCAAACGATTGTTGTTTTGCCAAAACCGAGTGACTGGCAGGGGTGGTGGTTGCCGTCATCACGGGTACAATTAACGGTCAAAGATCAAATCAGTGAACCGATTCATGTGGGGGATACTTTACAAAGAGAGTTGGTTTTAACGGTGAATCAAGCCGATTCTTCCAAATTGCCGATCATTCGCCAACCGGAGACGCCGGAGTTAAAAATTTATCCCAGTCCGGAACAACGAGATACGAGAAGTGATCCCTCGGTTGGTTTTGTCGGGATCGAAAAAGTTTCGGTTTTAATGGTTCCGCAACAGGCAGGAGAGATCGAAATTCCCGCAGTTCAAGTGCCGTGGTTTAACACGTTGACAAAAACAAGAGAGATCGCCGTTGTTCCGGCAAAGAAAATAAAAGTTTTGCCGTCAGGTACAAGCCTGTCCGATGGAAACGGAGGGACAACCGGAGATGCTTTTAAAAATGCGGAGGAGACAACTTTATTTAAAGCAGAATCAAAAGAGAACACCCCAAAGGATCTCAATCAAAAGTCGTCTTTGAATCCGGAGGAAAAGACATTTGTTCAAAAGGAAGAAAAAAAGACTAAAGAGACCTCACAAAGTATGGATGCAGAGGGATCCTTAGAAAAGAGAGAGGCTTCTTTATTGACAAAAACGGGGACTGGGTGGCTCCTGATTTCTTTTGGAACAGGAGCTTTATTGGGTGCTATTGTGGGCGTTTTGGGGTTTGCTTTTTGGAAACGACGACAGAAGAAACAATTTTTAAAATCAGTCCCAAAGTCAAAGAAAAAGAAAAAACCATTACCGGATTTATATCCCTTTTAATAAAAAGATAAAAAAAAGTACTTGACTTATCAAAGAAAAAAGTGTAAAAGGAACGACAGTTTTATTTTTATTGAGGAAAGGGATTGTACCATGGCAAAGAGATGCCTCGTATCTGGAAAAGGTGTTCAAACGGGAAATAATGTTAGCAAATCCAATCGGAAGACACGTCGTCGTTTTATGCCGAATTTGCAAGATGTTGCTATCTATAGTGAGATTTTAGGTCAACAGATTAACATGAGAATTACATCTCACGGATTAAGAACAATTGAGAAGAACGGCGGATTGGATTTATATTTGTTAAACACGCCGGTTTCTAAATTAACGGCCGAATCCAAAAAATTAAGAGAAAGAATCGCCGGAGCGAAAGCGAAAAAGGGATTATAATTCTCACCGATTTTAAAAACCGCCCGATTATCTGTCGGGCGGTTTTTTTGTATCTGAGAGGGATCGTTGTTTAAAAATCATTCGAGGGTGTTCTTAAAAAATATTGGATTGCGGTAAAGGAAGATACTTTGATAATTAAACACTTATATGGACATTTTTTGTCGCAAAAAAAGGATCCTTTTTTTTATACACGAAAGGAGAGCGGAAAATCAAGGTTTTTTT
>CALXPF010000021.1 GCA_944390205.1 uncultured Alphaproteobacteria bacterium
GGCGATTCCCCCTAAAGATAAAATTCCCATAATGACCAAAACACCCAGCATTTCTGTCATTGTTCTGCCCGATTCGGCTGAACCGCTGTTTTGTTGATCTTCCCTTTTAGCCTTTAAAAACAAATCTTTGAACATCGTTTACTCTCCCAAACTGTTTCAAAAAAAGGATCCTTTTTTTGAAACAGATTTTTTATTAAAAAAGGCTTGATTTTTCAGTATCCTTTCGTGTATAAAAAAAAGGATCCTTTTCTTGCGACAGTTTTCTGTTATATAATAACTTGATTTTATTTAATATTCTTTTTAAAAATACATTTGTATGCAATGTCTCCTTTTTTATCCTATACATATTGATTTATTAAAGAATTTTCTGCGTGTTTTCTTTATTCTTTTAGTGCATTTAATGATTTTTATATGAATATTTTTCTTCTTTTTTAGGTATACCAAATAGGTGCTACGAAAGAGATTCTCAAAAGATGATTATTTTTAATTCATTTAATCATATTATAAAAAGTGAAAAGAAGGATGTTTCTAGTTAATATAGGGATATTTTTTCCTGCCTACTGGTTGTTTTTTTAAAATTTTATATGCTGGATAAATAAAAAACCTCGTTTTAAAACGAGGCTTGATGGTGCCGATTGGGTGATTCGAACACCCGGCCCACGCATTACGAATGCGTTGCTCTACCAACTGAGCTAAATCGGCAATTCAAAATATTTATACAGTAAACCCAATCAAAAAGCAAGTTTTTTTTTACGGATAATGCATTTTTTCTTATAAAAGAAACAGATCAGATGACTTCAATTTATTAATCAGTGTGTTAACTTTCTTACGGTTTGGTATTTTCGTTATTTATATAAAAAGATATTGTTGGCCTCATTTGTCTTCAATCATTTATTGCCCTATAAAAGAATGGCGATAACGGTATTTTTAAACATTATAGACTAAATATAAATTCTATAATTTGCGTAAATTTATACTACACTAATTTTGAACGATATTATCTAATGTTTTAAATATATACATATACAGGTAGAAGCGGTATCATTGTGTCCTTCATCATGTTATTTTTTAGTACCGGTTTGACTTATTTTAAAACTCCTTTTTAGGGGCGGTAAATTATGATCTTTAAAAATTGAATTGAAGAAGCGGTTGTAAGATATATTCATTATAAAAACAAAAACCATATGAATGATATTGATTAAAATAGTGTTTTTTATCAATAAGTTATTTTAATATCATAAAAATTTTATTATCATTTACATTATATTATTATGAGATATCTTCTTTTTTATAAAATATAAAAAAGTGTTTTGCTTCTTTATTCGCAGAAAGGGGGATTACATGAAAGAGGAGCAAAAAACGCCCGTTATTAAATCGGATGGGCAGAGATATGGGAAAGTCAGAAAAATAGTTAAAAGATACTGCTTAAAGATATTTACTTTTTGAAAATAATTGATAGGTGGGTGATACAATCATGAATCTTTTATTTATCGTTCTGCAAAGAACAATTGAACTCCTCATCACAAACAAATGTTTCTTTCCCCCAAAGATCCCAGTTGACTTTGAGAATGTTGTCCTTAAAAGAAATAACCGTTCCCGTCTCTTGTAGATTGGATTTTCTATGGAATTTCTTCTTTTTTAAATTAACAATCAGCTTGTCTTTCCAAAAACGGTGCTTGACCGTCAGGACCTTTTCTTCCGCCGTATTTTTAGCCGGTTGTTCTTTACTTCGAACATATCTCTTCTTTATTTTATCCCAAACAAATCGCTCTTCTCCCCATCGATCCCATTTAATCTTTAAAAGATCATCCTTTTGGTAGAGAACTTGACCTTTTTCTTTTGGCTCAAATAAACGATAAACCCACTTTGCGGTCGGATGAATAACTAAAAAATCTTTCCAATGCGAATGTTCGGCTTGATATAAATTGGCCTTCTTGGGCGAAAGAGACTCATCGTCCAATCCCGTCGTCAAAGATGCTTTTTGTTGTTGAGAAGATGATTGATTCTCTTTCTTATCATCTGCGCCTTCTTGACCGATAAAGACATCTGACGCCGTATCATAAAGAAAAAGCTCTTCACCCCAATGATTCCATTTTATTCTCAATTTGTTGTTTGACCAAGACAGAATGCGTGCCGTCTCTCTCGGGTGATTTTGTCGATACAGGCGGGAATGATCTTTTGAAATAACAAAATAATCCTCCCAAATTTTGTTCTTCGCCTTATATATTTCAACATCTTTTAAATTAAAAGGACTTTCATCCACCGCCTCTTTATGGTCGTCCTCTCGTAATCGACAATTTTGTTGAGAATCGCAACTAAAGGCCTCTTCTCCCCATCGATCCCACTTAATGCGTAAAATATGATCTTGAAACGAAATTATTCGCCCCGTCTCCAGAGGAGAAGCAAATCGATAAAATGTTTTCTTTTGCGGATCCGTAATAATATAATCCCTCCAACCGGTGTGTAACAGAAAAAAAGAATTCGGTTTTTGAACCGCAGACGGACAAGCTTCTTCTATCACACTCTCTAATAATGTTTGATCTACATATTGAACGGATTTGTTCTTGTCAAGGACCAGTTTGAGTGCGTCACACTTTGATAGATTATCCCTTTTTTGCGGATCGTCCGAAAATAAGCTCCATAACAGATTCTTGATGGAGCGGGCACTTTTGGATTGATCTATGTAAAAAACAAACGGGTTATCTCCCTTGCGAGCGTAGATCATCAACGGTTTGGGGAAGCAGGAAATAACGCCTCGATTAAAAATAACCTGCCGGTATAAATCATAGTCCTCAGCCCCCTTAAAGCGAAAGTCGTATTGAATGTGATGGTCTTCCAAAAATGATTTTCGAATCATAATGGTCGGGTGGGCCAATATGTTTTCAAATAAAAGATCAAGGAGTATGTGATCGGAGGGAATCGGACAACTGACCGGAATAAGATCCATCTCCGGTCTTTTGCGATTTTTATAGTAATATCCGGTGGCCAAAATACTTGTTTTCGGAGATACATCCATAAATCTGACTTGATGCTCAAGCCGATTGGGCATCATAATGTCATCGTCATCCATTCGGGCAATATAGCGCCCCCGAGCCGCTTTTAACCCCCTGTTTAGGCTAAAAATCAATCCTCGATTGGGCTTATTCGTTAAAACAACGATACGATGATCCCGTTCCGCAAATTTTTTGAGAATTTCCGGTGTCTCATCCGTTGACCCGTCATCAATGATGATGAATTCAAAATCTTGATAGGTTTGCTTTAAAACAGATAAAATCGCAGTCGGTAAAACATCCGCTCGATTGTAGGTAGACATCACAACAGAAACAAGAGGCGGTCTACCCAACAAAAAACATATAATACCCAAAAGGAGGGCAAAAACAAAAAATAGAAATATTTTTCGCATTTAACGAGAATTAGATTGGAAATTCTTTCGGTCAATTCGTTTAAATTTTTTAGATCCCAACTCGCCTTCCGCAAGAGAAATCCCATTGGTGTGAAGGTTCATTTGCGTCCGAAATTGTTCTCCGCTCTCGTAATCAACAGTATTCTTGTTGTTTAAAAAATCTAAAGCTGTTAATTTTTTTTCAGTCATTTTTTGTCCTTTTTTATTTGTCAACAATTTCTTTATGTCTCAAGTATACAATATCTGAAAATAGAAGTCAAGAGGCATTTTTATCTTTTCATGCCTTCTCGGAAGAAATATTTTGTATTTCGTCAACAATTAAAATACCGCCGGCCGCATATGGAATCATGAGGTGGCGAATAATTTGACCATTGGGAAAATAAAGGAATTCTTCCGTTGTTTTCGTTAATTGAGCAAATAGATTTTTTTGAATTTTCTTATATTGGGAAAAATCTTTCACCTGCGGTAAAAACCCGTTTTCTTGAATTTGATCCAAAAAATCTTCGTATCCCGAATCTTTTTTTAAAAAAGACGGTTCTAATTTCCATAGCAAATTAAAAGATTTGTTTGAAAAAATAAGTTTGGTTTTAGCATCAAAAAGAGCAATCGGGGTTGATAGCTCTTTAAATGTTTTTAGGTGGGCTCGATTTGTATCCGCCAAAAGCACTTTTAAGCCTTCTTCCGTTGTTTTATCCTGCCCGTATTTTAACAGATATCGGTTTTGTGTGTCCATCAGAGAAAGCGGTGTTTCAAGCCAGTGCATATCCCCGTTTTCATCCGATTCTTTTTGATAAGATTTATTTGAAAAACAAATTTCTTCATTTGAATCCAAAACAACAATCGGGAAGGGGAGTGTATTTAAAGTTTGTGTTAAAATATCTCTTTGTGCTAAAACCGTATCATATTTCTGACGTTCTTTTAAATTAAATTCCGTTATGGCGGAAATATCTTTAAACCATAAAATAAACGCTTTTTGCCGAGGCTCATCAGACGGAAGAAGACGCCCCGATACATTGAAATGGGTGAGCCCCAATAAAGAGGAAACGGTCATTTCAAATGTTTTGTTTTCCTCTTTTAAAAGATGAAAAGCATTTGAAAGTAATACGGCATCTTCCGGTTTAAAACAAGCTAATAATTGATCAAAAGAAATATTTTGATCAACAATATTCAAAAAAAGGCACAGGCGTCTCGATGAGAGAGAACAGATCTCTTTTCCATCGGTTATTTCGTAAAAAAAACCGTCAAATGCCGATTCTAAAATGTCTTCATATTGATGGGCCGTCTGAATACTCGATTCCGTTTCCTTTTTATAGGAGCGAATCAAAATATAAAATAAAGCCCCACAACATAAAAAACAAAAATAAAAAAGAATCAGCAAAAAATTCATGTCTAATTTCTCCGTAACGGATTACGGAATGAGAGTGCTTCGGAAATATGATAATCCGAAACTTCGTCAGAGAAAGATAAATCTGCAATCGTACGGGCAACACGTATAATGCGATGATATCCTCTGGCAGAAAGCATATATTTTTCCGCTGCTTTTTGAAGAAGAGAAATCGCTTTGTCCGTCAAATGGGCCGTCTCTTCTAAAAGAACTCCGTCCGCATCCGCATTGCGATCAATCCCTTTTCCTTGATATCGATGACGTGAAAACTCGCGTGCTTCCAAAACGCGCTTTAAGACCTCTTGAGATGATTCGGTTTCTTTCTTTTGAGACAGCTCCCAAGGAGCGACCGCAGGCACTTCTATTTGCAAATCAATGCGATCCAAAAGGGGCCCCGATATTTTGGCTTGATATTCTTCCGCACAACGAGGCGCTCTGGAGCATTCATGACCGGATGTTCCCAAATAACCGCATCGACAAGGATTCATCGCCGCCACCAGTTGAAAGCGTGCCGGATATGTCACGTGAGTGTTGGCTCTTGCCACGGATACCACACCCGTCTCTAACGGTTGACGAAGCGATTCCAGTGAACTGCGATTAAATTCCGGAAGCTCGTCTAAAAACAGGATCCCTCGATGTGCCAAAGAAATTTCTCCCGGTTTGGCTTTTAATCCGCCCCCCACCAAAGCCGGTGTTGATGCCGAATGATGCGGTGCGCGAAACGGTCGGTGATTTACCAAATGACCGTCTTTTAACAAGCCGGCAATGGAATGAATTTGACTGACTTCCAAAATCTCTTCGCTTGTCATCGGTGGCAGAATGGACGGAAGACGGGCAGCTAACATGGATTTTCCGGATCCCGGCGGGCCCATCATCAACAGATTATGTCCGCCGGCAGCGGCAATCTCTAAAGCTCTTTTGGCCGATTCTTGACCCTTAATGTCTTTTAAATCTAAATATGATGTTTCTTGAAGAGGCGGACACGGAGTCGGAAGCGGTAAAATTTGACGCCCTTTAAAATGATTCATTAAATTTAAAAGAGAGCCCGCCGCCAAAATATTTTGATTCCCCGACCATAAGGCCTCGCTTCCTTGGTCTTTGGGACAAATAAATCCTAATTGAAAACGATGGGCGGCAACACTCCCCGGTAAAATACCGGATACGGGACGAATGGAGCCGTCCAAACCCAATTCCCCCATAACCAAATAAGGAAAAATAGAATCAATCGGAATAATCTCCATCGCCGCCATCAAAGATAAGGCAATGGCCAAATCATAATGCGTTCCTTCTTTGACAACATCGGCCGGAGCTAAATTGACCGTAATATGCTTGGCGGGTAAGGATAGTCCCATAGAATGAAAAGCGGCACGAACCCGCTCTCGACTCTCGGCAATCGCCTTATCGGCAAGTCCGACAATTGTAAATGCCGGCAATCCATTGGTCAATTGTACTTCCGTACTAATCTTAAGCGCATGGAGGCCGGCAAATGCAACGGTATGTGTGGTTGAAATCATTTACCACCGCGGAATGTTGTTGTTTTCACGCCATTTCTCGGCCGGATAGTCTTGATCGGATTGAACATCTTTTGATCCGGCAAATTGCGGGGCATTAAATAATTGAACATATCCTTGTTGTTCATAGGTACTAATACAAGATTGATCCGTTCCGGCACATTTGACCAAATCACGATTGAGAGGGTGTTGCAAAACAACCAAAGAAACCTCTTCCGTCACGGTCGGCAGAATAGTCGGAGCCGGTTGGAAATCGGGAATACTCGGATTTTGAACAGAGTCGGCCAGTGCAATTTCTTGAACCGGAACATAGGTGGAATAGGTTAAATCAGGTGCGGCAACGGGGGCTTGAACATAGACCTCTTGTGTATAAGTCGGAATCGGCTGAACAAGAGACGGCGTTGCTAATGAAGCATCCGGTGACGGCGCAACATAATAAGAGGATGTTTCCGGAGCAACCGGTTCCGGTTGAACGGCTTGAACCTGCGGTTCTTCATCAATCTTGACGAGTGTGTTCTCCGGAGTCGCAACCGGTGCCATTCTGGGTGATCCCTTGACACGAGTCTCCGTCGGTCTGATCTCTTCTCGGACAATGGTGTATTCCGTTTGTTTGGAGGCACAACCAAGTAAAAGCGTAAAAGCAAAAAGGGAAGCAATTATCTTTTTCATTTTCAAAATCCTCTGTTAAATTGAAACTGTCGTCAGTATAACAAAAAGTTAAAAAAAAGAAAACACTTTTTTACCAAATTTTAACATTTTTTTAACGATTATGCATTTCTGCAATTGTTGACGCCAAATTTTTCAATTCGCTGACGGTCTCTTCCGTCGGTGTCCCCTTGCATAAAACAGGATCTAAAATCGGGGTGTTCTTGTGATTGGTTAAAAGAGCCGTTATTTGATTTGCGATCAATGTCCCCCAACTGTAAGAGCCGATTAACCCGATATAACGAACGGTTGGTTTTAAGACATTGAGAAGAAAAACGGGTTCGATAACGGCCGGATGGGGTCCCGTCAAAACGGTCGGTGAGGCCACGATAATACCTTGACAGTCTACCAAATCTTTTGCCAACTCCGTTGTTTTTAAATGAACGGCGTCATAATGTTTGACCGTTATGCCTTTATTTTCCAATTCCTTCTTTAAAAGAGAAACCATCTTGTCCGTTGATCCGTACATGGAAACGGAGACAATGACCGTTTTGTTTTCTTTCGGTCCTTCTGCCCATTGCCTGTACAGGTTAATGATAAACGAGGGGTCTTTGTAGGCAGGGCCGTGGCTGGGAGCGATTATTTGAGGGTGAAGCGATTCGATTTTATCTAAATATTTAACCCATATTTTTGCAAAAGGCATCATAATTTCGGCATAATATGCTTTTGCCAGTGAGGCAATGTCAGATTTTCCGTCCCAAAAAACATCATAGTTTGTCGCATGTGCTCCGAAAAAGTCGGTCGAAAATAAAATTCGATCCTCTTTTAAAAACGAAAACATTGTATCCGGCCAGTGAACCCACGGAGCCATCATAAATCGGATGGTCTTATCTCCCAATGAAAGCTCTTCTCCGTCTGTCACAACCTGATATTGATCTTCTTGAAGGGGAAGGAACCCCATGGTTATTTCTTTACATTTGGCATTGGTGACGATTTTCGCCTCCGGAAACAGTTTGAGAAGTTCCGGAAGTGTTCCAGTATGGTCTTGTTCACCGTGATTGGCGATAATGTAGTCGATTCGATCAATGTGAAGATCTTTTAGTTTTTGAATGAGCTCTTGATGACAAGGCGGATAAACCGTGTCTATCAAAGCCGTTTTTTCGCTTCCTTTAATTAAATAGGCATTATAGCTGGTTCCTTCAGATAAGGGCATCAGCTGATCGAATAAAACACGATGTTGATCTTTTGATCCGACACAAAAAACAGAGGGAACGAGTTGTTGAATGCTCATGTAATTTCCTTTCATTAAACAAAAAAACAATTTTCCTAAAAATATAAATTTTCTTATTTCTTGTCAAGAAAGACATGCCTCTTGTTGTAAAAATGTTCAAACGAAAGGGGCCAAAAGGAGACTCGGATTATCTTAATAAACCTCTTTTGAAGAGGTGACTCATACGGTTTTGTGTTTTAACTTGTTATTCATACGGATTTGTGTTATAGAAAAAAATATTCAAAAGTCATGTAAAGGAGTTTTTATGTTTGGACAACTACTTAAAAATCGCCATTTTTGGCCGTTATTGGGGTCTCACTTTTTATCGGCCGTTAACGAAAGTTTTATTCGAACGGTTTTTTTATTTTTTGTCACGTATAAAATGACGGTTTCCAATCCGTTTTTCACGATTTTGGCTGTTATTTTGTATGCTTTGGCGTTTTGCTTTGCCGCCGTTTATGCGGGACAGGTTGCCGACCGCATTTCAAAAACTCGATTTTTACAGATTTTGAGACTCTTTGAAATCGGTATTATGATTTTGGCACTGATCAGCCTGTCATTGGATTCTCCGTTGCTTTTGACACTGATTTTGGCTTTTGAGGGCTTTTTGGGGGCTTGCTTGTTGGTTGCCGACCATTCATTGGTTCCGTCTTTGTTAAAACCTACAAAATATAATGCCGCCAATACGTGGATGAAATTATCGACCATGCTTGCCGTCGGGTGTGCCAGTTTGTTGATGACATCTATTCTTAAGTTTGATGTAGCGTATTTTGTTATTTGCGGTTTGGGCTTTATTTTGTCCGTTGTCAGCTTTTTGATAACGCTTAAATTACCTCAGACGGAGCCGGCCGATCCGGAAATCGTGTTGTTAAAAAATCCGTTTCACGTTTTTGATACTGTTTTAAAATCTTTAAAGCATCAGTTTGATACCTGGTCTTACTTGGTCGGAATTGCTTGGTTTTGGATGATTTCCGCCGTTGTCTTTTTATTCTCCGCCGAGTATGGCCGGACGATTTTATATGCCCGTTGGTCCGTTGTTATGTTTTTGTCGGCGGGCGTGTTTACGTTGGGATACATTGCCGGCTCGTTTATTTATTCCTATCTGTCTCGCAGAAATAACATGGGCGCTTATACCTCAATCGTCGGTCTTCTGATTTCGGCGTTCTTGTTGGATTTTATTTTTGCCAGTTATGGATTCGGCGGAATAAAAACAGAAAAAGGGATGACTGTTTTTGAATTGTTGACAACCAACTGGTGCGGATGGCGAATTGTTTTTGATGTCTTTGTTTTGGGCGGATTGGCGGCCGTTTATATTATTCCGTTTTATACATTACTTCAGATGAAAACGCCGAAACATTTAATGGGACGTATGATGTCTTTTTCCAATGTGGTTAATGCAATCGCCGTTATTATTTGCTTTATGTTGGTGATGAGCCTTCGCTCTTTGTCTTTCGGCATTTTGGAAATTTTACTCATTTTTGCAATTGCCAATATTCTGATTGCCGTTTATATGGTTCGGTTATTGCCGGCTCGCTCCCGAAGAAAAGTGTTTCAATTTGTTTTTAAAACGCTCTTTAATGCACGAATCGAGGGCTTGGAAAACTTAAAAAAAGCCGGTTCTCGAGCCTTGATTATTACCAATCACACCTCTTATTTGGACGTCTTGTTGATTTCGACATTTATCGATAAAAAGATTGTTTTTGCCGTCAGTGATCGGTTAATTGAAAAAACACTCGTTAAATTTATGACGAATTTGGTGGATGTTCGTCCGCTTGATCCGCATAGTCCGTTTGCCGTTAAATACATGGCGGAACAACTTCAGGCAGATCAACTGTGTATGATTTTAACGGAGGGAATTATTGACGGAGGGAATACTCGTATGAAAATTTACGAGGGACCTGCCATGATGGCCGTTAAGGGGGAGGCTCCGATTTTGCCGATTCGAATCGATGGTGCCGCTTATACTTTCTTTTCTCGTGTTTTGGGGAAAAAGGCTGATTTCCGATTTTTTCCGACAATAAAATTAACGGTTCTTCCTCCCGTTTCTTTTGAGGCTTGTCAAAACTTGACGACACGGGAATGCCGTGAAAAATCAAGCTCGATGCTTTATGATATTTTGTCAGATATGACGTTTGACAGCTATGAAAAAGACAGAACACTGTTTGATGCGTTAATTCATTCGATGAAAATGGCAGGTCGGTTTAAACCCGTTTTGGAAGATACGGACAGAAAGCCCATCAAATTTATGGCTTTGTTTTTAAAGGTGTTCGTTTTGGGTAAATTGCTTCAAAAAGCACTTCCGAACGAGAAATATCTCGGGGTTATGCTTCCGACATCCAATGCTTGCGCTTTGACGGTTTTGGGATTGCATGCGTTTGGTAAAATTCCGGCCATGGTTAATTTTACATCGGGACCGAAGCAGGTGATCGCAACCTGTCAAACAGTGGGTTTAAAAACGGTTATAACTGCTAAAAAGGTTGTTTTATTGGCTAAATTAGAGCCACTTGTACAGGCTTTGGAAGAGGCCGAAATTAAGGTCTTGTATTTAGAGGATTTAAAAGAGTTATTGACGGTAAAAGATAAATTATTCGGTATTTTCGGAGCCCTGATGCCCTTTAAGGCGTATCAAAAGACGACAAATCTTCAGGTATCTTCAAAAGATCCGGCCGTTATTTTGTTTACTTGCGGATCCGAGGGATTCCCTAAGGCCGTTTTTTTGACACATACCAATATTTTATCCAATTGCTATCAAATCCCGTCACGCATTGATGTTTTGCCGACAGATGTTTTCTTGAACTGTCTGCCGATGTTCCACTCTTTCGGTTTAAGTGCCGGAACATTTTTACCGTTGCTGGTCGGGGTAAAAACGGTTTTATATCCAACACCGCTTCATTATCGAATTATTCCTGAGATTTGTGCCTCTACAAAGGCGACCATTTTCTTCGGAACGGATACATTTTTGGCCGGATATGCAAAGTGTGCCAACCCGTATGACTTTAACAGCTTGCGAGTCGTGGCCGCCGGAGCCGAAAAAGTTAAGGAGGAAACTCGGAAAATTTGGTCGGAAAAATTCGGCGTTCGTATTTTGGAGGGATACGGAGCGACGGAATGTTCTCCTTTTATCTCCGTAAATACGTTTTTGCATCAACGAAAAGATTCCGTGGGTCGTTTTTTGCCGGGGATTGAATATCGGTTAAAACCGGTGGACGGCATTAAGGAAGGACAAGAATTGTGGGTAAAAGGTCCTAATATTATGCAAGGCTATATGCGACATGATAAACCGCTTCAATTGGATCCGCCGAAAGACGGTTGGTATGATACGGGAGATATTGTGACGGTTGATGAAGATCGCTATATATTCATCAAAGGGCGTTGTAAACGATTTGCCAAAATAGGGGGAGAAATGGTTTCTTTATTGGCGGTTGAAATGATTGTTGAAAAAAGATGGCCGGGGTTTGTATCGGGAGCCGTTAACATTCCCGATTCCAAAAAGGGAGAACAAATTGTGTTGATTACAACCTGTAAAGATGTTAATAAAGAAGAGCTCATTTCGGCATTTAAATCAGCGGGGGCAACCGAACTTGGCATTCCGTCTCGCATTATTGTGACGGATCATCCGCCGTTGTTGGGAACGGGTAAGTTTGATTATGTGTCGGCGAAAGAGTTTGCATTAAAGGAAATAGGAAAATAAAAGGAGGGAAAAATGGCTTCAATCAGTATTATCGGAGCGGGCGCTTGGGGAACGGCCTTGGCGATGACAGCTTGTCGAGCCGGCAATTTTGTGCGTATCTGGGCCAGAGAAGATGAGGTGGTTCATCGCATTAACAATCAACATCAAAATCCCTTTTTGCCGGACGTAATGTTGCCGACCACCTTAAAAGCAACCCCCTCTTTAGAGGAGGCTCTTGCAAATGCCGAAACGGTTTTGTTGGTGGCGCCCGCTCAATTTACACGATCTGTTTTTACGGATATGCTCCCGTATTTTAAATCGAATCAGACTTTGGTTTTGTGTGCTAAGGGAATAGAATTAAAGACGGGGCTGTTATTGAGTGAGGTTATTCATTCATTAAAGCCGGATCTCAAGCCGGCCGTCTTATCCGGACCGAACTTTGCGGCCGAAGTGGCACGTGAATGTCCAACCGCCGTGACGATCGCTTCCGAAACGGAAGGAGAGGCAGATCGTTTGTGTCAAATGTTAAGAACGGATCGGTTCCGGCCGTATTCTTCAACGGATATTATTACCCCTCAGGTCTGCGGATCCGTGAAAAACGTAATGGCGATTGCCTCCGGCATTATTGAGGGGTGTTCTTTGGGTGATAATGCGAGGGCCGCTTTAATCGCCAGAGGGTTGACGGAAATGAAGCGATTGGCAGTTGCTTTAGGCGGATTGCCGGAAAGTATTTTGGGCTTGTCCGGAGTCGGTGATTTGGTGTTGACGGCGAGCAGTAAGCAGTCTCGCAATTTTTCGTTCGGGTTTGAAATCGGAGAAGTGGGTGCTGCCGAGCCGGTTTTAAAAACATGTTTAAAAACGGTGGAAGGTGTTCCGACCGCCGCAGCCGTTATGGAGCGCTCTCAAAAGCTTAATGTGGAAATGCCGATTTGTGCTGCCGTGAATGCCGTGCTTTATCACCAAAAGCCGATTCGAGAAGCTATTTTTGAATTGTTGGCTCGACCGCTTAAGTCGGAAAAATAGGCATGGCGGTGATTTTTTAAGTCAATCGGACAGAACCAAAGAGAGGAAGGCTTTCAATGATACCGTCTCTTCAAGAGCGTTTAGATACGGAGTTGATCAATCAGATACGATACGGCACTTTTCGTGATGTGCGATTGTTGTTAACGGCAGGGGCTGATCCGAATGCGACTTTTCAGATCGGGCACAAAAAAATATCTCAGGAAAAAACGGCTCTTTTTTTTGCCGTTGAAAGCAAAACGGAGACTTATCGAAAAACAAAAGAACTTTTAAAAGCGGGTGCTTGCGTTGATGCGACATTCTCACTGACCGGTCAAACGCCGTTAATGATCGCGTTGTCAAGAAAAAGATTTGGAGCCGTTCGGTTGTTGGCGACCTCCGGAGCTCACTTAAATTCTGTTGATCGGGAGGGCGTGAGTGTTTTGTCGTATGCCGTCAAATATGCCTCTCCGTCTGCTTTTAAAATGCTAATGGATGCGGGATTACCCCTTTTCTTATCAAACGGACAAGGCGTTTTAACGGAAGCCATTCGTTTGAAACGATCAGACTTGATGCCTCTTTTGGCGAGTGTATATGATGTCAAAGAACAAAATTGGCGTCAAGAGTTGTCAAAGGCTCGTTCGGCGGCGTCGGATGATCCGGAGTCTCGCCGGATTTTACTTTGTTTTTGGGAGGCGAAGAGAAAGTCGGAAGAGAGGGGCTCGTCGGACCTGCTCAGTTTAAAATCAGATTTAACACAAGAAGAAAAAGAACGACTTTCCGTGTTATTAAATCGGCAAACCAAAAAAGATCTTCCCGAAGAGCGACAAAACGAGATTTTAATCAATCAGGTAAAATGCGGTACGGCGACGGATGTGGCTCTTCTTTTAAAAGCGGGTTTTTCGCCGCTTATTTCTGATTCGTTTCAAATACCGTTGTTGCATTTGATTTTAAAATCACCTCAAAGCCAAGATAAGTTAACGGAGGTGTTGCCCTATTTATCGGATGTGAACATCGCGTCCCCCGATCGAGGAAAAACACCGCTGATGGTTGCTTTGGAAGAACATGAGACGGATATTGTTAAGGTGTTGGTTCAATCGGGGGCCGATATTCACGGAGTTGATCGATATCGGGATCCGGTTGCTATTTACGCCGCTCGATATGCGGATGCCGAATGCTTGGATTTTTTGGTTCAAAACGGAATGGATTTGTCTTTGAAAGACCATGCGTCTCAAGGGGTTTTATATAATGCCGCATATACCAAAAATCGGGAGGGATTATGCTATTTGTTGGATCAAATAAAACCGGATCCTCAAACAGATCAGGATCTTAGAGCCACCCGTCATCTGGCCTTGCGAAACAAAGATGTCGGATTGATGCGTCTATTGAATGGGGATACCGTTTTGAGATCAAATTCGGAGCAAACCACGGAATTTGAAACAAGAATTAAAGGGTTGTTGCCCGAAGAACAAAGACGACTTTATCGATTGGTCGGAGAAACGGATTTAAGCCAAAAAGAAACGGATATGCGCCGTCTTCAAGATCAACCGACCAAGATCGGAGAACAGATCGCTCAACCGATGAAGCAGAAGACTTTTGCTACGGATATTCAACGCATCTGTGAGTGATTGTTTGTGTGAAAATCCACCCACGGGGGATTATAATTTTTTCCTTGATTTTTCTGAAAAAAAAGTGTATGGTGTCAAAACCGTTTTCAAGTGATGTGACACGTAGAAACGGTATAACACATGCGAATCAAGCGTTTTCTCCGTTTGGAAAAACCGCTTCCGGTGTAGAGAAATCTATATCTCGTTCGCAGAGGATTAACCGGAAAAAGAAAGGATTAACAAATGACACTTCCGACAATTACAATGCGTCAGCTTATTGAAGCGGGCGTTCACTTCGGTCACAATGCTCGTCGTTGGAACCCGAAAATGAAGTCTTATATTTACGGAACCCGTGAAGGCGTTCATATTTTGGATTTGGGTCAAACCGTTCCCATGCTTTATCAGGCTCTCGAGGCCGTACGGGATGTTGCTGCCAAAGGCGGTAAGATCTTGTTTGTGGGAACAAAACCGCAAGCTCAAGAACCGGTTGCGGCTGCTGCCAAACGATGCGGACAATATTATGTCAATCACCGTTGGTTGGGTGGTATGTTGACCAACTGGAAAACAATCTCTTCCAGCATTAAACGCTTGAAAGAAATTGATTCTAAAATTGAAAAGGGTGAATTGGACGGATTTACAAAAAAAGAGAAGTTAAACATGACGCGTGAGCGCGAGAAATTGTTTGCTTCTTTGGGCGGTATTCAAGATATGAACGGTCGTCCGGATCTTGTTTTTGTAATTGATGTTCCTAAAGAAGAATTGGCCGTTTCGGAAGCCAAAAAATTGGGTATTCCCGTTGTGGCTATTTGTGATTCCAACGCTAATCCGGACGGCATTACCTATCCGATTCCCGGAAATGATGATGCAATCAGAGCCATCAATTTATACTGTGATTTGGTCTCTGGTGCCGTTTTGGAAGGTATTCAAGCAGAATTAAAAGCTGCCGGTGTTGATTTGGGTACGGCTGAAGTCGTTGCCGAAGACACGGGTGCTTCTTTATCTGCCGATGATACGCCTGCCGAAGAAACACAAAAAGACGCATAACAGAAGCAGTTGTTATTTTGGGGGCGGGAGGTATCTGATGATTCCCCCACCCCTTTATTTTTTATAAAGGAGATAAAAATGGCAGAAATTACAGCAAGTTTGGTAAAAGAACTTCGTGAAAAGACAGGCGCCGGCATGATGGAATGTAAAAAGGCCTTATCCGAAGTCGGGGGCGATTTGGAACAGGCAATTGACTTTTTGCGTAAAAAAGGATTGTCCGTTGCCGAGAAAAAATCAGGTCGAGCCGCTACACAAGGATTGGTCGGTGTTTGTGTTAAAGGAACGGAAGGAACCATTGTTGAATTAAATTCCGAGACGGATTTTGTTGCTCGAAACGGGGAATTCCAAGGATTTTTAACAAAGACATTGGATGTTTCTTTGGCACAAAAGGGCGATATGGATGCGATTAAAGCGGCTGATTTGGATGGAAAAACGGTTGACGCCTCTTTAACGGAGTTGATTGCCAAGATCGGTGAAAATATGAATTTGAGACGATCCGGATATGTTTCGGTTGATCACGGTGTTGTTGTTCCGTATATTCATACGGCCATGGTCCCGAATTTAGGAAAGATCGGTGTTTTGGTTGCTTTGGAAAGCAATGCTCCCGCTGATCGGTTAATGGAGTTCGGAAAGAAAATTGCGATGCATATTGCGGCAACGGCTCCTCGTTTTTTGAGTATTGCGGACGTTGATGCGGAGACATTGGCTCATGAAAAATCGATTTACGAAGAGCAAGCCAAAGCTTCCGGAAAACCCGCTAACATTATTGAAAAAATGGTAGACGGCCGTATTCGTAAGTTCTATGAGGAAGTTGTTCTTCAAGAACAAGCCTTTATCATGGATCCGGATAAAAAGATTAAAGACATTTTGGCGGAAGCCTCCAAAGAGTTGGGCCAACCGGTTGTTTTGAAATCGTTTGTCCGATTTGGATTGGGTGAAGGGTTGGCTAAAAAAGAAGAAGATTTTGCCGCTGAAGTTTCAAGTTGTCTCAAATAACCTGAAATTTAAAAACTCAAAAATATGTGAGGGGATTTATTGTTCGAAAGAGCTTTAAATCCCCCTTTTTATAAGAACGGGATTATCTCAAAAGAATGATGAAAAACGATATGTTAAGGTAAATATGCGAGGAGCGGATCATGACGGGTTTTATTTTTGAGGGACGCTTTGATTTCTCCGCTTGAAAAATCAGTTGCAATTTTTATGAAAGCCTGTATAGTATAAAACACGTTTTTATCAAAGAGAGAAGAAAGGATAATAAGATGAGTTTTGCCGATATTAAAGCGGATATGCAAACCCGATTAGCCAAGACGGAAGAGGCTCTTAAAAAAGATTTTTCCGGTTTGCGGACGGGACGAGCAACAACGGCTC
>CALXPF010000022.1 GCA_944390205.1 uncultured Alphaproteobacteria bacterium
AATTGAAGAACCCGTAGGGTGAGATTCCCTTCACAAACATGTATTGGATTTTTTATAAAAAAATGGAGCGAGTGAAGGGAATCGAACCCTCGTCTTAAGCTTGGGAAGCTTCCGCTCTACCATTGAGCTACACTCGCAACCTACACCACACAGTATATCTGCTTTAAGAAGAAAAATCAAGTTCTTTTATACATTTTTAAACGGGAATATGTTTTTTTCAAAAAAAAGTGGCAATATTGACAATTTGAGGAATATCATGTACTCTTTCACTCAAATATCAGATATAACAAAAGGATATATGGGTATGAAAAAAATTAAATGGATCGGAATGAGCCTGTGTCTGCTCCTTCTTTTGGGATGGATGGCATATCTTTTTATTTATTCTTCTCGGTCAGAGACTGCTGAAAAACCGATCCTCAGGTCTAAACCTTCTATTGCCATTTTATATATTGCAACCAATCGGTACACCGTATTTTGGGATGATTTTTATTCAAGCATGGAGAAAAATTTTTTACCGGAATATCCCAAGCATTATTTCTTTTTTACGGATGATAAAGATCTTGTCGTTCCGGATAACGTGACGAAAGTTTTAATCGGTCCACTTAAGTTTCCATTTGTTTCTTTAATGAGGTGGGCGTTTTTTGATTCCATAAAAGACTTGTTGTCACAATATGACTATATATATTTTTTAAACGGAAACGCCGAAGTCATTCGACCGGTCCATGATGAAATATTGCCGACAAAAGAACAAGAGGGATTGATGTTTGCTTGGCACCCCGGATATTATAGGCATCGGAATCCGTTTGGCTTCCCGTACGATCGTAATCCGAGATCAACCGCTTATATTATGATGGGACAGGGAAAGGTTTATATTCAAGGTGGTTTTAACGGCGGACGATCCGAAGATTTTCTTAAAATGACAGAAGTTATTTTAGAGCGAACTCTAATCGACGTGAAAGAAAAGCAAATGGCCAGATGGCACGATGAGTCGCATCTGAACAGATATGTTTTAGATCTTAAAAATCCCTTGGTAATGGATCCTCGATATATTTGGGCTCCCTTTGATTGGTCTTACTATGATGAAATCAAAGATGACATTCGAATTATTATGAAACACAAGGGAGAAAAAAAATACGGGGGATTGCTTCATTTACGAAAAGAAAGAGACAGTGCCGATTATAGCCTCTTTTTAGTTCATACCAACTGGCAAGATCAGATGCTCCCAAAAGCAGAATCTCATTTGTATTGCCGTAAAACCCAACCGCAAGATTGCGGAACACTCGTTTTAAACGGCAATCAATTGGAGGTTCGGTGGGAGAGATATGACCCGAAAATCTTTGTAAAAAAAGATAATGCATTTGTTCTTTCTAAAATTGAGTAAAAATTTATAAATACAATCAACAGATCATCGATGAGCGATTGTTTTTGATCGAATGAATATTGCTCAAAAAGATAAGAAAAAGGACTCGGATTCGAAAAATATCTCGGATTCGGAAAGTAAGAAAAGAAGAATATTATTTTCAATAGATTATTCTTTTTTTTCTTTTGTTAAGTGAAATAATTATGCATTTTTCAACTTAAGGTGAGACCTTTCCGCTTCTTCTTTTTTTGTTTTTTTTAAAAAAATAAAAATAAAAAAATATCATCTTTTAAAGAGGTTATAAAAAAACATTTTTTTATGCGGGAAAAGGGATTGACTTTTAGAATGAAAAATATTTTAGTTATACATAACATCAAACCATTTAACACAATATATAGTATTTTTGGACAGAGGAGATCACAAGATGTTGGAAGTTATCCAAAATGAAGAAAAATCAACCATTGACCTTGGACCGCTCAAAGAAGTGATCAAAAGAGACGGTGAAAAGCATGCGTTTGATGTGACAAAAATCGCTATGGCTATCATGAAAGCCGGAGAAGCCACAAAAGAATTCGGCTCTGATGAAGCTTGGTTGTTAACACGGCAAGTCGTCAAGGTTTTAAAACATAAATTTGCGTATGGTGTTATTCCGGCCATTGAGCAGATTCAAGATGTTGTTGAGCAGGTTCTTATTTCATCCAATTATTATAAAACAGCTCGTTCTTATATTGTGTACCGAGAACAACGGGATAAAATGCGGAAGGATAAGCGAGCCGTTATTGATGCCATTTCTTCGATCAATGAATATTTGGATAGATCGGACTGGCGTGTTAATGCCAATGCGAATCAGGGATATTCGTTGGGCGGATTGATTTTGAATGTGTCCGGCAAAGTGGTGGCAAACTATTGGCTGAACCATGTTTATACACCGGAGATCGGTGAGGCTCATCGAAACGGGGATTATCACATCCATGATTTGGATATGCTGTGTGGTTATTGTGCCGGTTGGTCTTTGCGTGTTTTGTTAGAGGAGGGATTTAACGGTGTCCCCAATAAGGTTGAGTCAAATCCGCCGAAACATTTGGTCTCTGCTTTTAGTCAGATGATTAACTTTTTGGGAACACTGCAAAATGAGTGGGCCGGTGCTCAAGCTTTTTCTTCGGCGGACACCTACTTGGCTCCTTTTGTCAGAATTGAAAAGCTCTCTTATGAAGATGTTAAACAGGCGATGCAGTCATTCATCTTTAACTTGAATGTCCCGTCTCGTTGGGGAACGCAGACACCGTTTACAAACTTAACGTTTGATTGGAACCCGCCGGCTGATTTGCAAGATAAACATCCGGTTATCGGGGGACAGGTTCAAGAGTTTACATATGGGGATTTGCAGGCGGAAATGGATATGATCAATCGGGCCTTTTTGGAGGTTATGGGTGAGGGGGATGCCAAAGGTCGTCCGTTTACCTTCCCGATTCCGACTTATAATATTACCAATGAATTCCCATGGGATTCGCCCAATACCGAGTATTTGTTTGAGATGACGGCAAAATACGGACTTCCCTACTTCTCTAACTATCTGAATTCGGATATGAAACCCAGTGATGTTCGATCTATGTGTTGTCGGCTAAGATTGGATTTGACCGAGTTAAAAAAGCGAGGCGGTGGCTTGTTCGGATCTGCCGAACAGACCGGATCTATCGGTGTCGTCACGATTAATTGTGCTCGCTTGGGATATCTTTATAAAGGGAAAGAAGAAGAATTATACAACCGTTTGGACGAATTGATGGAGTTGGCTAAAACTTCTCTGGAAATCAAGAGAAAAACGATTTCCATGCATATGGATCGAGGGTTGTATCCTTATACAAAACGATATTTGGGACGCTTTAACAGTCACTTCTCAACGATTGGGGTCAACGGAATCAATGAAATGATTCGAAACTTTACCGGAGATCGAGAAAATATTGCAACTCCATGGGGACGAGAATTTGCTAAAAAATTCTTGACGCATATGCGTGAAAAACTTGTTAAATTTCAAGAAGAAACCGGAAATATGTATAATTTGGAGGCAACACCGGCCGAAGGAACAACATATCGATTTGCAAAAGAAGATCAAAAGCGCTTTTCGGGAATTATTCAAGCCGGAACAAAAGAGGCCCCCTATTATACCAATTCGTCTCAGCTTCCGGTCGGCTTTACGGATGATCCGTTTAAGGCTTTGGACTATCAGGATGACTTGCAGACACAATATACCGGCGGAACTGTTTTGCATCTCTATATGAGTGAACGAATCTCTTCTGCGGCCGCTTGTAAATCGTTGGTTCGTAAAGTGTTGGAAAATTATCGACTCCCTTATGTTTCCATTACACCGGTTTATTCTATTTGCCCGAAACACGGTTATATTGCCGGTGAGCATAAATACTGTCCGTTATGCGATCAGGAATTGATCGAGAAAAAACGGAAAGAGTTGAAAAGTGCCTGATAACGGCTTTCGTATTAATTTTATTTTGAAAGGAGATTAAAATGACAGATCAAGAAATTTTAAGTCAGCATGAAGCAGAACGTCAACCGGTTGAATGTTGGACGCGTGTGATGGGTTATTTCCGCCCCTATAGTCAGTTCAATAAAGGTAAAAAATCTGAATTTGAAGAACGTGTTTGGTTCGTAGAAAAAGATTTCTGCTCTTGTTCGGTTCAAAAAGCCGTCTAAAAAGAAACCTGTTTTCATTGAGGCGTTCTTATCGGAACGCCTTTTTCATGAAAATAAGATAAATGTTGAAAGAAAGTAAATAAGAGGTCCTTTCCGACAACGTTTTATTTAAATAATTTGAGGAAACGTATGATTAAAATCGCCGGTCTTGTCCCGTTTACAACAATTGATTATCCCGATCATTTGGCAGCGGTTCTTTTTTTAAAAGGATGCCCTCTGAGATGCCCGTTTTGCCACAATTACAGCCTTCAAGATCCGTCCGGAGAGAGTGAAATGGACTGGGAAACCGCACTTGCCTTTTTTAAAGAACGATTAAAACGGCTGGACGGAGTTGTTTTTAGCGGTGGCGAACCCTTAATGCAACCCGCCGTAGAAAAAGCAATTGAGGCGGTTCATCAATTGGGCTTATCGGTGGGAATTCATACCTCCGGTGTTTATCCGGAACGATTGGAAAAGTGTTTGCCTTTTTTGGATTGGATCGGATTGGACATTAAGGCTCCTTGGTCTAAATATCAGGTATTGACGGGGCAAAGGGATATGGCCCCGCTTGTCCGAAAATCACTTTCCTTATTGATATCGGCAGAAAAAAATTTTGAATGTCGAACGACGTGTGACCCCAGATATTTAACAAAAGAAGATATTTTGGAAATTGCAACCGATCTCTCTCAACGAGGGGTTAAAACATATATGCTCCAAAAATATCGTACCTTTGAGGGAGATCAAAATCCGCCCTCCGTCACGGAGATTGAATCCTTTTTTACGGATGCCTCTTTTTTAAAGACTCTTCAAAAACAATTCGAGCATTGTTCTGTTCGGGGCTAAGATTTTTAGGGCTTTTGAATTGCTTCCGGAGATAGGATTAAGGTATCAATAACGGGTTTAAATTCCCGAATAACTTGTTTATAAACCCCTCGTTTAAAGGGAACAACAACCTCAGTTATTTCTTCCAGATTCATCCATTTAAAGGAACTAAATTCAATTTCTTCTTGAAACGCATTGAGTTTAAAATCGTTATCTGTCCCCAAAAATAGAAATAAAAACCATTTTTGTCGTTGCCCCTTAAGTCCGGTTTTTCTTTTTTTATGACCAACGGGTAAGTCATATTTGTACCAGTGCTTTGAAATGGTAATAAGCTTCACTTTATCCGGCGTTAACCCCGTTTCTTCTTTGAGTTCACGATAAACGGCTTGATCGGGGGTCTCTCCGAGATCAATTCCGCCTTGGGGCATTTGCTGATTATAGAGGTATTTTTCTCCATCTGCTCTCTTTCCCATCCAGACTTTTTTCTCCGAGTTAATGATCATCATTCCGACATTGGGACGATAAGTTTGAATCATTTTTTTCCCTTTCCCGTATTTTTATTCCTTCTCTCGATAAAGAGCGATACCCCTGAGAATATCCAAAGCTCGATCCAATTGATAATCGGCCTCTTTTTCCTCCGAATCCTTTTCTGTTTGAGGTGATTTTCCCTTATCCTTGTTTTTGCCGTCTTTTTGTGAATCAACAGCCTTTTTCCCGACTTCGGCAGAAATAGCCCCCGGTAAATTCCCTTCATTAAACCCTTTTATTTCCGGAAGTTCTTCCAGTTTCGCTCGCGGGATAATAATATCCGGCTCAATACCCTTTGCTTGGATCGAGTGACCGGACGGGGTGTAATAACGCGCCGTTGTCATACGAATACCTCCGAATCCGGGAATGGCTTTTATTGTTTGAACAGAGCCTTTCCCAAAAGATTTCAGACCGACAATTACGGCTCGTTTATGATCTTGTAAGGCACCGGCTACAATCTCCGAGGCCGAGGCCGATCCTTCGTTAATAAGAACAACAAGCGGTAATCCGTTGGTCATATCGGGATCGGTTGCCGAAAATCGCAATGTATCCTCCGGCTTTCTGGAACGAGTAGAAACAATTTCTCCTTGAGCTAAAAAGAGATCACTGACCCCAACCGCTTGGTCCAGTAATCCCCCGGGATTGTTTCTTAGATCAATGACAAATCCCAAAATCTTATCTTGACCGATTTCTTTCGTTAACTTTTGAATGGCTTCTTTTGCCATTTGGGTTGTTTTTTCACTGAAAGTCGTAATGCGAATATAACCAATGTCTTTTTTCGCTTCGTATTTAACCGGTTTTACCTTGATAATGGCACGCTCAATTTCCAGTTCAAAGGGTTCTTTATCTTTTCTGGAAATCATTAAAATAACTTCCGTCCCCGGCTTGCCTCTCATCTTTTTGACGGCATCGCTTAAGGTCATCCCCATCACGGCCGTTCCGTCAATGTGTGTAATATAATCCCCCATTTGAATACCCGCTTTATAAGCCGGTGTATCGTCAATCGGTGCCACGACCCGAACCAACCCATTATCCATGGTCACTTCAAGGCCCAAACCGCCAAACTCTCCTTTTGTTTCATCTTCCATTTCTTCAAAGCTTTTTTGATCCATAAATCCGGAGTGAGGATCAAGAGCCGTTAACATACCGTTGATGGCATCTTCAATTAACTTTTTATCGGTTGTTTCTTCAACATAATCGGATTTAATCATATTATAAGAGGCCCCGAAAAGCTCCATTAAAACATATGGGTTTTCAAGCCGTGGATCCGATTTTTCTTCTTCCTTTGCAAAACCTTGTGCAGTTAAGGTTGTTAAAAGAAATAATGTAATGACAGATACAGATACAAATTTTAACTTCATGCTTTTCTCCTTTTAACGTTTTGAAAACCAAGGGCGCGGATCAATCGGTTGACTGCTTTTTCGAATTTCTATATACAGCTTCGGATCCCGATTTCCCATGATTCCGATCGGTTCCCCTCCTAAAATCTCCTGCCCGACAGAGACGTTTATGCGTTCCATACCGGCCAAAAGAGTTAAATAACCTCCGCCATTATCCAAAATCAAAAGTTGGCCGTAAGTTTTAAACGGTCCCGAAAATAACACGATACCCGAAAAAGGAGCAATGACCTGTGCATTGGCCCGCGGAGCAATTGTCATGCCTTTTGCATGGGCTCCCGATAGGGAAACATCCCCGAAATTTTCTTCGATACGGCCCCGAACGGGGAGTGGCAGAGCGCCTTTAGCGCGATTCATGGATGAACCGGATTGAAATTGAAGCGAGGTTTGTTGCGATAAACGGGCTCTTTTTTCTCGTTGACGTTGCCGTTCTTCTTCCTCAAGTCTTCGTTGTCGGTCGGCTTCTAATTTGGCCAACAAATCTTTTAAATCACTTGCTTGTTCTGCTAAAAGAGAGGCTCTTCTTTTGGCTTTTTGATGCGTGGCATCGTATTGGGCTTGTAATCGTGCCTTTTGACGGATCAATCGATTCATACGCCGTGTTCGATCATTAAGTTGCGAGGTTAAACTTTTGATCTGAACGGCCTGTTCTTGAATATCTTTTTGGGTTTGAATGAGCGTTTCTAAGTCCTTTTTGACCGCCTCATTCCAACTCCCGATAATCGGGAGACTTTTTTGCATAAGCAGATGGCTCCGAATAGCCTCAATCGGTGTTTGTGTTTTGAATAAAATGAGCTCTCGAGGTCTGAGAGCCAATGTTTGAAGGCCCGTGACGATTTGAACCATTTGTTGATCCGTTAAATTTAACTTCTCCGTGAGCTCTTTTTCTTCTTTTTTTAATTTTCCCAAACGTGTTTCAAGATCAGATAATAACTCTTCTTTTTCTTGTATCATTTTGGCGGACTGAACCATTTGCCGTTGGACGCTCCGTATTTCCGTTGAGAGTGCCACGGCTTTTTGTTTTGCTTCTTTTTGCGTTTTTTCTTCTTGTTCAAGTTGCCGTTCGATTCGCTCCAAATCACTCTCGGAGGGCACGGCGTAAACACCTTGCCCCCCCAAAAGAATTAAACATAAAGAAAAAATAAAACCCCGTTTGATCAAAAAGAATTATCCTCTCTCAACTAAAGAAGAACCGGTCATTTCGGATGGTTGCGGAAGTCCCATCAAATCCAATAATGTCGGTGCAACATCGGATAATCTTCCGGATTTTAATGCCGTGACGCCATGGGCATTTACCAAGACGGCTTGAACAGGTGTGTTGGTATGTGCCGTAAACGGAGCCCCCGTTTTGGGATCTTTCATTTTTTCGGCGTTTCCGTGATCTGCCGTTATAAACAGTAATCCGTCCTTCTCTAAAACGGCGTTGACAACTTTTCCGAGACATTCATCAACGGCGGAAACTGCTTTGATCGCTGCCTCCAAAACACCTGTATGCCCGACCATGTCTCCGTTTGCATAATTGACAATAATCACATCAAACAAATCTTTTTTAATTGCATCGATTAATTGATCCGTCACTTCATAGGCTGACATTTCCGGTTTTAAGTCATAAGTGGCCACTTTGGGACTTGGAACCAAAATGCGCTCTTCTCCGTTAAAAAGAGTCTCTTTCCCGCCGTTAAAGAAAAAAGTGACATGAGCATATTTTTCCGTTTCGGCAATTCGAAGTTGTTTAAGACCTGCATTTGCAACGATTTCTCCAAAAATATTTTTGAGATCTTCCGGCGGAAAAAGAACTTTCATCCAAGCATTATGATCGGTGGAATATTCCGTCATTGCCACGGCAGCCGCAAAGGTGACGACACGAACCCTGTCATGCAGTGTGAAATCCGGTTGCAGAAGCATTCGCGTTATTTCTCTGGCTCGATCAGATCGATAATTTGCCATAATTAAACCATCACCGTCTTTCATCCCTTGATATCCGTTAATAACACAAGGAACAATAAACTCATCGTATACTTTTTGAGCATACGTGTTTTGCATGGCTTGATCCGGTGTTTCAAAACGAGGGGCGTCGGCGTTAACCAAAGCTTTGTAGGCTAAATCGATACGATCCCACCGATTATCTCGGTCCATGGCGTAATAACGTCCCGAAATGGTAGCAATGTGAACATGGGGTAAAGAAGTCAGTGTTTGTTCCAATTCTTTTAAATATCCATAGCCGGAATCGGGAGGCGTGTCTCTGCCATCCATAAAGCAGTGCAACATAACCTCAATGTTTGCCTCATTCAAAATACGTGCCAAGGCGTTGATGTGATTTTGAGAGGCGTGAACACCGCCGGGCCCGATAAGCCCCATTAAATGACAAGTGCCCCGTGTTTCTTTTAATCGGTTAATCAACTCGACAAGAACCGGATTTTTCTCCAAAGCATGGGTTTCGATAGCTTGATCAATTCGGGGCAGATCTTGCATGACAATTCGTCCGGCACCGAGATTCGTATGCCCGACCTCGGAATTACCCATTTGTCCGGCAGGAAGGCCGACATCCAGACCGGATGTTTGCAACATGGTTGTCGGATAAGTTTGAATAAGTTTATGCCAAACGGGGGTGTTGCCCATTTCAATGGCATTATCTTCTTTTTCCGCTCGGTATCCCCATCCATCCAAAATACAAAGTACAATCGGTTTTTGTCTTGACATTTTTATTTCCTTTACATTTTTTTGTTTTTCATTCATCTTAGAAGAGTATAGGATAAAAAAGGTTAAAAGTGTAATAATTTTTTGCTTTTTTTTCAAAAAAAGAGTATAAACAGATCAAGAGATATAGAAACGAGAGGAAAAATGAATCGTAAAAAAGCAAAACAAATGTGGCTCTTTTCGATAGTTTTTTATGGGGGGGCTCTTCTTTTTGTCGTTTTGGGGGAGGGGCGGATCCCACTATCACCGATTTTGTTGGATTTGATTTTGATCTTGGCAACAGTCCCGTTGCTGTGCTCTTATCACCAACTGTCCCATTTAAAGCAGTTGGACTTGGAACAACAGGTGCGAGAACGGACGGAAGAGCTTGAGAAGGCGTTGCAAACGGCAGAGAGTGCCAGTCAGTCAAAATCTGATTTCTTGGCCAATATGAGCCATGAATTGAGAACACCTCTTAATGCGATTTTAGGCTTTTCGTCTGCGATGCAACACGAAGCTTTCGGTCCGATTAATTCCCCTGTTTATCGAGAGTATGCCGCTCGTATCTATAAAAGCGGAGAACATTTATTGTCTTTGATTAACGATATTTTGGATTTGAGCAAGATTGAGGCGAATAAACAGCAGGTAAAATCGGAATGGATCGATATTGATAATGTCTTGTCGGACGTTTTAAAAATCGTATCCGGATATCCGGAAGCCGAAAAGCGTCAAATAGAAGTCGTGGATCATGATCCGTTTCCTAAATTGTTGGCGGATGTTCGGTTATTACGTCAGGTTTTGCTTAATTTGTTGTCAAACGCCGTTAAGTTTACCAAAGACAATGGTCATATTTTTATTGATTTGGATATTAATGAACGGGGTGATTTTTTGGTGTCCGTCTCGGATAACGGCATTGGTATTCCGGCAGATAAATTGTCTGCCGTCATGACGCCTTTTGTTCAAGTCGAAAATGTGATGACGCGTACCCATAAGGGGTCCGGATTGGGATTGTCTTTGGTTGATCGAATCATGCATTTACATGGCGGACGCGTTGAAATTAAAAGTCAATTGGGTGAGGGAACGACGGTGACGTTAATTTTCCCCGCCATGCGAGTGGAAAAGTTTCAAGATATTGTTATCGGCTAAGGAGAATTGAATGGCTTTTTTCTTTTTTAAACGACACAAAATAACCTCCTGTTGGGATCATTTGGAAGACGAGATCGATCGTGCCATTCGAAAAAAAGAGTTTGTTTTTTATTATCAACCCGAATATGATCTGGGTACAAAAAAAATTTTGGGGCTGGAAGCTTTGTTGAGATGGAATCATCCTGTTCGAGGACAGGTTTCTCCGATGGAATTTATTCCTCTTTTGGAACAATCAAAGTTAATTCATAAATTGACACCGTTTATTTTTAATCAAGCCTTGAAAGACTTAAGAGAAATAAAAAAGAATGGGTTTAATCAACTTTTTATGTCGGTTAACTTGTCGGTCGTTCAATTGCAGGATCCGGCTCTTTTGACTGTCATTAAACGCAGTTTAAACAAGTATCAGATCGATCCCGGATTTTTGGAGTGCGAAGTGACCGAGACGGCCATGGTTGAAAATTTTATCGATGCTCTTTTGGTCTTGAATAAAATAGATGATTTAAAAATCAGATTGTCCATTGACGATTTCGGCGCCGGATATTCTTCCTTTAACTACTTGAGAGAACTCAATGTTCATAAATTAAAAATAGATCGGGAGTTTATTCGAACACTCTTTGAAAAAAAGAGCAATGAAACGATCTTGTCGGCCATCATCAATTTAGGGCATAATTTAAACTTAACGGTTTTGGCTGAAGGAATTGAAACCGTAAAACAAGAAAATTGGTTGAAAAAATATGGGTGTGACGTGGGGCAGGGATTTTTATTTTCCAAACCGCTTCCGCTACCGATACTTTTAAATTTTTTATTGACACATAAAGAAAAGTCGATCGCTTCACAAAGGAAAAAATGATGGATACCGAACAGTTAAAAAAGCCCGAGCTTTTGTTGCCGGCAGGGTCGTTGGATCGTTTAAAAACCGCTTTTTTATATGGTGCAGATGCCGTTTATGCCGGAATGCCGGGGATTTCCCTCAGAAATAAAGTTTCTTTTTCGTTTGAAGACCTGCAAGAGGGAATACGATATACGCATTCGCTTGGTAAAAAAATTTATTTAACGATTAACTTGTTTACGCATAATCGAGATATTCCGAAACTATCAATGTTTATTTCTCATTTAAAAGAGTTAAATCCGGACGGCGTGATTGTGGCTGATCCCGGTGTTTTTCGAATGATACAAAAAGAAATACCGGATTTACCGCTTCATATTTCAACTCAAGCCAATGTCTGCTCTACGTTAACGGTGCGGTTTTGGAAAGAACAGGGGGCTTCTTTATGTGTTTTGGGACGAGAAGTCCCGTTGGCTGAAATTAAAGAAATTCGAACAGAGTGTCCGGATATTCGATTGGAAACGTTTGTTCACGGAGCCCTTTGTGTCAGTTATTCGGGGCGGTGTCTCCTTTCTAACTTTATGACGGGGCGCAGTGCCAATAAGGGGAATTGCGCACATTCTTGTCGGTGGCGGTATAAGGTGTATGAATCGGTCGATACAAAAGATCCCCGCTATGATCCGAATAAAGTCTATTATATAGAGGAGGAAACACGTACGGGAGAGTGGATGCAGATTGATCAAGACGAACAGGGATCTTATATTATGAATTCAAGAGATTTATGCTGGTTGCCTCGATTAAATGAGATTTTGCCGATCGGCATTGATTCTTTTAAAATTGAGGGCCGAAATAAATCCGAATATTATGCAGCCATTACGGCCAGAGCCTATCGACACGCCATTGATGATTGGTTTTCGGATCCTTCTTCTTGGAAACCGGATTTGTATATGGATGAATTGATGACCCTTCATTCTCGGGGATATACGGTTGGATTTTTGGATGGAAACGCCGGTCCGGAAGCTCAGAATTTTGATGTGTCGGCCAGCTCCGGTTTGTGGCGGTATGCCGGCCGTGTTTTGGGATCTCGGAAAAATTGTTTGGAAATAGAAGTAAAACATAAAATTACAAAAGGAATGATTTTAGAAGCATTGTCCCCTTATTGTGTCAAGCCGATACAACTCACCGTGACGGAATTATATGATGCTTCATCCGGTCAGGCGGCAGAATCAATCTCTTCGGGTCATTTGGGACAATCTGTTTTGATTCCCGTTTCGGAGGCGGATATGAATGCTCTACCGCCGTTAAGTGTTTTAAGAACAAAAGTAGCGATATAAAGTAAAGAATTTTTTATAGCGAGAGCCTCATATAGAATAACGGATCAACCCCACGGATTGATAGATGAAGAATATTGAGAAAACAATCTGTTATTCCGGAGCTTCTTCATTTTCGAAAATTATACGAAAAAAATGTACTCTTTTCGAAAAAAAAGGTTGCAAAAAAAAATTCTCCGTTTTATAGTGTAATTGTTTCAAATGGTTATTGATGAAGAGGAGACAAAATAACATGTTAACGCAAAAAGATGAAGAAAATATCCGTGTGGCCGCTTATTACATTTGGGAAAAAGCCGGTCGACCGGAGGGTCAGGAAAAAGAATGTTGGATTAAGGCCTGCGAGCAATTGTTTGCCGGAAATTCTAAGTCTTCTTCTAAAAAAGCGTGTGCAACCAAATCGGTTGAAAAAGCCCCTAAAAAGGCCTGCTCTTCCAAAAAGGCTTGCGCTTCTAAAGCAGCAGAAAAACCGGTTAAATCGGATTTATATGCCGCAAAGAAGAAATAGCGTTTTTTGTTTGGATTAAAAAGGAAGCGACACGCTTCCTTTTTTTTATGATTTGAGTGGCACATTCCCTGTGTCGGCAGGGGGAAACGTACCGGCCCGATCGTTAGGCTTACGAAGGTTTGGGGCGGGGCGTGGTTCGGAACGGGTCACCCTCCTTGTGTTAGGTCGGTAATTGTTTATGGAAATTAAAACAAAAGCGGTTTCAATGAAATAGATGTTGCAGGCAGTTTTGTTATGGGAATTCCCTGCAGTCGAATGACACCGTTGTCTATTTCAATTGAGATTTTTTGAGGTGTGTCTTTTAAAAATAAAAATGCCGTCCATTTTAGTTCTTGCGGTAAAAAGGGTGTGACAGAGGAAAACAGGTGAATGGTTTGAGCCGAAAATCGGCCGGTTTGTGTGACAGGATTAAAAGATCCGTTCAGAACGGCCGAAAAGTCTTGAATCTTGATTTTTGCTTGTTTGATGTCGATCAAACGAGGGGTGAAAGAACCGTCTAATCGAATAAAGGAAGGGCTTTCCGTTGCGGGTGCGGTTTTAATTCGGATATGGTTCAGAAAGAAAGGATTCGTTTGAACACGAACCGTCCCGAGATGAATTTGGTTCTTATTCAAAAGAAGAGTTGCCTCAGAGAGCATAACACAGACATTCCAAAAGCAGGAGGGGTCTCTTTCAATTTTTTGATAGGTAATTGCAAAACCGGATGACTTTGATAGATATTGGGGTAGGGTTTCTATTAATTTATTTGTTATAAAAGAAATAAAGAAAAACCACACCACACAAAGAGCGATTGAAAGACCTGCCAGAAAATATATTATTTTTTTCATGGAAAAAGTTTATATTAAAAAATGAAACTTGACAAGCAAAATAAAAAAGTGTAAAATCTCTTTCGATTTGGGGCTGTAGCTCAGCTGGGAGAGCGCCGCGTTCGCAATGCGGAGGTCAGGGGTTCAATCCCCCTCAGCTCCACCAATATTTTCAGCACGTTTATTTTTTTTGGATATGATTGTGACGGTATGCCGAGGTGGTCGGCATTCGGAGTGTTCCCCCTACATTGCTTTTGATCGGGGGCTTGATAGGTGATTTTAATATTGATTAGTGCCGAATTTTCGGAGAATGCCATAAACAGATTTACGCAAAACGGAATCCGAATTTTCGGGGAATGCCATAAACAGATTTACGCAAAACGGAATCCGGATTTTCGGAGAATGCCATAAACAGATTTACGCAAAACGAAATGCTTGTCGATGTCGGTTTATTGTTTATTGCTGATACAGCCCCGTTAATGTACCTTGGGCGATGGTGTGTTTTTTTATTTTTTGTTCAATTTGTTTAGGGGAATCGGTGGATAAAATATTTAATTGATCCGTATCAAGAGCGTATACCGTAAAACGATAACGATGTTCTCCGACAGGCGGACAAGGACCGCCGTAACCGACTTCTTGAAAATCATTTTTAAGTTCTTTGGCGTTCACGATTTTTTCGCCACGGTCTAATGATTTTTTGGACACCGGAATGTCAGTCACAAGCCAGTGGTAAAAACCGTCTGCCCTCGGGGCGTCCGGATCATGCATAATGAGGGCAAAACTTTTTGCTTCACTTGGTATGTGATCCCAATACAGATCGGGAGAAATATTATCTCCGCCACATCGTGTATGGGCCTGTTCCGACGGGAGAGAGGTATTGTTCTCAAAAGTTGTTGAAGAGACCTTTATATCGTTACTCCCTTGTACCGGCGTCGGAGCGGTCATGGAGGTAAGCATTAAAACACAGAACAGAAAACTGAAAGAAAAGTATTTTGTCCTCATATGAATCTCCTGCTTAGATTTTTTAGAGAGGGTTCCTGAAAATAACATGATGGATATTCTATTCGTATTTTTTCGATATTTCAATATATCGGTTTAATATATTTGGTCCATATCACAAAATTTAAAGGTGCTTTTTGATATATCGGAATGACGGCAGGTTTTTTATAGTTAAAGAAGACAACCGTTTTTTGTATGGGAGGAGGGGTCGGATCTCTTGACTTTTTATATAAAAGAAGATAAAACGTTCCTTAAAAGTGTGTGTATTAAATAATAAAATCATTTGAAAGGATTTAAGTATGGATAAGTTTATCGGATATCTTCGAAACGGGAAAGGGTACGGATTAAAATATTTGTTTTTATTTTCTGTTCTGGTGGTACTTTTGTCATATGCCATGTATTACAAATCTTTTCAATTTATGTGGGAACAAACATCGATGGCAGAGGTGTTGGGGCAAGCACCGGTTCTGACGTTCGAAGATCATCAATTGCGTTCGGTGGAGAAACCGTTTAAAGAAGATTTATTAGGAATGGGCGCTCCTTTTTATTTGGTTATTGATCCGTCTTTGGATCAACAGAAGATATCGGAGGGCTCAGATGGCTTGTATTTAACAAAAAGTGATATCTGGCTTCATTTGAACGGGCAAATGATGTCGGCCGGAACGTACCAAAACATTCCTAATATGATTGTGACGGGGTCGGATCTTTTGAAGTTTGTTCAACAAGGGTTCCAAGCCATTTTAATCTTTTTTGCACTCTTGTCGGCTTTTTTAATTTGGTTCGGGTATGCCTTTTTATTGTTAATGACGTTATTCTTTGCCTTTTTAATCGGATTTAAATGTCCGATATCCGGTTTAATTTCTCGTTTAGCCGTTGTTTCGTGGGCTTTTTTCTTTACGTTGTTTTTGGGTATGATTTTGTTGTTAAATCAACCGTTGAGCTTAACATGGATTTTCGGGTTTTCTTTGGCGTTTAATTTGATTGTTTTAACGGCCCTTCAAAACAAATTAAACAAAGTTGATTCGCAAACACAAAGTTGTGTGTCCATTTTGCCGGAGGTGACTTCGAGTGTGACGGAGCCCGTTCAAGAAGAAAAAGAAGTGATGCAAGAACAAAAATCGGAACACTTGAAAACAGAAGCTCCGGCGGTATTGAAACAGCCGACAAAAACATCCCTCAAAAGAAAAGTTCAATCTAAAAGGACTCAGAAAAAAAATTCAACAACCCCTTTGAAGGAGAAACAAGGGGCTTCAAAGAAAAAGGGAAAGCCCCATAAGGCTTCTTAAAAATAGGGGCTGAAGAGGCTCCTTAAAGCAAACA
Source organism: uncultured Alphaproteobacteria bacterium (assembly GCA_944390205.1). Classification (GTDB taxonomy): domain Bacteria; phylum Pseudomonadota; class Alphaproteobacteria; order CAAHEQ01; family UBA3637; genus CALXPF01. The sequence continues at coordinate 16,399 of CALXPF010000022.1, forward strand.
AGTCTCCTCTTTGATCAGAGCGAGACTTGTTTTTTTTAGCATTTTCTTCATGACAATTTTTGGATTATCAAAACGGTCGATATAAATTAAAGATTCAAAGGTGTTCGTGAAATGTTTTGTCGCAAGTTCTTTATTG
>CALXPF010000023.1 GCA_944390205.1 uncultured Alphaproteobacteria bacterium
TTTGAAGTCTTTGTCGGTCATCTTTAAAGCGTTCCTGTAAAGCTTTCATCTTGGGTTGGAATTTACGCATTTTAGCCATACTTTCATATGACTTTGTCGCAATCGGCAACAAAGCAATTCGAATGAGAGTCGCAAAGACCAAAATCGCAACACCCATATTGCCCAACAAACCATAGAGCCAGTTTAAAAAGGCTAAGAACGGTTTTGTTAAGAAATAAAACCAGCCAAAATCAATACTTAAATCAAATCTCGGAATACCCAGTGTTTCCTGATAATCATTGATGAGATCTATATCTTTGGCGCCGGCAAACGTTCTGGTTGTTTGCGTAATCGTCTGACGGGGTTCAACCTGCACTCCGGCCGTTTCAAAAGAGGCTTTAAACCAGTTATCTTTCAAATGGACAAAAGATACATTCACCTTTTGAGTTTGATCCAAAATCAAAATTGTCTGCCAATATTTGTCCGTCAGACCAAACCAACCGCCGGTTGTTTCCTTAAAAAAGCCGTCATCTTGAACATCAGCGTATTTTTCTTCCTCCAAGCGACCGTTTAAAACACCCGTAAACCCTTCATGAACGGTCGAAAGCGGTTTAGCATGATCAATCGCTCTTACAATTTGTCCCGTCAACGAGACAAAAACAGGGGTTGTTTTTAAATTGGTCAGGCGATCCGTCATTGTAATCATATACGCCTCATCCATAGAGATGGTTCGCTCAATTTTAATATCTTGATTTTCAAACGTCAAAACGAGCGGTGTTTCCGGTGTCAGATTTGAGGTTGAAGCAACCCATTGATCCCCGGCGACCGGCATAACGGCATTGGAGCTCATCCATGAAAATTGCGTATAAAAGTCTTTATTTAACAAAACGACATTGGGGCTGTCGGGAGCCGTTGTTTCTTTGTAGGCTGACAAAGAAAGGGCGTTAATTCCGCCGTTTGAAACATCAAAAGAACCGCGAATCAAGGGATTTTCCATCGGAACGGAAAAATCTTTTGCAGACAGTTCAAAAGAAACCGGATCGTTTTTTTCTTTTGAAGAATCGGTCATCACCGCCTCTTGAGCGACCGTTTCAGGCAACGGATCGGGAGATGTGACGGGAACCGAAACAACCTCTGATTTTTGAGAGGGGAAGACCCAATCAAATGCGAATAAGGCCACCAAAATTAACAAAAGAGCCAAAAGTAAATTTCGCTGTTCTTCTTTAAAATCATCCATTTTTTTTGTCATTTTTCTTCCTTTTACAAGCACTGAACAAATTCATTTATTTATCTTCAAAATATTCCGTTTCTTTTTGTGAGGAATTGGCTTAGGAACGGGATCATATCCCCATCCGCCCCACGGATGACATCGCAATATTCGTTTGGCGGACAAGATAGCACCTTTTATCGGCCCATGCAACAAAAAAGCTTCACGAGCATATTCCGAACAAGTCGGTCTAAAGCGACAGCAAGGGGTTTTCAAAGGAGAGATAAAAAGCTGATAGAGGCGAATCAGAATCAACGGGACGACTTTTATCCCGCCGATAAGCATTTTTTGACATAACGTCCACAAAGATCTTTTCATGATCCCCCTTTTATGTATTTCAAAATTAAGTATTTCATACATCTTCTCCGCAGGACCTATTTTAATCCGTCAATTTATTTAATACATGGCCCTCAAACCTTTTGGCAATTAAGCTTCTTAAAAAAATCAATTTGTTCAAATAGCAATCCGAGAATAATTATTTGCGTATATCTTATTTTTAAAATATTTTATTACATATTTTATATTGATTTTTTATTCTTAAGATTTTTCAAAAATCGGCGTTTTGCTTTCTTTTTTTTACTCATTGACTGCTTTATAAAAGCATCCTGTCCCCCGATTTTCTGTCCTAAAGACTGAGTTTGTTCCACCTGTTGTTGAATTGTCTTTAAGGCCAGATTCAAATCTTGGCAAAGATCCGAAAAATTTTTATCCAAAGATGATTTTCTCCCGATGACAACATAATCGAATCCTGCCAATCCCTTAGATCCGAAATTCAGGCGCACCACCTCTCTTAAACGTCTTCGAATACGATTGCGTATAACGGCATGCCCCAATTTTTTAGTTGTCGTAAATCCGACTCTGGTCGGGTTATCCGGCAATAAATTAGGAGAAGCTTGAAGAATCAAGCCACCGGAGACGGCTTTTAATCCGCTGGCGGCAGCCGCCATAAAATATTTTCGTTTTTTGATTCGTTCCAATTGAAAGGCCATAAACTTCTTCTCACTAAAAAAGGGACAATCAAAAATGTCCCTTTAAGAAATAAACACCACATTTACCTCTTCAGTTTGTACTAGGCGCTCAAATACTTACGTCCCTTACGGCGACGAGCATTTAAAACTCTGCGTCCGCCGACCGTGGCCATTCTGGCACGGAATCCGTGACGGCGTGTACGAACCAGCTTACTTGGTTGATATGTACGTTTCATTTGACTTCTCCTTTACCATGACCGAGAATAAAAGCAAATAATCAATCCCCTGCCTTTGCCTCAGTCCTTATTATTGAACAGTTCTCACCCGTTTAAAAAACAAAAGGTTCTTTCTTATACTTTTTTTTTATTCAAAAGTCAAGAGATTTTATTGCCCCCTGACAAAAATAAACATTTTTCAAAAAAATTCATTTAATGAACCGCTTACGAGACAAAAGTGAAATAAAGATGTTGCCTAAACGTTGATCTTTATTTTCACGACGGAAATTTCGATCAAATCATCTGATTTCATCCACCGTTTATCCGAGCCTCTCCATATTGCCCTGATCCGAACAAGATGTTAAGATCGTTCTCGTTCTTCTTCCTTTGAAAAATTAAAGCCGAGCATTTTATTCAATTCAGATTCTACAATCACCTGATGATGCTCCAAATGGGAAAGAGCAATCTCTACGCGATTTTCCATTTCACTTCTTTCTTCCGGAGACAATTTAGCCAATTCTTGTCGCAACAACGGGAATGAGGCATACATTCTCTCTGTTGAAGATGTGAGACTTTCAAGCAGATCTCTGGCTTTTTTCTGTTTTTCCTCATCGGTTGATTTAAAAAACAGCTTAACCCTTTTGGGAATAACTTGAAGAACCTTTGCCTGTTCTTCGGCCTCCAATCGATTAAAAATTTTAGCTTTTGCAACAGCGCGATTGATCAGGATATAGCATCTATGCAAATGGGCCAACAATCGTTTGGCAGCCATATAGTGCGGGGAAGTCGGATCGCTTATGGATAATTTTCGTTCTACTTCAGCCGCAATAAAATATTCCAGCAAAATATCTTTTTCCAAAGATCTCATTTCAGACAACTCGGCATCCGTGACAACGCCGTCTCGAAAAACGCCGACAATAAAATCCAAAATATCCTGATATCGAGAAATTTCCGGGTGTCGGGATAAACTTTCATATTCGGGAACATCATCTTCATAATCCAATGCCATGGCGCACCTCTCTTTCATAATCTCCCTGATTTCAGTATAAAAAACTTTAAAATGAAAAGCAAGCAGAAAGAGACACCAGACAAAATCGAGGCGAATATTTTGAAGTCACAAAATAAGATTAAGACAAAACATAAAAAAGGGGAATCTCATTTTTTGAGATTCCCTTCAAAAATTATATTTTAAAAATGTCTGTTATTCACGCTCACGCCCTTGAGCACGAAACCGCATCACGGCCATATTTTCAAAAGCTTTTTCAAAAGCCTGATCATTTTCATGAACAGCCATTTTTTGAATAACATGTTCAATTTTTTGATCCAGTTCGGATCGCACATTATTCGGGATACGATCTAAAACTTTTGATTTCATAACAGAAGCCTGAGCTTCAATTCTCCTTTCCGGAGAACTTAATTCCTGAAGCAAAAGCGTTCCGGCCAAAGTTGTTGAGATATTTAAAGCACCTTTCATAGCCGGTTCCCCCATAGAACGATCTAACTCGGCTGTTTTTTGATCATGCATGTCTTCATTTGCGTTTCGACCGATAGCCTCGGCGCGGTCCATTAAGATATAGCACCGGTGCAATTGAGCTCTCAAACGTTCGGCAGCATCCCTTTGAGGAGATCCATACGGTAGCTTTTCGGCCTTTTTAAGCATATCCTCAACCAACATATACTCCAACAAGACATCATTTTCCGTTGAGGAAAGGCTTTTCATTTCCTCATCCGTGACAACACCGTCTTGAAAAATATTCTCGACCATTGCGAGCAAATCTCGATATCGATAGTTTTCAACCTCCCACACCTGATATCCGGGGATTTTGATTTCATCATATAATTCCAATGCCATAAGAACCTCCTTTTTCTTTATATTTAATATCGAAACAATTATTTTGTCAACTCTTTTAGTACGGAAAACGGATTTTTTTTCTCATCCGATGATTTTTCTTCATAATATTCAAAATACCCTTCTGTTTTTTTGGGGAACGGATTCAGATTCAATCCGAATTGTTCGGAGATAACCTCCTTTAAATTGATTCTTCCGTGTTGAACGGGTTCCACATACTCCTCTTCCATATCCACATCATAAGCTTTCGATTGGGTTAAGGCTCTGGGTCTGTCCGTAAATAAAACCGTAAAATCGGCATTCATATTTTGATCGAACGGTTCATTTGACACGACACAGATCTGTTGAAAAGAAGCCCTTAAAACTCCCTTTACTTCAATCACCTCTCCTATTCGGGTTATTTTAAGATCTGCGACAAGAGACGAAAGAAGGGGCAAATCATAAAATTCTGCCAACGCATCTCGTTCTTTTTGAGAGGCTTCCAGAGAAAGTTGTTTGGTTTTTTGAGTAATTTGTCTTGTTTCGAGGAGGAAAGAAATTCCCTTTTCGGATTCCTTTAATTTCTGCTCCTCATTTAAATTTTTCATTGACGATCCTTTTTCTTTTTCTTATATTATCCGAATATAATATAACAAAGAAGGGAAAAATGTTCAAGCATCTTATTTACACCTTGCTTTTAGGATCAGCGTTGTTTTTAAGTTCATGCGGTCTTGAGACGTACCAAAGCGGTGATTTACCCCCGCAAAAGAGATTAGATGCCGTTAAAGTCGGCATGGCAAAGGAGCAAATTATCCGTATATTGGGCGAGCCGGCTGTCACAAATAAGGTCGGCGGAACAGACTTTTTTATTTACGCACGCATCAAAAAAGAAAGCCAAGCCTTTTTAGAGCCGAAAGAAACGGCACGAGATGTTTACGTCATTACGTTTAATCAAGCGGGAACCGTCACGGCGATTGACCATTTAACACTTCAAGATGCCAAACGGGTGGCCTATGATTCTCAAACAACGCCGGTTGGAGGCAAAGAGCTTTCCGCGTTTGAACAAATCGTTCAAAACTTTGGTCGGTATAACGCCGGAGGACAGGACAGCACGGTTCGCCATTAAATTTCGGACATCTTCAGCTTGTGAGATTTCAAATGCGTTGGCACATCTTCGCCGAATACGGGACAACAAGAGGCTCCTGACGACAGAATATTTCGGACATCTTCAGCTTGTGAGATTTTAAATGCGTTGGCATATCTTCGCCGGATATGAGACAAACGAGAAACTCCCCAACAACAGGATGTCTCGAGGGACTGTTATTTTCAATATTTTTGAGTTTGTTATTGTTTTTGCATGACGCACAAGAAAAACCCGTCCGTTTGTGTTCGAGCCGGAGAAAATCGCTCTTGTTTAATGATTCGGTATCGCGGATGATGTTGAATAAAATGTTCTACCTGACGTTCATTTTCATCAAAAGTTAACGAACACGTGATATATGATAAGAAATGTCCGTTCTTAACATATTGTTCGGCCACGTTCAAAATATCGGCTTGTTTCGACACAATATTTTCCAATTGTTTTAAAGTCAAACTCCATCTGCCATCCGGAGACCGTCTCCAGGTACCTGTTCCGGAACACGGAGCATCGACAACGACATGATCAAATTTTTTGTATGTTTCCGGCAATTTAAAAACAGGTTTAATAATGGTAGCTTTGGCTCGATAAGCTCGTTTTGACAATTCGCTTAAGCGTTTAAAAGAGGCATCATACGCCTGAATAAATCCCTTATTTTGCATAATTTGAGCAAAAATCAAAGATTTACCGCCGGCACCGGCACAAAAATCAAAGACATCATCTTTGGGTTTAACACCGATTTCGAGAGAAAGAAGCTGTGCCCCTTCATCTTGAATTTCAATTAAGCCTTTTTTATATGCTTTTGTTTCCGTTAAATCGCACCGTTCATCCAAAATCAATCCCAACGGGGAACGGGCACACGGATGAACTTTTATTCCCTCTGACAAAAGTTGTTCCATGATTTTGTCTCGATTCCCATTGGCCCTCAAAACAACGGGAGCCGTCTCTAGCAAGGGGGGAAGCTCATATTGAGGATCCGGAATATGCGCCAAGAACCATTCTTGCACTTCAAACCGAACCCAATCGGGAGCATCGGGAACATCGGGGATACCGTTTTTTTGCAACGCCCTCACTTTGGAGAGAGTATCCATATTCGGATAAGCATAATTCAATCTGGCTTTGGCCCGAAGCGTTGACCAGACCAAGTTAAGTAATTCCCGTCTGTCATTTCCTTCAATATACCGATGCGTTTTGGTATACGTATTGATTATATCATTGGCAGAGCTTTTCTTTTGATCAATCGTGTCCAATAAAAACGCCGCAATTTGTTCTAATTCTTCTGGTGTCATTTTACTGATCTTTCCACGTCATAAGAGAAATTATTTGATTTTTTATAGCATATTTTTAAAAATGTCGCAATCAAGATATTCCGCTTGCAAAAAGAAAAAATATCTTTTATAGTGCATTCGACAGAGAGATAAGGAGAAGCAAATGAAAAAAGGATGGATTATTTTATCAATTATCGTTGCATTAGTCATACTTTGCGGTATTGGCGTGGTCAAAACATTAAACGGCATGATCGGTATGGATGAAGGTGTCAAAGCGTCATGGTCGCAAGTCTTAAACCAATACCAAAGACGATCCGATTTAATTCCGAATTTGGTTCAAACGGTAAAGGGATACGCCACACATGAACAAGAAACGTTATCGGCAGTTATTGAAGCACGCGCCAATGCGACCAAGACGGTTGTTTCTCCGGAGATGTTAAGCAATGTTGAGGCCATTCAAGCGTTTCAAAAGAATCAATCTGCCTTATCGAGCGCTCTTTCTCGTTTAATGGCTGTCAGTGAGCGATATCCGGATCTAAAAGCGAATCAAAACTTTTTAGATCTTCAATCACAGCTGGAAGGGACAGAGAACAGAATTACCGTGGCACGAAAAGATTATATCGACAGTGTCAAGGCATTCAATACGCGTATTCGTAAAATACCGACGATTTGGATTGTTCGTATTTTCTCGGATATGGAGCCGAAAGCTTCTTTTGATATTGAGCCGGAAGCTCAAGCAGCCCCGACAGTTTCCTTTTAATCAGAATGAAAAAATACGTTCTGTTTTTTGCTCAAGTTTTTTTCATTTTTGCGTATGCACTTTCGGTACGGGGAGAGCTTGTCTTCCCGAAGTTAACGGGGCCGATTGTTGATGAAGCGGGTCTCCTGTCACCCGAGACGGAACAAGAACTACAACAAAAAATTCAATCCATTAAACAGGCACAAGTTGTTGTGGCTCTTCCCAATTCGTTGCAAGGGCAGGAAATTGAAGAATACGGATATCAACTGGGCCGATCATGGGGCATTGGTCAAAAAGAGGCGGACAATGGTCTTTTGCTGATTATTGCACCGACCGAAAGACGGGTTCGCATTGAGGTTGGGTACGGTCTGGAGGGCGTTATGACGGATGCCCGTTCAGCTCAAATCATTCGGCGATTAACTCCCTTTTTAAAAGAGGGGAATTACGGTCAGGCCCTTTTAAGCGGTCTGACGGATATCGAGACAACATTAAAAGGATCGGATTTACCGGCCATCAATCCGGCGACGGCTTTAAAGACAGGCTCAACGACTGATTCAACGGGTGTTTTTGCTTTAATCATTTTCGGAGTTATCGGCTTTTTATACATTATGTCCCACCCCAAAGGATACAGGGCTCAAGCAGTTTTAGATTTAGTTTTACTTTTATTGTCGATTATCGGGCGAGGTCGCGGAGGCAAAGGCGGAGACGACCACTTTCAGGGCGGAGGCGGAAATTTCGGTGGTGGCGGAGCTTCCGGTCGTTTTTGATATCGATTAAACACTTTTTTATTTTTAATGTTCTATTAAAAGAAGGGGAAAAATCTTCCCCTTTTTTGTTCAATTATCAAGTTTATTAATATTCTTCCACAGGCATTGTGTCTAAAAATTCAAGAGATTGCTCGGCAATTCCCTTTTGAGGAGGATTTTGGGTTTTCATATCAATAACCGGCTGAGTCTGGTTAACAATAACGGGCTTAGATAAACCGGCTTGAGAATATGAAGTTTTTTTCAATTGATCCGTTTCATAAACCCCAAAAGGCGCCAAAAATAAGGCAATGAAAACAGAGATCCCCAATATGATCAAAATCAAAGATATCCGCACCCGATATTTCCTCCCTCATAGGGGGAAATAAGTATTCTTTTTTATCTTGTCAACTCTTTATATTTTATCACATTCCAAAGGATACAAGTTTTTTTTCTTGACAGAGAATGAAGAATCTTTTCAAATAAAATTAAAGGAGGATTTAATGAAACATTCCATTTTACCGCCCGACTATAATCACAGCATTGTTTCTTTATCTAATTCTCTGCTGCATTATTATCATATCCCCTCACCTCACAAAGGGGTTGAGGAATTAAATAAGCTTTTATCCGACACGCATCCACGCAACATTGTTTATATGACGTTAAGCGGTATGGGTCAAGCTTTGTTAGAATATCATTTGGATGAAAGTTCTTTTTTAAGGCGTCACTTTTTCCAAAGTATTTCTTCTGTTTTTCCATCAAGTCCACCGACGACGACCGTTTCTTTACAGACGGGATTAACACCCTCGGAACACGGTCAAATGCCAGGGATAAATTCTGTTCAGGAATCCGATCACGGGATCGACACGGCTTGTCGAAAAGAGGCCTCTTTATCCGAAAGAAACGCCGGTAATTCGATTGGCAACAACTTAAAATACCAAACCATTTATGAACAAATTTCTAAAAATCACACGGGGATTAAAACTGTCTTATTATCGTCTCACGATCAAAAAGAGGGATCAAATTCTTTTCAATCCGTTTGTAATCAAGTTATTCAAATAACAGAAGAGTCAGGAGATCATCTAATCGGCGTTTACTGGACGGATTTGGCTGTCACCGCATGTAGGCACGGGTGTTTTTCGGAAGAAACGCATAAATTGATTGTTCAAATCAATCATTTATTGGAGGAGACGCTTCAAAAGAGTCATGAGGCTCTCTTTCTCATAACAGCGGATTACGGGTTAACAGACATCTGCGAAAATATCATTTTGGATCAGTTTCCCTCACTGATAAATCTGTTTTCAAATCCACCGAGTCATGGAGGCAGATCGGTTTCTTTTTGGATTAAAAAGGGATATGAAGCCTTGTTTGAGGCGGAATTCAACAAAATTTTGGGAGATGAGTTTTTATTGTTCCCGAAAAATAAGTTTTTAAAATCCGGATTACTGGGGCCCGGCATAATGCATGCTGATATGCCTGATTTTATCGGAGATTTTATGGCGATTACCTCCGGACCCAACCAGCTGATCTATCCAACGAAAAAACAACAAGGATACGAGAAACAAATGGCTTCTTACGGGGGGCTGTCACAGTCAGAGATAAAAGTTCCGTTAATCATCATTTTACCGAATCAATAACCAAAAGTTTTATTTGACAGATCCCAAAAAAAGGATAAGATACCCGTACCAGAAGAAAGGGATCATCAATGAGGCTTTTATTATTGATTTTATGTTGTTTTATATTTTCTTTTTCGGCCTTGGGTAAAGAACCCCTCCCCGTTTACACAAGAGAAGAAGTTCATTTTCGCAACAATCTGGTTTATGATCAAAAAGAAACGCCGATAACGGGTCTTGTAAAGATTTATTACAACCAACAATTATTAGCGGAAGTTCCGTATCAAAAAGGTATAGCGAACGGTGTTATCAAGGTTTATGATGAGAACGGTTCTCTTTTTATTGAAGAACCTGTTTCGCAAGGCTTATCGGAAGGAGAAAAGAAAATCTATACTCCGACCGGTCAAATTAAGAAGGTTATATTTTTTCATGACGGATATTCTCAACAAAACACTGACAATTCCGTTAATGACATTTCAGATTTACCTCTGTATACGGCAACTGCCTACCCTTTTCCTTTTTTTCTGGAAAAACTTTTAACGACTCATAAAGAAAAAAATTTGAAAAACGGAACGGATCATATTTTTGATACGGAGAATCAAATCATGGCGACCGTTTCATATCGGGATGGGAAAAAGAACGGCATTTCAAAAAGTTATTACAAGAGCGGTCGCCTTTACGAAGAGATTCCCTTTCAAGATGATTTGATAGAAGGATCGGTCAAACAATATTACGAAAATGGAGCGTTAAAATCGGAATTTCCTTATCGTAAGGGTATTTTGACGGGATCTGTTAAAACATATTATCCCAATGGAACCATAAAGGAAATCATTCCTTACAACAACAATTTTCGAGACGGGGTTGCACAGCTATACGACCAACAAGGGCATCCAACCGCCATTGAGACATATCGACACGGCTTTTTAGACGGAGAGAAGAAACTCTTTTATCCGACCGGACCAATAAAAGTGATCGCTTTTTACGATAAAGGATGTCAAATAGGTATAGAGCGGGTCTATGATGAGAATGGTCATTTTGTTCGTGAAATTCCCTACATGGATAATAAGGCGAACGGGCAAGGACGCTCTTACTACGAAACAGGAGAGCTCAAGGGATCAGAGGTTTATGAAAACAATGCGCTCAAAGAGATTCACCTCTACGATAAAGAGGGGTGGCTCAAGTCTCAAATATCATTTAAATCCGGTGTTTTGGATGGCCCGTTTAAATCTTTTTATCAAAACGGGCAACTGCGACTGGAAGTTATTTTTCAAGAAAACAAACCGGTTTCGGATGCTGTTTTATATAATTCGGACGGAACCGTACAAAAGCGAGAAAAATACTAAAAAGAGACCTCATATGTGTTTCATCGGTTTCGGCATTCGGAAAAAAAAACGACTTTACACAAGCAAAAAAGAGCGTTGTTAAAAAATTTTTTTCTCTATCTTCCAAAAGAATTTAAAAACTAACAATTTAAAAAGATTTGACTATTTTTTGAAGAAGAAAAGAAACTTTCTTTTTCAGCCCCAACATAAATGATGAAAAGAGTAAAGTAATCAATAAAAAAACAATTGGATTTTGTTGCATAAACCTCAATAAACCAATCGGTTGAAAATAATACAGCAGATCATAATGGAAAATATAAATCGGTACCGATAGAGCTCCCAAATACGAAAAAAAAGAAACCATATCGGATCGATGAGAATCCGTGCTTTCCAAAGAGGCATAGAAAAGCAAGAAAAGAGAGACGATATAAATAGAAATATCAGGGAAAGGAAGAATATTCTTTCCCTCACAAAAAAGAAGGAACAATCCGACACCCAATCCTATTTTCTGGTGCCAAGCAGAAATTTTTAAGGAAAGTTTACTTAAAAGGGCAGCCCATATCCATCCCAATCCGATACCGGCAATACCGTACAAAAAGCCTAAACTAATTGAGAGATGATTCAAAAAGGAAAAAGTGATATGACTTGTAAGAGGAGCTCCACGCGGAGAAAATATACTCAAAAACAGAACAACCGGCAAAGAAACACACGCTAAGATTGGGGTCAGAGGTAATTTTATTTTAATGGCGATCAACAATATAAGAAATAAAAAAGTATATACGCCCAAGAACCAAAGGACTTGAGACCCGAATACGGGAGATAAGTTGATCATCGGAAGAAAGAGCAAATAATTCAAAATATTCCGAAGCGTTAATTGAAACGGAATATAAATCGGTTCCAAAAATGCCACGTTGTACCACAAAACGAGAGAGATTAAATAATAAAAATAATAACTTCCAATTCTCTTTAAAATTGTTTTAAGAAAAGGTTGATGTTGGTAGCGATTTTTATTTTGATAGAACAAAAATCCGCTCATAATAAAAAAGAGTATTACAAATAAAAATCCGGAAGGGAAACAAGAAGTGTTAACATGAAAAAAGAATATTCCGCAAGCAGCTAAAAATTTAGTCAAATCAAGGCTAAAATTTGTTGTGGTATATTTTTTCTGAATGATCCTTTTTTCTAAAACCAACGATATTTTCCCCTGATATAAAACGGCGATAGGCTAAAACACACAAAAAACGAGTCTTATTTTATACAAAGAGTAAAAAAAAGCAATATGAAAAAGTGATTTTATTTAATATATGTTTTTGTAAAAAGTTCAAAAATTTCAAGTAATATATTGATATTGAGGAATCTATTTTTCTTTCCCGTCTTGACAAACTTTAAAAATTTTAATACTTATTTTATCATTGAAGGGATAAAGATGCTTAATTTTCTGCAGAAGAATCAATTTGTTCATAATTACAAGCGTATGTGGCCGTTTATAAAGCCGTTTTGGTTTCGGGCGTTGGCCTCTGTTTTAATCACAATTCCGATCGGTCTGTTGGATGCTGTCATTGCCCTTTCATTAAAACCCTTTATGGATACGATTATTATGGAAAAAGGGGATGCAACTCCTTTTAACTTACCGCTATATGTTATTCCGCTTTTTATTGTTTTATTTACGATTGTCCAAAGTTTTTTGGATTACGGTTCATCTTATTTAAACACATGGGTCGGCGGTCAAATTACAAATGCCGTTAAGAAGAAGATTTACGCCAAACTGGTTCAATGCGAGGCGGCATTTGCAGATCAGAACTCTTCGGGGTCCATTATTTTCAGATGTGATTCCGATCCGAACTTGGCATGTGCCGGTTTGTTAAACAATTTAAAAGTTTTTACGACAAGAGTTTTCTCTTCTATCTCACTAATTTGTGTTTTATTCTACACGGCGTGGCAAATGGCAATTATCGCCATAATTGTTTTGGGTGTTTCTCTTTATCCGCTGACAAGAATTCGTCAAAAAATTAAAGAGGTGATGGGCCGATCCGTCATAGCCGGAGGGATTGTTCTGACGACATTTAACGAAACTTTTTCAGGCTTAAAGACAATAACGGCCTACAATTTAGATGAGTATCAAAAGAAGAAGTTTAATGAGATTTTACGCAATGTTTTTAAAATCTCGATAAAATTTACTCAGAAAACAGCCTGGCTCTCTCCGATGATGCATATTATGATTTCGATCGGGATTGCCCTAACGATTTGGTACGGAAGTTATCTGATCAAATCTCAAACGATCACGACGGGAGATTTTGTGGCATTCATCACGTCTCTTTTAATGTTGTACACACCGATTAAAAATATCGGAAAAAATTTTACGGCCGTTCAAACATCATTTTTAGCGATTGAGCGAATATTTGATTTTTTAAACATGCCCATGAAAGTTCAAGAAAAAAAAGGAGCCATTCAAGCCAAGCCACTGCAAGATCAGATCCGATACGAAAACGTCACGTTTGGATATTATCCGAACAAGCCGGTTTTAAAGGACATTAATTTAACGATCAAAAAAGGGGAGAAAATAGCGTTCGTCGGCAACTCCGGAGGGGGCAAAACAACATTGGTAAACTTACTGCCCCGATTTTATGAATTAACAAACGGTCGTATTACAATCGACAATCAAGACATACGAGACGTGTCCCTCCATTCACTTCGCGATATGATCGCGGTTGTGTTTCAAGATAATTTTCTTTTTTCGGGAACGATTCGAGAAAATATTCTGTTAGGGAGAGAAAATGCGACACAAGAAGAGATAGAGACGGCACTTCGTTCGGCCTGCTTAGACGAATTTATTCGAACACTCCCCAAGGGGTTGGACACACAAATCGGAGAACGGGGTGTGTTGCTTTCCGGCGGGCAAAAGCAACGTGTTGCCATTGCCAGAGCATTTATTAAAAACGCCCCGATTGTTATCTTGGACGAGGCCACCTCGGCGCTTGATAACAAATCGGAAGCCATTGTTCAACAAGCCATTGATAATCTGATGCAAGATCGGACGGTTTTAATTATTGCACACCGGCTCTCAACCGTTCAAAATGCGGACTTAATCGTGGTCATCAATGAAGGAAAAATCGTTGAAAAGGGATCACACCAAGAATTGTTAGATTTAAAAGGTGCCTACAATGCCTTATATCAGGCTCAATTTAAGTCAAAGGCCCCCCATTAATCTCTCTCGAATATTTTTTATCTCCTCTTGATTTTCGTCTTCCGACATCCCATATAACAAGAAGTAATGACAAGAATGAATGAATAAACGAGGAGGAACATATGTCACGAAAAAACTTACAACAACATTTAAAAAATAAAGTGATGAAATCGGAGCTTAAGGGGCCCGAAAAAGTGCAACATCAAATTGATCGTATTTTTGAAAATCATTTGGCACCGCATCTGTCTCCGTTTGCGGTTCTCAATCAAAATCCTTTTATAGAGCCCTCCATTGAAGTCAGCGAGGATTCTAAGGGTATTGATGTATCTGCGGAATTACCGGGGCTGAAGGCGGAAGAGATTGATGTAAATATTTCACGAGACGGATATTTAACAATCAGCGGTGAAAAGAAGGAAGAAGAAACCGATCACAAGAACGGATACTACTTTTCGGAAAGATCGTATGGATTGTTTCAAAGAACGATCCCTCTCCCGACAGATATAGATACGGAGCATGTTTTGGCGGATTTTGAAAACGGCGTTTTGTCGGTTCACATTCCGAAAATACAAGAGGCCCAATCAAAGTTAAAAAAGGTCTGTGTCAGACAAAAGAAATAAATATAATAAAAGCAATAAAAAAGCAGGTATTTTTTATACCTGCTTTTTTTATCTTGAAACATATAAAAATTTAATTAAAATGAAGCATGAAATAAAAATTACCATGACAAAACAGACATATTTTTCATTAAAACCCCCTTATTCTGCGATATTTTGTTTTTCGCTGATAGTTCTTTTTTTGTTTATTCAGTGTCCGTTTTTTTCTGCTTCCTGTATGTCTGCGCCAACGACTTTAGAAGAAAGCAGATCGGTTTCCTTCAAAAAGAAACCGGAATTTTATTTATCCGATACTCATGGGGCAAATTCAAAATTAAATTTAGATCTGGATCTGTTTTCAAATCAAATAAAGAAGGCCGGCAATCCCTCTCCTCTTTTTAAAAAAACAAATGGAAACCCGATCAAATACAATTCACCGGAATCGGGCGGGATCTTTAATCTTCCGACAAACATTCGGGTTTTCAGATGCCGTCCGCGCACACGACGATCACCCGATTATCTGGCCGACAAATTGACTTCTTCGGATAAAACAAATTTAAATCCCGAAGATCTGCTTCAAGAGGCATTGGAGTGCGGATTTATTGAAACAAGTATTCCGTTTTCTTTCTAAAATAAAACATTTTTTATTTGATTTTCGTCAGGATACGTGTATACTGACGGGGATTCTTTAAGATAAAACTTTAAAAAGGAGGAACCATGAAAAAACAACTCATACTTTTCATCATACTGTTAATCATGCTCATTGCTATTTTAGTCGGATACACCGTTGCCAAAAAGAACTATGATCCTTTGCAACGATTAATATTTGAGACAAGCCAAAAGCAAGAAGACATGATAACGCCGATTCAATTCCAACATCCGGATTGGACTGATACGATGATTTTAGAAGGGAACAATCGGATGTATCGCGAATCAATTTTGGACTATGCCACGATTATTGAAAAGACACCTGATTCATATACAATCAAATGGGATAAATGGGGAACGGAAACATTCAAGAAAGATCCCAATGACGGTATTTATAAAAAAGTCAAAAAGAAATAAAAGGCAACAAAAGGGAAGAGGGTCATCCTCTTCTCTTTTTTTTACGGAGCCCTTCTTTTTTATCGAAAGCGATTTGAGAGATATCGCATCAGATATTAAACGATCATCCGTTCAAAAAAGATCAAAGCGAATGGTACTTAGGCAAGAAGATAGCCCTTATAAATAAATTGTACTCCAAATAGACCCTTGTTTTTGCCAAAAACATATTCTCTTATACGCGACTTCACGACTTCACAAAAACATGAACCGGTTATATAACGGATAAATATTCTTTTATTTTCAATATATGCTAAAATTTTGAATTAAATGTGTTGTCAG
>CALXPF010000024.1 GCA_944390205.1 uncultured Alphaproteobacteria bacterium
GCCGCACAGGGCGCACCGGACTCCCTTCACCTTGTTGGCGGAGATGGAGCTGCCGATGCCGGTGGTGCGGATAACATTGTCTGTGTAGATACGGGAGGAGATTGCCTGTATTCCACTCAAAAATCCGATTCTTCTCAAAAAGCAACACCGGATCAAGATTATGCAACACTCAAAGCGGTTTCTTGTCTCTCTCCATATCATAAAATCTCTCTTGTTCTGGCAACAGGCGTGGATGC
The DNA here is from genome assembly GCA_944390205.1 of uncultured Alphaproteobacteria bacterium. Lineage (GTDB taxonomy): Bacteria > Pseudomonadota > Alphaproteobacteria > CAAHEQ01 > UBA3637 > CALXPF01. Next base: position 237 of record CALXPF010000024.1, read on the forward strand.
GCCGGAATATGCGTCTGATATTCTGACGCAGGCTCAAGCACGATTTATTCATTTAACGCCACAACAAAAAAATACAATCCTTCACAACTATAAAAAATGGGGAATGGACGGCTCAACACAATCCGTCATTGGGAAAACACCACTTGCTTTACAAAAAGCCCTGAAAGGAGAAACCGGTCTCACTACTTTGGATCTACCACAAAAAGTCATCGTTGATGATAATAACCCGTGGGATCCTTTTGTAATTATTACAAAACCCATGAGCTCCATTGTCGCTATGTCATTGGACAGGCATTTTGACGCTATTACAAAGACACATAAAAAACAAATCTCCCCTACCATAAAACACACTGTGCAACAAAAAAGGGATTATCAAAAAGAACGATGACCTAGCTCAATACATTTGATAAAAACTGTTTTAGTTCTTGATCTTTTTGATAACTTCTTCCCAACGAGAGATCCATATTTTTATCAAATTGTGAGGTCTTCTATTGCCCGAATAGCCCCATTGTTGCCATATTATTTCTCAAAACCCTTCCCCGATATGCGCCATTTTATCCGTCTAAAAAACGATTTATTGCCTTTTCAATTCTACTCATTATTTCAAAAAATAACCCTTTTATTGCTCTTGGCAGACTAATAAATCTTGATTTAATTATCTTCTCGTCCGTAAAAATACTTGAATCGTGATTCTCATTATGTTATGATGGGTTTCGTAAGACAAAATTTTGTATCGATTTTTTGAAATAAAATGAAAAAGCATTCTTTCCGAATTATCATCTTCACAGCCTTTTTTTTAATTGTCTGCATGGGGATTTTTTTTTGTTTCTACCCCCTCAAAAGACCTCTTATTTCCGTTGTGATGCCGGTATATAATCGACCGGATCTTTTACCCAGATCCATTGAGTCTATTTTAAGCCAAACATTTCCGGATTTTGAATTTATTATCGTGGATGACGGATCCGATGCCAAAACAAAAGAAGTGCTCCGCCGATATGCTCAAAAAGATTCCCGTATCCGCCTTATTCAAAACCCCATCAACCGAGGAATTGCCTATTCTCGCCAACGGGGATTGGAAGCCGCGAGAGGAAAATATGTCGCCATTATGGATTCGGATGACTGGTCCGTACCGGAAAGGCTTGAAAAATCTATTGCCTTTATGTCCGATTATCCCGAAATCGACGCCATGAGCGGAGGTATTCAATATTTTTCTAAAGATTTTTCTCCCTCTCAGCATATACCGAACAAACGTAAATATTCGGTTTCTTTTGTGCCGGGCTTTTATGAAATAGAGCTTATGTTTTATAATATTTTTCCCAACGTGGCTGCTCTGTTTAAACGTGATTTTGTTCTTCAAAATCATATTCGATACAATACTGCTTTTATTTCGGCAGAGGATTATGATTTTTGGCAACAAATCATTATGAACGGCGGGAAATTAGGATCTATTTCCGATACACTTGTTTTTGCTCGAGCTCATTCATCTAATTCAGAAGCATACTACAATGCCATGACAACAAACTCCATAAAAATACATCAAAACATGATCTCTCGTTTTTTTGTTCCGCAGAAAAATGAACTTAAATTTGAATACTCTTTGATGGAAAAATGTCATATCTTATACAAAATTAAAAACTCTAATTCAAAAAATCCTCAAATACCGCAAGTATATATAGATAACAGATACGAGACCATATGCCCTTTTGATTTGGAGAATACCTATTATTTAATAAACCCATTATATCGGTGGGAGGATTTTTTAGAACAAATCGGCCCAAACTTGTGGAAACGAAAAAATTCTCCCGATACCGGAAAAATTGTAAAAGTCGGAGAGGATAAAATAGATGTCTTTTGGACAAAATATCCAAAAGAGACTTTCTTTCGTCTTGAAAACGGAATTTGGACTTTTGTTCCGGAAGGTCGCACAATCAAACTAAAACATCCATATTGGTCCGCCGATTTTATTATTTCAGACACCCACTCTTATGGTTGCCGAACGGATGTAAAAACAGAGTGTGCCCATGTTCAAACCCTTTCAGATGGCTCTCTCAAACTAAAATGGATCAATCCCGCATGGGATGTTGAAATATTCAAAAAAATAGATGAGACAACCTATGAATTTACAGATTAAAATAGAAAAATCTTTTATCATGTCGATAAAATTATCCAAAAAGAACAAATATATTCTCCTTTTTTGACTTTTTTAATTGAACAATATTCAATACAGTCATAGGCTCAGTGAACAATATAACCCATATGCCGATATTGTTTTACAACCCGATCCACCCCACCAAGAACAGATAAAAAAGCTCTCAGGTATTTAATTCCTGCCACTTTGATATCTCCTTTTGAACACATATGATCCTCTATCTCCTTTGACCTCCCGTTAACGAGGAAAAAAGAATTTTATTCAACACGCCTTTATCCTGCCGTTTCGGATCTGTCTGAGTGTGTTTTAATTTTCCCCCTTTTCTCGGTAAGCTTCCTTTTGTTAAGGTCTGTTGCTTCTGTGTAAAGGATCTTCTAATTCGTTCTTTAAGCAATCGCTCATTTGGGACAAGAGGTATCACGGCACGATAAACATTCTTTAATTTATCATAACTATCTATTGTCTTATCTTGAAATATGTGATCCAGAAGATTCTGATTTATCAAATCCTTGATAATTGCTTTATTTTTTGTCTCATCCGTCAACCGATCATATGTGATCTCTCTCAGAAGCCGACCCACTTCACGCGATTGACGCGCTTTTTGAAACCCCTCGGGATCTTCTAAAAAATCACTGATTTCTTCAAATTTACAGGCCTTTGCATAATCAAGTGCCGTCCAACCTTTATCTGAACACGTTAATTTAAGGTCGGCTCCCTGATTATATAAATACTCAACGATATCCACCCGATTATACAAAACAGCCCACATAAGCGGTGTTTTCCCTGATTTTTGGGAATCAATCTGAGCCCCATGTTCGCAAAGATATTTCACAATTTCTAAATCGCCACCTTGTATCGCATAGGTCAATGCCGAATCAGATGCCCAGTCATAATCAGGTATCGCCCCCTTGGAACAAAGAAGAGAAACCATCTTGAAATCTTTATTTTTAGCCGCCAACATAAGCGGGGTTCTGTGGACATAACTGCTTTCTCCGATCCGTAAACTATCCACCGTATCAATCTCGGCCTGATGATCAATAAGACATTGAGCCGTATCCGCATGTCCGTAATAAACGGCATACATCAACGGCGTCCAAGCAAAGGGATTTTGTCCCGGAACATCGGAAGTCCTTTCATCCACCTCAGCACCTTCTTGGCATAGATACTCAACGGCGGCCGTGTGCCCCTCTTTTGCCGCATACATAAGCGCTCCCCACTCCCGATTGTCCTGATCCGAAATGTGAGCCCCATGCTCAACAAGAAATCGGAGTATGTCTACATTCCCTTGATGAGCCGCATACATTAACGGTGTTTTTCCGTTATTATCTCCCGTATAAACATTGGCTCCTTTTTGAACCAAATCTTTTACAAGATCAACAGAATTCCCCTCTATCGCCTCCATAAGAAATGTTTTCCCCTTCTCATCTTTTAACCGAATATCTAATCCGTTTTTCCATAGAAAATCAATAATCGCTCTATTCCCTTTTCGAGCCGCCAACCAAGCGTATTCTAAACAATCAACAGTCTTGTTTTCGTGTTGAACAAGTAAAGCAAGCGCCTCTTGAGTTTTCCCCTTTTGAATCGCTTGAACAATTAAGGCTTTCCGCCCCTTTAAAACATCTTTTACCTTGCGAAACATTTCCATCCTTTATTCTCCCGAAATGACCTTTCCTCTCTATCCGCTTTAAACAGAAAAGCAACCGATTTTAATACCACTCTCCAAAGCCGAAAAATTTCAATGATATAAAGCCCCTTTATCGACCTCGCCGAAGGGAATCATAAAATTTTTTTTGTTTTAATTTCAATTGAAGCTTTTCTTTGTCGGCGGTAGTAAAAAAATCTTCTAATTTTTGTCTATACCCATTCATATCCTCAACGCTTTGTAAATGGCTTTGTATCCGATGCCGTATTCCGACCTCTAAAAGAGACCTCATTAAGGATTGTAATCTTTGATCGCCGGTTTTGGATAACCCGCCATTTTCAAAATTGGTTGGATCTTGAATAAATTTTGCGGTTTCTTTCGTACCGGAATAGGGACTAAAGAAAAACTTTTTAATCGATCCCGTTAATAAAAAACCACTCTTTTCCCAATCTTCCTTGATATATAACACGCTCTTTTTATAATGATGATACCATCTGAATTTGTCACCGAACATTCCTTCGTCTATACTCTTGGCTCCGTAACAAACAGATTCTAAATTTGCTTTATTTCGAGCATTTTCTTGAACATGTTGAATATAATACCGATCAAAAAACATTCTGACTTTATCACGATCAATATCATCGTAAGAAAGCATTAAAGCTGCCGAATCCGAAATATTGCGACCGTGATTATTCGGCTTAAAAAATTGACAATGATCCTCTCGTAACTTATCAACCATCAACAATTCAACAGACATGGTTTTAATCTTTTGTCCATCGGGTAAAAGCGTTGTTTCCAGATTATCCAAAATCTTCTCACGAGGGATCCCGAATGTCTCCGGCCCTTTTACGGTCGGGAAAAACTCACTATTGGCTCCTTGGGTCTTAAAATCCGGCGGAACGGCATATAATTCAAAATCAGAATGAGATCGATACCCGACATCTAAATGTGACTTCTTTCGTCTTTCACCGTTCGGTCTCAAAACATCATAGCGAATTGCTATCTCATTTCCCCATCCCTTCCCAGGTAAAAAGAAGGTCTCCCCCTCTTGCTTTCGCATACGAAAATAAGCCATGGTATCATGGTCAAATTCCTCTTCCGTCATCATAAAACACCCAATTTTATGATTTTTAATCCGGTTATCTGTCTGCATAAAAACTCCTTATGGTTAAATTATATACCTTTTTTGCCGATATTCAAAGAATATTTTCCCTTATTTCACTAAGATAAGTCTCTTGTTTTATGAAAAGTCGTCTTTTAAAATCAATCCGTACAAGGACTCCTTTTTTATAAAACCTCTCTTTGATTTGTTGCAATAAATTCGATCAACTCTTTTTTTTATTTGACAATTAAAAAATTTAATAATTAAATATTTTAATGATTTGGAGAAAAGTCAGATGAACACTCAAGATGTCGTTATGGAATTTTTCAGGCATGTCGGGATCGGACGCAGAATCTCGAAGATGCTGTTTGGTTTAATTGAAGAGCCCAAAGAAAAGCCTCAAAAAATATTTTTATTAGACGATTTAAAAGAAATCGGCAAATCCAAGCTAAAAGATATTGCCCTCAAAACGGGGCATTCTCCTCAAAATTTGTGTTTCCTTTACAATCATCTGGAAAAAGAAGGATTGATAAAAAGAGAAATCGATCCGGCTGACAGACGCAACACTCTTTATTCCATTACCGAAAAGGGAGATACCATTTTAGAAGAAAACAAACGAAAAGCACGAGAAGTGGTGAAACATCTGTTTTCACAGTTATCCGATCAGGATTTGAAAACGATAAAAGAAAGTTTTGAAAAAATCAATTTAATTTTGGAAAAAATAGTATAGAGGATGTCTATGAGTTTTATCAAAAAACACAAAAAGATTTTTATTTACGGTTTTTGTTTACTTTGCATCGGGACATGGTTTTTGTTTTTTCGAAATCAGGAAGAACAAATCACCTACCTAACGGAACCGGTAAAACGACAAACACTTCAAAAAGTTGTGGATGCTGCCGGAGAGGTGAGAGCTCTTAATCTGGTGACCGTCGGTGCTCAGGTTTCCGGAAAAATAGAGAAACTTCATGTTGTGATCGGGCAACAAGTCAAGAAGGGAGACTTAATTGCAGAAATTGATTCGACCACACAACAAAATGAAGTAGATACCTATAAAGCACGAACAAACAGCTATAAGGCACAATTAGAAGCAGCAAAAACAACGCTTTCCGTAACAAAAAAACAATATGATCGTCTTAAAAAACTGGAAGACAAAAATGCCGCCTCGGTGGAAGAGGTGGAAAATGCTCAAGATGCATATGAAACGGCGAAATCTAAGGTAGAAGAAATTTCCGCATCATTAAAAGAAACGGAAATCTCATTAAGTACTGCCGAAACAAATTTGGGATATACCCAAATCACGGCTCCTTTGGACGGGACAATCGTTTCCGTCCCCGTGGAAGAGGGTCAAACAATTAACGCTGCCATGGATACACCGACAATCGTTCAAATTGCCGACCTAAGTAAAATGGAAATTTTAATTGAAATTTCCGAAGGCGATATTTCCAATGTTAAACCGGGTATTCAAGTCAGTTATTCTATTTTAGCCGATTTAAACAATACTTTTGAGACAACTCTTCAATCCATTGATCCAGGGCTAACACTTTTAACAAACGGAGAATACACGGAAGTGGTCGGATCCGATGAGGCTATTTATTACTATGGACGCCTCATTGTTCCGAATGAGGACGGGAAATTAAGAATCGGCATGACAACACAAAACACACTATATGTCGAAAAAGCCGAAAACACGCTCACGGTTCCGGTCACCGCCGTAAAAAATGACGGGGACACCAAATATGTAGAAATTTTAAACGCGGATGGAACCATCCGACAAAAGCAAATTACGACCGGAATATCCGATGGTCTATATATGGAAGTAAAGACGGGACTTCAAGAGGGAGATCGTGTAATCCTGGCAAAAATGTCCGCTTCGGAAATATCCGAAAAAACCTCCAACATCAAAGGACCTCGAGGATTTTAACATGAATATTGTTTCGTTAAGACAAATAAACAAGTACTTTGGGCAAGGGAACAATCGAGTTCATGTTCTGAAAGATATTGATTTATTCATCGAAAAGGGAGATTTTGTAGCCATCATCGGTCAATCCGGATCCGGAAAATCAACCCTCATGAATATTATCGGGTGCTTAGATGTTCCGACAAGCGGATCTTACAAAATCAATGAAACGGAAGTCGGGCATATGAATAAAAATAAATTGGCTGAGCTTCGATGTAAAACTTTCGGATTTATTTTTCAACGCTACAATTTACTCCCTGTTTTACATGCCGATGAAAATGTCGCTTTGCCGGCCATTTATTTGGGATTGAACCAAGAAGAACGAGAAAAACGAGCCGTTTTGTTGCTCAATCAATTGGAATTGGGAGATAAACTCAAAAATAAGCCGAGTGAATTGTCCGGCGGTCAACAACAACGGGTCAGTATCGCCCGCGCGCTTATGAACGGCGGTGAAATTATTTTGGCGGATGAACCGACCGGCGCCTTGGATTCAAAAAGCGGGGAACGGGTTATGGAGATTATCAAAGACCTCCACAAACAAGGCCATACCATTATCTTAGTGACACATGATAGTAAAATCGCCGCTCAAGCCAGTCGAATTATTGAGATTAAAGATGGTCGAATTATTGCTGACACACGAAAAGATAAGCAATTCTATGAGCTTAAAAATCAAATTCGACATGTCAAACGCAATCGATTATCCGCACTCAAATACAGTTTCTTTGAATCTTTCGGCATGTCTATTCATGCCATATTATCCAACAAAATGCGCTCATTATTGACCATGTTGGGAATTATCATCGGGATTGCCTCCGTTGTTTCCGTTGTCGCCTTGGGGAATGCCTCTCAAGCAAAAATTATGGAACAAATCAACTCCATGGGAACCAATACGATTGATATTATGCCGGGGACCGGTTTTGGGGATCGTCGGTCCGGTAAAATCAAATCTTTAAAAGTTCGTGACTCGGAGTATCTCGTCAAACAAAGCTTTATTGACAGCTCCACTCCTTCTGTCTCAGCCAGCGGAACTCTCATTTACAAAAACACCTCTTCAACCGCTCAATTAAGAGGAGTCGGAGAACAATATTTCGCGGTTAAGGGGCGGAAAATAGCTCAGGGAAGAAGTTTTACACCCGATGAGGTGGATCAAATTTCTTCCGTTGCCGTCATCGATGACAACACCCTTAAGGAGGTTTTCGGCGATCATCCCAATCCCGTGGGCGAGATTATTATGTTTAATAAAAAGCCACTTAAAATTATCGGAGTCACGGAAAAAGACAATAGCCCGGGGCCTATGTCGGAAAGCATGAATATTTGGACCCCCTATACAACCGCCATGTATAAAATCAACGGCACAAACGATATTGATTCCATTACGGTCAAGGTTTCCGACTCCATTAACTCACAAGTGGCCGAAGAAAGCATTGAACAAATTTTAACAACCCTTCACGGGAAAAAAGATTTTTTTATGATCAATACAGACAGCATTAAACAAACCGTTGAAAGCGCCACCAATACAATGCGCCTTTTAATCGCCAGTATTGCCGTTATTTCACTTATTGTCGGCGGAATCGGTGTTATGAACATTATGTTGGTTTCCGTCACGGAACGCACAAAAGAAATTGGTATTCGAATGGCTATCGGAGCCAAACAAGCCGATATTTTGCAACAATTTTTAATTGAGGCTGTTTTAATCTGTATCATCGGGGGAATATTCGGTGTGTCTCTTTCTCTTTTTATCGGTTATTGTTTTAATACTTTTTCGGATACATTCGGCATGGATTTTTCAACCGGTTCAATAATTTTAGCGCTTGCTTGCTCAACCGCTATCGGAATTATTTTCGGATATATGCCGGCCAAGAATGCTTCCAACCTCAACCCCATAGATGCTTTAGCGAGTGAATAACATGAAACAAAAATATTTAATCTCAACCGTTTTTACTCTCTTTCCGCTTTTGATAGCTGCCTGCACGCTTTCGGAAGAACCTCCTCAAACACTCATTGAAAAACTGGGAGATCCAAGCATTCAAGCACCGCAATATACGGCTGATCAAAATTGGTGGACAAGCTATCATAATGATGAATTAAACAAAATTGTCACTTTGGCTCTTCAAAATAATCCCGATTATCTAAAAGCCGTTCTGGAGGCCGAAAAAGCACTCTATTCACTTAAATTAAGTGCCTCCGATCTTTTCCCGACCCTATCCGGAACCGCCGATGCTTCCTCACAAACAAACACTAAAAACGGAGATTCAACTCGATCATTCGGCGGATCTTTAAATTTAAAATATGAAGTAGATTTATACGGAAAAATAAGAGATTCCTACTCGGCCCAAGAGTTTGAAACACAAGCTTCCGCCGAAGATCGTGAAGCGGCTCGACTGACACTCGTTAACTCAACCATAGATTTATTTTTCCAACTTTCTTACTTAAATAATGCCATTTTACTTTCTCAAGAAAACATCAAATCCTATCAGGGAATTCAAAAAATCACCGAACAAAAATATAAATCGGGGAAAACGGATAATCTGGAGTTAGCTCAGGCAAATCAAAGTCTGTTATCAGAAAAAAATCGTCTTTTGGAACTACAAACCCAATTTAAACAAACCGAACAAAGTCTCAAAAATATTTTGAACACAAAAGATGATCTCGATATAACTTATCCCTCTTTAACCGATCAAAAAACCGGAAATATCGACTTAAATGTTCCTTTGTCCGTTTTGGCAAACAGACCCGATTTGAAAGCCAGTCAATATCGCTTAGAAAAGGCATTTAAAAATCTCTCTGCCGAACAAAAAAATTGGTATCCGAATATTTCACTCAACGGAGCTCTCAGCAGCTCATCGGATCATGCTCGGACAACATTCGATATTCCCTATGTGTTCGGAAGTATCTCTGTCGATTTACCATTCTTGGATTGGAATCGTGTTCAAAATAATATTCGTATTTCTGAAACGGATTATAAAATCGCTCGCATTGACTTTCAAGATACCCTCAATCAAGCCCTCAATGAAACGGCTTATTATTATTTCGCTTATACAAATATGTTAAATATCTATAAAAATACCCAAGAAAACTATCAAAATGCCCTTAAAATAACGGGCTACTATCAAATTCGATACCAAAACGGAAAAGCCGAATTTAAGGATCTTCTGGAAGCTATTTATACGCAAAACGAACGAAAAAAAGAGTTAGTTGAGCAAAAATATCAAATTATACAATATGAAAACGCCGTTTACAAAGCCATGGGCGGACGTTATGTCTCAAATAAATAATTCTTGGACAATCACAACAACCGTTTTAAATATTTATTCTTTTAAAAAAAACCTTTTTCGAATATAATAATTCTCAATAACTCAGTACAGGGGATTTTTCATGTATTATAGCTTTTTTGATATTTTTTCGATCGGCATCGGGCCCTCCAGTTCCCACACCATGGGACCGATGCGCGCCGCCTCTCGCTTTATTCAATCACTTCAGGAAAAGGGCGTTTTTGAAAAAACAGCCCGTGTTCGAACCTTTTTGTACGGATCTTTAGCCTTAACCGGTATTGGGCACGGAACACCGAACGCCATTATCTATGGATTGATGAGTTTAAATCCGGAAACAATGGATGTCTCAAAAAACTATATTGAAGAAGTAAAACGAGACCAACAAATTAAGTTGGGCGGAATTCGCTACATTCCGTTCCATGACCAACCCGATATTCTCCTAGAGAAAAAAACATTCCTTAAAGAGCACTCTAACGGCATGAAATTTGACGCATTGGATGAAAACGGGAATATTTTACTCAGTGAAATTTATTTTTCAATCGGTGGAGGAACCGTTTTAAGAGCAGATGAAATCAATCAATCAGTCACAACCCCGACTTATGATGTGCCCTTCCCTTTTGACACATGTACCGAATTGATGCAATTGTGCCATGACACAAAAATGGGAATCGCCGATATTGTTTTTAAAAACGAAGAATCCATACATACATTTCAGGAAATCAGAAATCGTGTCCAACAAATCGAATCGGTCATGCAACAAGGGATTGACCGTGGGATCATGACTATGGGCAAACTTCAAGGCGGATTGGAAATACCAAGAAGGGCCCCCCTTATCTATAAAAGACTGGAAGAAAAATTTCACGCTAATGATGAAGATCCTTTAATGATTATTGACTGGATCAATTTATGGGCTTTTGCCGTCGCCGAAGAAAATGCTTCCGGCGGACAGGTGGTAACGGCACCGACCATGGGATCGGCCGGTGTTATTCCGGCAGTTTTACGTTATTTTGAACGATTCGCCGCCAAAAAATCGCCCTTCGATCTGGCCATCGGGAAAGGAGTCTTCCTTCTGACTGCCTCGGCAATCTGCAGTTTATATCGAACCAATGCGTCCATATCCGGAGCAGAAGTCGGATGCCAAGGAGAAGTCGGTGTCGCATGCTCCATGGCGGCGGCCGGACTGGTGGCGGCTTTGGGAGGAACCAATGCTCAAATCGAAAATGCCGCTGAAATTGCCATGGAACATAATCTCGGCCTAACCTGCGATCCGATTTGCGGATTGGTTCAAGTCCCTTGTATCGAAAGAAATGCCGTAGGTGCCGTAAAGGCTGTTAACGCGGCTCGCTTAGCCTTGCAAGGAAACGGAAATCACTTAGTTAGTTTGGACAGCGTCATAAAAACCATGTATGAAACAGGGAAGAATCTATCTGAAAAATACAAAGAAACATCATTGGCCGGCTTGGCGGTTAATGCCCTTACCTGTTAAAACGGGCGCTCTTGATGCACTGTTTTGATTCAAACAGAACGATATTCCCTCGATTCGCCCAACCGATTCGCTTTTTTATTAAAAAATTTTCATAAAAAGAGATATTATGTTATCGAATACATGCCATAAACACCCTCAATTAGCAAAAAGCAACTAAAAAATACTTTATTTTCAAATAATTATAAAAAAAATTATTTTTTTTCTCTTTCTTAAGCAAGCCTTAAGAATTATTTGATTAACTGAAGTCATCCCGAAAGGGAGTGAATAACAAACAACAAAAGGAGAAAAAAATGAAAAAATTAGTTTATGGATCAGCTTTAGCAACCGCTTTAATTATTTCCAGTGCCTCTTTCGCCGGATTTCATGAAAATGCCCAGATGAGAGGTGGCTTTCAAGGACCGGGCTTAACCCCCGTTTCGGTTGCAGATGCTTTAAAAATGTCTGATGACACACCGGTCGCTTTGGTCGGGTCCATCGAAAAATCTCTCGGTCATGAAAAATATCTCTTTAAAGACCAAACAGGATCGATTACAATAGAAATCGATGACAAAGATTGGAGAGGTTTACAAGTGACGCCGCAAGATACAATCGAAGTTATCGGTGAAATTGACAAAGATTGGACCAGCATTGAGGTAGATGTTGATCAAGTCAGAAAAAAATAGGAAAACATGCGTATTTTATTGATTGAAGATGATCAATTGATCGGTGACGGTCTGAAAACAGGTCTCGAAAAAATGGGATTTGCCGTCGACTGGTTTCAAAACGGAGCGGAGGGGTGTGAAGCACTCCTCCTGATTCCTTATGACGCCGCGGTGTTGGATTTAGGACTTCCTGATCGAGACGGTCTCTCCGTTTTGAAGGAATGGAGACAAAAAGGCCGCAAAGAGCCGGTTCTTATTTTAACGGCAAGAGGAGATGTAGATAACCGTATTATCGGCCTTGACAGCGGAGCAGATGATTATCTCCCCAAACCCTTTGCTCTCAAAGAAGTTATTGCGCGACTGAAAGCTTTAATACGGAGACGAAATGATCAGCTGGAACCAATGATCCGCTGTCAAGATATTACTTTCAATCCCAATACCAAAGAAGTCTTGAAAAATAATAGCCTTGTTGAGTTAACTCCTAAAGAAATTTTTGTTCTGGAGCTTTTATTATCTCGTCGCAATCAGGTATTTTCCAGAGAATTACTGGAAGAAAAGCTTTATGCTTTCGGAAACGAAGTACAAAGCAACGCCGTTGAAGTCCATATTCACCACTTACGCAAAAAACTCGGAAAAGATCTAATAAAAACAGTTCCCAAAATCGGATATATGATCCAATCATGAAAAAGTATAGTCTGCAACGCCGTTTATTTATCCTTATTTTTACGCTGACCCTCGGTATTTGGAGCGGAGCAGCTGTTTTGTCGTGGATTGAAAACAAAGAACAAATGGATGAGTTCTTTGATACGTATCAACTACATTTAGCCCGCCAGCTGACCACCGTCGATTGGGAAAAAATTTCTTGGGAAACCCAGCAAAAAACGGACTCACTCATCAAAAAAATGCAACAAGAGGGTGAAGAAGATGATGATGCTTTAGGTTTTGCCGTTTTCGATCTTCAGGGGAATCTTGTATTCCATGACAATGAAAAGGGGCAGTATTTTTCATTTCAACCCGTCAATGGTTTTACACACCAACAACTTGGGAAAAAAGCGAAAAAATGGCGTCTTTTGTGGCTTCCCTCCATAGATGGGAAGTATTGGATTGCTATTGGGCAAGAGGTTAAATTCAGAAATGAAGCCGCTTTAGAGCTTTTGGAAGAATCTTTATTCCCGTGGCTTCTCGGACTGTGCCTGCTATGGCTACTCAGCGGTGCCGGTATTTATTTGACACTGCGTCCGTTTAATCGGTTAGCCACCGAGCTCAAAAAACGATCGGCCGATAATTTAAATCCGATTGATTTTAAATCTATTCCGCTGGAAGCCAAACCCCTTCTTGATGCTTTAAACGGTTTATTCGAAAAAATCAAATCCGTCTTAGCTCGTGAACACCGATTTATTTCAGATTCTGCTCATGAATTACGGACGCCTCTCACCGCCTTAAAAGTTCAATTAGAAGTTGCCGAATTATCTCTTGATGATCCAGCGACTCTGGAAAAAGCGTTTCAAAATTTAAAAAAGGGAATTGATCGAACCAGTCGTCTGACGGAACAGCTGTTGAATTTATCCCGATTGGAAGCCGGCGTGACGAGTGAACAAGAAAAAAATATGATCGATTGGAAACAATTTCTTAATGAAATTTTAGATGATTTGAAAACCGTGTTCCCCGATATCCAAACTCAAGTGATCGTTCAAGAAATCACGCCCCTTAAAACAAAAGGCAATCCGGTTTTATACACACATCTTATTCGAAATTTATTGGATAATGCGCTCAAATATCGAATTCCGAACACACCCATCTCCATTATTTTGAAAAAAAATGAATTTCAAATTGAAAACACATGCTTACTGCTCAAAACAGAAGATATCAAACGATTGGGTGAACGGTTTTTCAGGCCGGCCGGACAATCTCAAACCGGAAGCGGTCTGGGACTGGCTCTTGTCCAAAGAATTGCCAAAACTCAGAATCTATCCTGTCAGATAGAGGTGGAGCAAAATCTGTTTCGTGTCACATTAAAACCCATTCTCCATACCGAGGAATAATGAAAACTGCCGGACAGTGTTCCTTTTTTAGGCTGACCTCTTCATTTTTATCATGATACCCCCTTCCGATTTATCATGATAGCCCCTTCCGACAACCATGCGACTGATCTGTTAAAGAGCCCCCCCGCATCAAAAACGCTCTCGATTATCAATTAATGCGACAAATGATACGATTCTAAAAAAGCATTTAACAATCGAACACCAAAAGCCGTAGCGCCCTTGGGACACAAGGGGGATTTTTCTTCTGCCACATCAACGCCGGCAATATCCAGATGTATCCATTCCGTTTGTGCTTTAATAAATCTTTGTAAAAAGCATGCGGCCGTACTTCCGCCTGCATAGCGTCCGCCGATATTTTTCATATCGGCAACAGATGAATCCAACATTTTATCATACGCTTTATTGATCGGAAGCGGCCAAACCTTTTCATCCGTTTCTTGACCGGCTTTAATCATGTCCTCTATCCATTTGGGCGTGTTTGTAAATAATCCGGCATATTCACTCCCTAAAGCCATTTGGGTGGCTCCGGTTAATGTGGCAATATCAATAATCTTGCGCACATCAAAAACCTCTTGTAGGTACGTCAAACAATCTGCCAAAACCAGACGTCCTTCCGCATCCGTATTTAATACTTCCACGGTTTGACCCGATAAAGATTTTAAAATATCCCCCGGACGAATCGCCGAACCGGACGGCATATTTTCAACCAGTCCGACAATGCCGATCACATTAATTTTTTTCTTTTGAAGTGCAAGAGCTTGAAGAGAAGCAACAACAACCGCAGCTCCCGTCATATCCTGCTTCATATCCCCCATTCCGGCACTTGACTTCAAGGAAATACCGCCCGAATCAAAAGTGACCCCCTTGCCGACCAAACCCCACTCATACGCTTTGTTCCGAGGGTTCCCCATCCATTTAAGAATAACGACACGTGGTTCGTTTTGAGACCCTTGCGCAACACCGCACAATAAATTAAAATGCTTTTCTTTTAAAATATCCGGCGTTAAAATCTCAATCTCCAAGCCCATCTTTTCCAAAGAATGAATCTGATCTGCAAATACGGAGGGTGTTAAACAGTTCGCAGGCTCATTACAAAAATCTCTTGCCTTATTCACCGCCTCTGCCAAAAACATATAAGAATTTAACATTTGAATCAGTGTATCGCCGTTCGATGCCGGCACATACCAGACCGGTTCACTTTCTTCATTCTTCTTGAGAGTCTTATATTTTAAAAACCGATAACCGCCCAACAAGGCCCCGTAAACAACCTGACACAAACAATCATCTGCATTTTTTGAAAAAGGATCTCGACTTAAAAAAATCTGCTTATCTTCTTTTGACAATTTTTGAGCGATCATTCCCCCCGCCTTTTGGAGCGACAAATGATCGGTCTGATCTCCGAGACCGACCAAAACAATCGGATGGTCTCCCCCGAAAATTCGGCAATATTCGTTCTCTTTTCCTTTAAATCCGGATTGTTTCACCGACTGTCGAACCGTCGTTCGCATCGGCTCCGGCAAAAAAGACAAACTTTTTATCTGGTGGCTTTTAACAACATATACGATACTGGCTCCTTGAGGAATACCTTCTTGTTCCGAAACAACTTCCGTTCTCATATTTTTTCTCCTTTTTGTTCAAGGTTAAGCCAAAATAATATGAAAA
>CALXPF010000025.1 GCA_944390205.1 uncultured Alphaproteobacteria bacterium
CCACTGTTTCCTAAAACATTCTGATGAACCATATCACACCCTAAAAGCTCTATCCAACCGGCCCCTGATTTAATCTTAAATTCACCGTTTTCACGAGAACAACCGACATCTACCTCAAATGATGGCTCCGTAAACGGGAAATAAGCAGTTCTAAACCGGAGTGAGACATCGTCTGTTTCAAAAAAGAGTTTCATGAATTCAAACAGAGTCGTTTTTAAATTGGCTAAATTTGTTTTGGTGTCAATGACGAGTCCTTCAATTTGATGAAACATCGGTGTATGAGTCATATCGTAATCTCGACGATAGGTTCTTCCGGGGGCAACAATTTTAATCGGAGGCTTTTTATTTTCCATTGTTCTGATTTGAACACCCGATGTTTGTGTCCTTAAAATCTTATCTTCGGTATTCTCCATAAAAAACGTCGCTTGCATTTGGCGCGCCGGATGGGATGGGGGGATATTTAAGGCCTCAAAGTTATGCCAGTCATCCTCAACATCAGGACCTTCTGCCAAATCAAATCCCATCTGAGCAAAGATGGTTAACATTTCTTCAATAACTTGAGAGACGGGATGAATACGACCACTGTGTGTATCCGGTCGAATGGGGAGGGTCACATCCACTTTCTCGCTTTCTAATTTTTCATTCATCTCTTTTAAAGCCAGAGCTTCTTTTTGCTTTTCGATCGCTTCGGCAATTTCTGTTTTAAGCGTGTTTAAAAGTTGGCCGGCTTTTTTCTTTTCTTCCAACGAAAGAGATCCCAATTCTTTCATAAGACTTGTGATGGATCCGCTTTTACCTAATGTTTTGACACGGATATCTTCCAATGCCGTTAAAGAGTTAGCCGTTTGAATTTCTTTTAACAGAACAGGCTTCATTTCATCAATTTTTTGTTGCATTTTTTTGTCCTTTTATTTTGTTTTACGGATAGAGTGTTGTATATCATTTTTTTTAAAAAAAAGAAAGAGAAATATTTGCTCTTTTTGCATTTCTTCTTCCGAAACTTATTTTTGATTTTATGAAAAGAAAACAGAGAAGAAACTTGCTTTTTGAGAAAGAATATGATATCCCTCAATGTCAAGGAAGAGAAAATGAAACGCTTAAACAGATACTTATTTTTGGGATTGGCCTTGTGTGCCGTTTATGGGGGAGTTTGTTTATTTTTACATCTTAAACAAGACTCTTTTTTGTATCATCCGTGGATACAAAAACCTGATATCAGTGAGGCTCAAAAAAACATAAAAGGGCTTAAAGAGGTGACCTTGCAATTACCGAGCGGTAAGTCTTTTTATGCTTGGTATAAGGCTCCTACAAAAAAACAAAAAGTGATTGTCTTCTTTCATGGAAATTCTTATCATGTCGGTTATTTTTTGAATCGCGTTGAGCCTTTTGTTAAAGCGGGATACGGGATTTTAATGCCCGAATATGAAGGGTTCGGCGGTGTTTTGGGGCCCATCTCTCAAGAAAATATGGAGCGTGTTTCAAAAACGTCAATCGTATATTTGAACAGTATCGGGTTTAAAAACAAAGATATTGTACTATACGGGTATTCTTTAGGAACGTACAATGCGGTTTATACGGCTGCCTCCTTTTCTGATCGGGCTCCGTTTGACGCCGTTATTTTGGAATCTCCTTTTACGTCTTTGAAAGAAACGGCAGATAAACATACCTATGGATTGTTTCCTCTGCAGTGGCTTATGAATGATTTTTATGATTCAAGTGCCCTTGTTTCACATATAAAATCACCCTTGTTGATTGGTCACGGGCGGTTGGATAAAACGGTTCCTTATGAGCTGGGCGTTTCATTGTTTGATTCGGCTCTTGAGCCTAAAACTTTTTTTTCATCGGATTTGTCGGATCATCGAACGCTTCCCGATAACGGATTTTTGGATTATGCCGTTTTATGGCTTAACCATAAAGTATAATCAGATAAAAATGGCAAAGGGCGGAAAAAATACTTGACGGATGATTAAAATTAGACCAAACTCAAAACAAGATCAATAAATGGAAAGAGTATTATGTCGGCAAACCTTTTAAAACAGAGTGAAGAGATCCCCGTTCGGCAAAGCGTTTCGGAACGTTATGTTCTGAAAGATCTCCGCGATGTGATGAGTAAAGAGATGCCTCTTCAAGATCGCCTTGATCAGATTACAAATCTGGTTGCACAACATCTTAACGTGGATGTGTGCTCTTGCTATATTTTGCGACCGGGAGATATGTTGGAATTGTTTGCGACAAAAGGCCTTGATCCCAAATCGGTTCACGAGACGTTTTTGCGTGTCGGAGAGGGACTGATCGGTGAAATAGCCTTGCAAAAAAAACCGCTGTCTTTTGAAAAGGCTTGGGAACATGCGAGCTTCGTATATAAACCGGAAACGAAGGAAAAAGCTTTTAAATCGCTCATGGGTGTTCCGATCATTCACCGAGAAACGCTATTGGGGGTTTTGGCCGTTCAAAAAACGGTTGAGTATCAGTTTCCAACGGAAATGGTGGAGTTGTTGGAGACAATTGCCATGGTTATGGCCGAAATGTTGGCTTCTTCAACAATTAAAACGCTTGAAAAAAAATTTGTGACGGCGCATAAGCATAGTCGGATAGAGGGTGTTCGCCTGATTGAGGGATTGTCTGTCGGAAAAGCCGTCATTCACAAACGCATGGATTCTGTCGGAATCATTTTAGCTCGTGATAAACGACGAGAAATTAAAAAATTGGAAACCGCCTTAAAAAGCGTTGAGGGTGAAATTAACACAATGTTGACAAACCCCAATTTAACGGATGAACAATCTGCTATTTTTGAAACCTATTTGATGTTTACGCAAGATAAAGGGTGGATTAGCAAAATAACAAAAGCAATAGAGGGCGGATTGACGGCAGAGGCGGCAGTCCAAAAAGTAGAAGATGAAATTACCGCTCGTATGAAAATGATGACCGATCCTTATATTAAAGAACGTATTCATGATTTTAAGGATTTGGCCAATCGGTTAATTTGTCATTTAAACGGGTGTTCAACGCACAAAAAAGCCGGTCAAATACCCAAAAATTCAATCATTGTGGCAAAAAGCATGGGCCCTGCCGAGTTATTGGATTATGACGTTTCGCGTGTGAAAGGCTTGGTTTTGGAGGAAGGGTCCCAAACCATGCATGTTATTATTGTCGCCCGCTCTTTAAATATTCCGGTAATTTCGGGGATAGAAAACGCCTGTCAAATTGTAAATCCGTCGGATATGTTGATTGTTGATGCAACAAGAGGAGAGCTTTATATCAATCCATCCGATGATATATTGGATGATTTTGAAACACGCCTTAAACAACATAAACGATTACAGGCAAAATATAATCAACAAAAAACTTTGCCGGCAGAGACAAAAGACGGGGTGCAGATCTCTTTAAATATCAATGCCGGATTATCGGCTGATTTGTTAAATACAAAAGATTTGTTGTTTGACGGTGTCGGGTTATATCGAACAGAGCTTCCCTTTATGGCATCGGAACAGTTTCCGGATGTTCAGCGTCAAACGTTAATCTACCGCCGTGCTTTGATTGAAGCAAAGGGTCGACCGGTTGTTTTCAGAACACTCGATATCGGATCGGACAAGGTGCTTCCGTATTTTGAAAACAAAGGAGAACAAAATCCGGCGATGGGGTGGCGATCTATTCGGATTACGCTTGACAGACGGGCTATTTTACGGGCTCAGTTAAGGGCTTTTATTCGAGCAACCGCCGGACG
The DNA here is from genome assembly GCA_944390205.1 of uncultured Alphaproteobacteria bacterium. Taxonomy (GTDB): domain Bacteria; phylum Pseudomonadota; class Alphaproteobacteria; order CAAHEQ01; family UBA3637; genus CALXPF01. The sequence continues at coordinate 3,725 of CALXPF010000025.1, forward strand.
AGAATTAAGATTGATGTTCCCGATGATTGCAGATCTTCAAGAATTTTTAGATGCCAAAAAGACACTGGATATTGAATTGGAGAGAGAAAAAGAGAAGGGGGGCGTTCTACCGACAAAGATACTGGTCGGAACCATGTTGGAAGTTCCTTCTTTACTTTTCCAATTGCCGGAGTTGTTGAAATATGTTGATTTTATCTCAATCGGAACAAATGATTTGGCTCAGTTTTTATTTGCGACGGATCGAGGGAACCCTATTATTTGGAATAGATATGACTGCTTGTCGCCCGTTTTTTTAAAAACGCTTAAGTATATTCATGATAGGTGTTCGGAGGTTGGGGTTCCTTGTTCCGTTTGCGGAGAAATGGCTTCGAGATCGCTTGAAGTCATGGCTTTGGTCGGGCTTGGTTTTACACGGTTATCAATGAATCCGGCGGCTCTCGGATCAGTGAAGGCGGTTGTAAGAAGTATGGATCAAAAACAAGTCCATTCATTTATTATGGAACAGTTATCGACACCGATACGTTCTATACGACCTCTTTTGCGTTCATATGCTCTGGATCATGATATTTTTATTTAGAAAAGGAAGTTAAAATGGTTGTTAAAGCAGTTGTTTTGGGAGCGGGAATGGGAACACGAATGCATTCTGATTTACCTAAAGTCTTGCATGAAATTTGCCATCGCCCCATGATCTCCATTTTGTTGGATACCATAAAAAAGGTTGGAATTGATGAAAAACAAGTGACGGTTGTGATCGGTCCGGAAATGGACACGGTTAAAAAAATTGTTGCGCCGTGTCAGACGGTTATTCAAAAAGAACGATTGGGTACGGCACACGCGGTTCTGTCGGCAGAAGAAGAAATACAACCTTTTGACGGATGTGTTTTGATTTTGTTCGGCGATTCTCCTTTGATTGAGCCGGATACGTTAGAGCAAATGATTCAAAAGTGTCAAGAAGGAGCCGATGTGGTCGTTTTGGGCTTTATTCCGGAGGATGCTCGCCGATACGGACGATTGATTATGGGCGATGACGGCTTGGATGCCATTGTGGAATATAAAGACGCAACAGATGCCGAGCGGGCAATAAAGCTTTGTAATTCGGGAGTTATGTGCGTTAACGGCCTTTATTTGTTGGACCTGTTAAAAAGTATTAAAAATGAAAATGCGGCTCATGAGTATTATTTAACGGATATTGTTGCTCTTGCCAAAGAACACGGATTAAAACGGGATGTCGTTATCGGAGATGCTAATGAATTACATGGTATTAATACACCGCAGGAATTAGAGATGGCGGAAGAAATTTTTAAGAAACGGAATCATGATGCATGCGTTTATCAAAGATAGGAATGACTAAATCATCTTTTTTGTTGTGGCGAGAGACATTTATATGGGGAATCATTGTCCTGCTCTTGTTTTTGGCAGTTGCCTTTTTTATGTCACCGGAGTTGACGAATAATTGCACTGATTCTGTGTTCGTCTGTTTAGAAAAATCATCATCTCTGTCTTTTTGGGATCAAAAAGTTGCAGGGGTTGAATGCGTTTTAAAAAATATTGTGTGCGTTTTTTCTCGTTTATTTTAGGGGAGGGGGAGTATGAAAATTTATTTATTGGCGGATATCGGCGGAACAAACATTCGGTTCGGTTTATTTCAACAAGGTCAGCTGTCGGAAATTTCATCGTTAAAGTGTGATAAATTTCCATCTATTTACGGAGCAATCGATTCGTTTTTAAGAACAATATCGGTTTATCCGACCGATATGATTATCGGTGCTGCCGGTAATGTCGTTAATCAATCGGTTCAATTAACAAATCGATCTTGGGAGATTGTTGCCGATAGCATTAAGTTAAAATATCATTTTAATTCTTGTTTGATCGTCAATGATTTTGTTATTCAAGGTCTTGGTGTTTTATCCCTTCGGGCGGAGGAAAAATTACAGATCGGATCCGGAAGAAGTCAGGATCATGAACCGATTTGTGTGCTGGGTCCCGGAACCGGATTGGGTGTTTGCTTTTTGACGGAACAACAAAGCGGATGGGTTGCCCATCCCTCCGAAGGCGGACATACAACCGTTCCGACCTCTTCTAAAAATGAACAAAGAATTGTGGCTTTACTCGGACGCCGATATGGGCTTGTTTCGGCAGAGAGACTTATTTCCGGTCAAGGATTGGTGAACATATATGATGCTGTTCGAATTTTAGAAGAAAAACAAAAAACGGCTCATGAAAAAGAAAAATTACTCAAGTCTTATCAAAAAAAAGGATGGCGCGGAAAATTAACCTATTTAAAACACAAGTTGTTTTATCAGGGCACCTCGGAAAGAGAAAAGAATTTGTTAAAATCGTCCCCTTACTTGGAAACTCCGCGAGAAATCATTCGGAGTTGGAAAGAGGATACATCGGCAGTCAAGCAGGCTTTTTCCGTTAAAAATACCCCCCAAAATTCTCTTCCGTCATCTCAATTAAAACCGGAGGATATTACGGCTCTTGCTGAAAAAGGAGATAAATTGGCTCTGTTGAGTTATTGGTATTTCTTTAATTTTTTAGGATTATTCGCCAGTAATATGGCATTAACCTTAAAAACAACCGGAGGTGTTTATCTGGTGGGAGGGATATTGATTCGACCCTCTGTTCTAAAATTGTTAAAACATTCAAATTTTAGGCGTAGTTTTGAAAATAAAGGTCGTTTTACGGAATATTTAAGAAATATTCCGACCTATTTGGTGACGCGAGATGATCTTCCGTTTCTCGGCTTATCTTATTTGGCTGAGCATGGAAATGCTGAGACAAATGATTATTCCAATCAAGGAACGGTTCAAGTTGCAAAAACAGATAATGAAAGTATTTATCAATCTCCCGAAAAACAACACCTGCCCGAACACTGTGAAAACGCAGAATGTTCAACGGAAGATTTTTTGAAAATGGTTAAAAAGGCTCTTGAAGAGGAGCTTAAGTAATTTTAATCGCCGTAATTTATCCCTTTAAAAGGAAATAAGATTTTTTGTCAGTGACGATAAAGAGGCTTTTTATCTTACTTCCCCTTGGTGGTTGAGGTTTTGATTTTTTGAACCAAAACTTCTTCAATCTTAAGCCCTCTCGAGCGGATTATCTTCATACGAATATTTTTATATTGAATCTTGCTCTTTTTTCGAGCCGGTGAGATCGGACCTGCCAAAGCCAGAATAAATCCGGCAAAGGTATCAACTTCGTCGTTAGGGAGCTTTATTTTTAATTCTTTTTCAACCTCTTGAATGGGGGTTGATCCTTTAATAAGCCAGGTATTTTCTCTTATTTTTGTGACGGAAGAACGGGGGGATGAAAGAGAAATGCCGTCATCTAAGTCTCCCACGAGTTCTTCCAATAAATCATTCATGGTGACAATGCCGTCCACACCGCCGTACTCATCGACAACAACGGCAAAATGATTCCGAGAACGTTGCATTTCTTGAAACAAATCGTTGATATGTGCCGTCACGGATATAAATTGCGGCTGCTTAATGGCTTGATCAATATCTTTTATTTTTTGATGACATTTAAATTCAAAATAATCTTGAAAAGAAATTGTTCCGACAATATGGTCGGTAGATGTTTGAAAAATAGGGTAAATGGAATGTCGAAATTTGAGCATTTCTTTTTCCCAAACGTCCGGATGATCCTCTTTGTTTAAAAAGCAGACATCTGTGCGGTGGGTCATCACGTCTTCAATAATTTTATCATCGAACTCAAAAACATTATGGAGAATTGTTTTTTCAACATCGTCTATCGTTCCGTTTTCACTGCCCGCATCAATCAATGTTCTTATTTCTTCTTCGGTGACGCCATCCGATTTATCCTCGGGTGAAATTCCTAAAAGCCTTAAAACACCGTTTGTCGAAACCGTCAAAAGCCAAACAAGAGGTTTAAAAAGACAAGCAACGCCATAAATAAGCATAGACATATTCAATCCGATTTTTTCGGCATATTTCATGGCGATTCTTTTCGGAACCAATTCTCCCAAAATAAGGGTCACATAAGACAAGATGAGAGTAATACCGATAACCGCCATGATATCTAATTTATTAGGAGAGATGGTGACACCTTGAGCCACCAACCAATCGGTGACTTTGTCTGAGAAGTTATCAGCAGCAAAAGCACTTCCCAAAAATCCCGTTAGGGTAATTCCGATTTGAATGGTTGCTAAAAATTTTGCCGGTTCTTTTGTAAGAGAAAGCAAACGAACGGCTCTTTTATCTCCCTCATTGGCTCTTTTCTTTAATTTTGTTTCATTGATTGAGATAACGGCAATTTCCGCACAAGCAAAAACGGCGTTTAGAAAAATAAGAAACAACTGAAATAATAAGAGTTCATAAATAGCGACTTCTGACATGTGATCCTCGATTTAAAATACGTCTTGCATCATAACACAAAACAAATGTGATATTCAAGTCTAAACTGAATCCGACAAATACAAAAAAGCCCTACAATTTTTTGTAGGGCTTTGATTATAATTAAATATTATAAATTATTCCGCTCTCGAATTCTGCCCGTCATTTTGGGGGGCTATTCTCGATTCGTGACGAGTAATTTGTACCGGTGTATGAGTGTGTGCACAAGGTTTGGAGGTTAACTCAAGTGTTCCCGATACTGAAAATTTTTGTGTCTGATTGCAACAACAAGAGCAGGTTTTCGGTTGTTGAACGGGAGCGTTCTCTCCTCGAAACAGATCTTTGAACGTATTTTGGATCGAATTTTTGATTTTAGATGGATAATCATTGACTTTTGTTTTAATTTTTTCCCAATCAATACGTTCTTTCTCTGGATCGGATAATGTGCTCATAATTTCATCAAAAAGGGGTTTATTTTTCTGAAAAATAGTTTTGTATATGATCTTTTCAATGGTGAAATTTTTTACCTCTTCCGGAAAAACAGGACATTTTTTTTGATATAGATAAAACATAACATCGGGCAGAGTTTCTCTTCTGGAAATGTACGCCATCTTTGCTTTCTCTTCTTTGCTCGCTTTTTCATAAAAAAGGTTAATCATGTCTTTATCTTGAGTTTTAACAACCATTTCAAGCTGATCGGCAAAAGGAATTACCGAAGAGGCTCCGACATTCAATAATTTTTTAACAATTTCGGTATTTTTTAGTCTGATAGCCATTTCTAAAGGTGTTATACCCCCTTTGAGAAGAGAGGAGGTATTTCCCAAAAACTTTTTGTTCTTATCCTTTTTGCCGGCATATTTTTGCCGATAAATTTTTAAAATCTCGTCCAAAACTTCTTGATTTTGGGTTGTAATACTTCTCATCAGTATATGAGACGAATACCCTCTCGGCATAATATCCGCTCCCTTTGAAAGAAGCAAAAGGGCGATTTTGGTATTCTTTTGATCGAGAGCCTCAAGCAATGCGGGATAGGATCTTCTTTTTTGACGAGAAGAAGACATTATTTGTGAGCCACTTTCAATCAACAATTCAAAAACGTACGATTTCCCGCCTTGAAAGAGAGAGGACATTATTTGTGCCCCGTTTTTAATCAGAAGATCAATGATGTATGATTTTCCTCTGTGAAAGAACGGGGGATTTATTTTTGCCCCTTTGTCAATAAGCTGTTCCACGAGTTTTTCTTGTCCCGCTTTGACGGCAAATAGTAAGAGGCTTTCTCCCCGACCTGTTTTTTTGTTGGGGTTTAACCCTTTTTCAAGAGTTTCTTCCACTTTCTCAAAGGCGCCGGCTTTCATCCATTCAAAAACTTGAAATGTTTCATATTTTTTTAAATATTTTTCAATTTTATCGAGGTTTCCCTCAAAAATACTGACTTTTAAACCGTATTCATCTATCTCTGAGAAAAGGTTGAAATCAATTTTTTTTCTTCTTGCGGTAAAATATTTGAGTGATTTGAGGGCATTTTTATCATCCTCCAACAGAGCAATATTCTCTTATTCCATCTTTTTAATCATTTCTTCAATTTTAGAATAATCGCTTGTTTTAAATGAATTTTCCATCATTTCGTGTAAGCTGTTTTTCAGATACATGAGTGTTCCTTTCTTGAGTTCTGTGTTTTAATTGTTTTTTGTGTTGAAAAATGTCGGTAAGTGTATCCTATTTTAAGGAAATAATCAAGCTTGAAAAAGCAGATGAGCGAGAAATTAACGAGATAAAAGAAGATAGATTTTGTTTGGGAGAGATATGAAGTTTCATCTCGATTCAGTTTTTGTAGAGTTATTGTTTCTTTCTTTCTTCCTTCCTTCCTTTAATGATAAGCATATCAAGAAAGATGCTCTTTTGAAAAACGCTGTTTTGCATGGCGTGCGATAGGTGGTAGATGGTATGATCCAAAATTTCATGCGGAAGCTCAAACAAGGAGAGAGACGTTTGAGCGCTGTTTCTTAAATATCAGATTGTTATAAAAATAAATGAAAAGCTTTAAAACGGACATAAAAAAACCGTCAAAAACGACGGTCTAAATGGCGGGAGTGAAGGGGCTCGAACCCTCGACCTTCTGCGTGACAGGCAGACGCTCTAACCAACTGAGCTACACCCCCAAAAGGAATGTTTACTCTTTTATCAGATTTTTTTTTAGATTGCAAGATATTTTTTTAAAAAAAAGATATTTTTTTATTATAAATTGTTTTTATTGATTATTTTTGTTTTTTTATATGGTAAAACAGGGAAATTTTGTTAGGGACTGTCATCAGATCTCATTTTTTATTGACGGCATTTATATTTCTCTTGAAGCCAATGCGTGAATATGCTAGATTCTCACTATGAGTGATACATTGTTTTCCGGCTTAACTGACAAACCTTTAGCGGATCGAATACGTCCGACAACTCTTTCTGAGGTTGTGGGACAGTCTCATTTGCTGGGGGAAAAGGCCCCGCTGATCAGAATGATTCGATCGGGTCATTTGTCTTCCTTTATTTTGTGGGGGCCTCCCGGATGCGGTAAAACGACAATTGCACGTATTTTGGCTCAAGAAACGAATCTTCACTTTGAATCTCTTTCGGCTGTTTTTTCGGGTGTGGCAGATTTAAGAAAGGTTTTTGACGGGGCCGTATCCAGAAGAAAAATGGGGCAGGGAACACTTCTGTTTGTAGATGAGATACATCGGTTTAATCGGTCTCAACAAGACGCCTTTTTGCCGTATGTGGAAGACGGAACGATTATATTGGTCGGAGCAACGACGGAAAACCCCTCATTTGAGTTGAATGGCGCGTTGCTTTCCAGATGTAAAGTTTATGTTTTAAATCGATTGGATGATGAAGCGTTAGAACTTTTGTTAAAGCGTTCGGAAAAGGCGTTGGGAAAGACACTTCCTTTGGATGAGGTGGGAAAGGCGTATTTAAAAAATTTAGCAGACGGGGATGGGCGTTATTTTTTAAATTTGGTAGAAGCTGTTTTTAGTTATGCGGAACCCAATGAGATTTTGGATTGTCAGGAACTGGAAAGTCTTCTTCAAAAACGTCTTCCGAATTATGATAAATCGGCAGAGGGACACTATAATTTAATATCGGCGTTGCATAAATCTTTGAGGGGATCGGATCCGGATGCCGCTCTTTATTGGTTGGCGCGTATGGTGGTGGCCGGTGAGGATATGAAATATATTTTACGTCGCTTGACACGCTTTGCCAGTGAAGATGTCGGCCTTGCAGATCCGATGGCATTGGTTCAGGCTCATTGTGCGTGGGATTCATATGAACGATTGGGCTCGCCGGAAGGGGATTTGGCGGTTGCCGGACTGGTAGTCTATTTAGCAACGGCACCCAAATCAATAGGAGTTTATCGTGCATGGAATGAGGTTAAACAAGTTGCTGTCAAGACGGGCTCTTTGATGCCCCCCAAGCATATTTTAAATGCACCGACACGACTTATGTCGGAACTGGGATATCATAAAGGATATCAATATGATCCGGATACAAAAGACGGCTTTTCCGGTCAAAATTATTTTCCGGAAGGCATGAAACGAGAAACTTTTTATAGACCTGTCGAAAGAGGCTTTGAGAGAGAAATTAAGAAAAGACTTAATTATTGGAATGAATTGCGAAAAAAGAAACAGGGTTTAAAAGAGTGATTCTTTTTGGAAAAAAGGTATAAAAAAAGATTGAAATATCCGAAAATTGAGGATATACAAAAAAAGAGGGAGTTATTTATGAGCCAAGTGACGTATGAGACTGTTCTGGAAAAAGATGATCAAATCCGCTTGGATCGCTGGTTTCAGCGATATTATCCCGACTTGAAAAACGGACAGTTGCAACGATTGTTGAGAGGAAAAAATATTCGTGTCAACAATCAAAAGTCAACGGCGGATTATCGCTTGAAGGTCGGTGATGTACTCAGAATCCCACCTATGGAACTTTCCCGCAAAATTGATTTACCGAGAGATCTTTCTAAGGCTGATATTGATTTTATGCGGTCTTTGGTTATTTATAAAGATGATGATGTTCTGGTTTTAAATAAACCGGCGGGAATAGCCGTTCAAGGAGGAACAAAAACGGATCGTCATATTGACGGTATGTTGGATGCCCTCCGATTTGATAAAGAGGAGCGCCCCCGTTTGGTTCATCGGTTAGATAAGGATACCTCCGGTGTTTTGGTTCTTGCCAGAACGGTGAAAGTTGCGACAAAATTGGCGGATTCTTTTTCTTCACGCTTGGCACAAAAAATTTATTGGGCGGTCGTCGTCGGTAAGCCAAAGTTATTGAGCGGTAAAATCGACGCTCCGCTATCTAAACTTTCTTCCGTTAAGGGGGGAGAGCAGATGCGTGTTGATTTTAATTGCGGTCAAAAGGCTCAAACATTATATCGGGTTTTGGATTCTTTGGGACACAAAGCCAGTTGGTTGGAGCTCTCTCCCTTAACCGGTCGAACGCACCAATTGCGTGTTCATTGTCAAACGATGAATACTCCGATTGTCGGGGATGTTAAATATGGGGGTGATCGGGCTGTTTCTTTAGGACTCGCCAATGAGCGGAAAATGCATTTGCATGCCAGAGCCATTCGTATTCCTCATCCGACAAAAGGGTATTTGGAGGTGGTAGCTCCGCTACCTCGTCACATGAAAGAAACTTTTGAATTTTTAAATTTTGATGAAAAACAAAGTGTTGATCCATTTAGCTATTTTGAAAAGGATTAGAAAATGAAGATATTTTTGAAGATTTTTGTAGGACTTCTTGTTTTATTGGTTTTGGGGGTTTGTATTTTTTTGTGGACATTTGATTTAAACAAATATCGAGGGGTCATTACGGAAAAGATTGGAACGGCTCTCGGAAGGTCTGTTCAAATCGAGGATATGGAGTTAAAATTATCCCTTATTCCGACTGTTAAAGTGAAAGGTATTTCCATTTCTAATCCGGAAGCTTTTAAAGACAAAGATCCTTTTGTTTTGATCGATACGGCAGAGGTGACAATCGCCGTCATGCCGTTTATTATGGATCGGATTATTCAGGTTAATGATTTTCAAGTCGGTACGGCTACCGTCAACTTGATGCAAAATAAAGATCAGAACAATTGGACTTTTGTCTCCAATTCATCGGCCTCTTCAAAAAAAACGACTACATCTGCCGGTTCATCGGCATCGCAAAACGTGAACGTGTTAATTGATGAAATGTCGGTGGACAGTATCGGTATTCGGGATTTGACTGTTTCTTTTGATGACGGTACTCAAAAACAAGTCGTTCAAATCAAAGATTTTCTGTTAAAGCAGTTAAAAGCGATTTCCATGACGGTTGTTTATAATAAACAGAATATCAAATTATCCGGAACGTTGAATGAAGTGACGGATCTTATTTTGCAAAAGCCGGATTATGTGTTTAATTTGGAGGTCGAGGCTTTTAATTTAAAATCTCAAATTTCCGGAAGTGTCGGTAATACGAAAGATTTCAGTAATTTATTGTTTAATGTGAATTCAACGGCTACAAATATACGGAACATTTCAATTCTTCCCACGAAAAGTTCTTTACCCAGTCTCGGAATGAAATTGTCCGCAACGGTTCAAGGAGATCTTCAAAGCGGATTTTCTATTTCTCCGCTTACTCTTCAATTTGATGAAAAACTAAAAATTGATTTAGTTTCTTCGGTTTCTGCTTTAATGGATAATCCAACCGTTTCTGCCAAAGGAACCATTTCTTTATCTGATCCGAGTTTGGCTCAAAAATTCGGATTAAAACCATTGGAGGCTCAAATTGACACAACACTGAACAAATCAGAAATACAGATTGCTTCCGCTTCATTGATTGCCGATAAGTCAGATTTAAATCTGGTTGCCGATATTTCTTTAAAGGATAAAATTCCATTTGTGAGGGCGAATGTTTCCTCGGCTTATTTTAATCCGTCCGATCTCCTTGCTGAGACAGGGGTGGCCTCAGAAGGGGCTTCCTCCGTCTCAACGGGAAAAGCAAAAAATACTTCGATGTTTTCGAGTGATAAAATCGACTTTTCGGCTTTAAATTTGTTAAATGCCAATGTCCTTCTTCAAATGAATCATTTAAAGTTGACTGATCAAATAAACGGATATGTTTCTTTTTCCGGAAATGTTCGTTTACAAGACGGATTGTTGACGGTTGATCCGTTAAAAGTCAGTGCCATACAGGGGAATATAGACGGCTCTTTAAGTGTTGATGCCAAAAAAACACCGGCTCAAATTTCGTTATCCTTGCAAGGTGAGAATATGAAATTAGATGATGTTAAAGGATTGACGGATATTTTGGAGGGATCTGTTTTAAATATGGAAACTTCTTTAAAAACAAAAGGAGATTCCGTTAAGACCTTTGTCAATGCTTTAAACGGTCAAATTATTTTGGAAGTGACGGAGGGTACTATTGTTAATAAATGGTTTAACTCTCTGCCGGAAGCGGTCGGATTGGTGACGCAGAGAAAATCCGTTTCTTATTCTACAACGGATCAAGAAAGCAAATTAAATTGTGCTGCCGTTAATCTGAATATCAAAAACGGACTCGTCAAAATGGATAAAAGCGTGGCAATCGAAACATCTACAATTAATTTTGCCGTTAGTGGGGATATTGATCTGCCCAATGAGAAATTGTCTGTTTCGATGGTTCCTTCTGTTTCTCAACTTTCTCAGGAAACCAACAATAAATTGTCATTGGCACAGATTATTCGTATCGAGGGGCCTTTTACACAATTAAAGCCCAAGCTGGACACTCAAGGGATTGTAAAAGAAGCGGCTCAACAGGGGGTTCGTCAGCTATTGAATCGTGTCGGAGAAAAAGCGGGTATTCAAATTCCGTCAAACGAGGGGACTCAATCAACTGCTTTGGTGGGCTTATGTGAACAAGCGTTGGGTCGTAAGCCGAAGGGAAATGTTTCTGAGAGTCCGGTTGCTCAACCGGTTCAACAACAAACGACCGCATCGTCGCCTGCGGAAAACACTAAAAAGCCGATTTCTTCAAAGGATCAGTTTAAACAAGAACTGATGAAATCTATTTTTGACTCTTTAAAGAAATAAAATAAAGCC
>CALXPF010000026.1 GCA_944390205.1 uncultured Alphaproteobacteria bacterium
TGTGGGACATATTTGGAGCAAAGATAAGATTTATAAGCCTTATTTGGTACGTCTTAGAAATTTACCGCCTCGTATGAATTATGAATAAATTCGTTTAAAGGAGAAAACATGACACTCGTTGCTGCCATTCTTATTGTTGTTATCCTCTTTGTCTTATTAAAATCCATTGTTATTGTCACCCAAGGGTATGAATATACGGTGGAAAATTTCGGGAAATATACGCGGACACTTCGTCCGGGGCTTCATTTTTTGATTCCCGTTCTTGAAAGAGTGGGGTCTAAAATTAATAAAATGGAACAGGTTTTAGATGTTCCGTCTCAAGAGGTCATCACAAAAGATAACGCCATGGTTCGAGTGGATGGGGTTTTATTCTTTCAAATTCAAGATTCTGTCAATGCGGCTTATCAGGTAAGAGATCTTCATACGGCAATCTTAAATCTTATTATGACAAATATTCGAACAGTGATCGGCGGAATGGAAATTGACGAGTTGTTGTCACAACGAGATCGAATCAATCATAAACTGTTGGAAGTTGTCGATGAGGCAACAATTCCTTGGGGAGTGAAGGTGACACGGGTCGAGATTAAAGATATTACACCGCCAAAAGATTTAATAGACGCTATGGCAAGGCAGATGAAAGCAGAGCGTGAAAAACGGGCCAATATTTTGGATGCCGAAGGATATCGCCAAGCTGAAATATTAAAAGCCGAAGGCGAAAAGCAGGCGGTTATTTTGGCGGCAGAAGCTCAAAAAGAAGCCGCATTCAGAGAGGCGGAAGCGCGTGAAAGAAAAGCGCAGGCCGAAGCAACCGCGACACAAATGGTTTCTGATGCCATTGCAAAAGGGAATCTTCAAGCCATTAACTACTTTTTGGGACAAAAGTATATCGAAGCTTTGGAAGGAATTGTTTCTTCTCCCAATCAAAAGCTGTTAATGCTTCCGCTTGAGACAACCAATGTGATGGGCTCTATTGCCGGTGTTGCCGAGATTGCTAAGGAAGTTTTAAATACTCCGGTACAGTCAGGAAAACATTCAAAGAAATAAGAAAGGACGATTGTATGAATATATCTTATACCGAATGGATGGCTTTAGGCCTTTTATTGGTTTTGTTGGAGTTAATGCTTCCCGGAGTTTATTTGATTTGGTTTGGGATAGCCTCGCTCGGAGTTGCTCTTTTATCTTACTTTTTCCCACTCGAGTTGACCGAACAATTACTTTCATTTTCTCTCTTATCCGTTGTGTTTGCCTTGATCGGCGTTTCTGTTTATCAAAAGATTTTTAAAACCGAAAAGAGCTCGGATACTCATCCTTATTTAAATGATTATGCATCTCAGTATATCGGTCGTTCGTATAAGCTGAATGAGGATGTTGTTGACGGGAAAACAAAAGTTTTGGTCGGAGACACCGTTTGGTTGGCTGAATGTGATCAACCCCTTTTAAAGGGTGAGACCGTTGTTGTTACGGCCGTTAAAAACGGAGTTATTTTGATTGTTTCATCAAAATAATTTGACAAATTTTGAAAGCGGTATTATACTTCTATTATAAAGAGGTTTTATACTTTTATTGCAGAGTTTGACAAAAGGAGGCGTCGGTATGGAAAAGACAAAACAAACCGTTTTGACGGAGGAACAACAAAAATTACTTCAAAAGCGCTTGATGGCTGCTAAGAGGTCGTTGTTGGAAAAACGGCGAGAGGAATATAGAAAAGAGCGCCAACAACGTGCTCTTTATGAAGCGGCTCAAGATGTGGCGAGTTTGGTGACACCTCAAAATATCAGAGAATCAGAGCTCTTAAGTGAATTAGAAAAGGCTAAAAAAGGACATAAAGAAAAGTCAACGCTGAAAACAACTTTAAGAGCAAAATCCAGCTCAAAACGCAGAGCTCCGAGCGGTCGAAAGATGTCTCGTAAGGAAGTTAAGGAGATGAACCGAATAAAACAGCTTCAAAACAAGAGAGCTGCCGGAAAGGGATAGAAGACGTATTTTATATTCATGTTTTTTGAAAAAGCGGGTTTGGGCCCGCTTTTTTGTATCTAGAAAACCACGCGTTAGACGCGTGGTTCAGTAAAGCTTATAGCGGTGAGGATGACAAAACGCTCCCAATCGATAGGAACGCCATTAAAAATGAGTTAAATGCCCCGTTTAGGGTGGAACAAATTGTGTTCGGAAAGAGTATGGGGCCTGTTGAGGGGGCGGGTGCTCAAGGCTTATTGCCGTAGCAGACTATGGGGTATCCCGTTGGGGCAGGAACAAACTATTGTTCGACAAGGCTATGGGGTCTGTTGAGAGGTTGGGTGCTCAAGGCTTATTTCCGTAGCAGACTATGGGGTATCCCGTTGGGGGTAGGAACAAACTATTGTCCGACAAAGCTATGGGGTCTGTTGAGAGGTTGGGTGCTCAAGGCTTATTTCCGTAGCAGACTATGGGGTATCCCGTTTAGGGTGAAACAAATTGTGTCCGGAAAGAGTATGGAGTCTGTTGAGGGGACGGGTGCTCAAGGCTGATAGATATACTATGAAGAATCCCGTGTTTGATGCGGGGGTATTTTTTTCGCTGATAATGTGATGTAAAAATCTGTTTTTTTTTAAATATTTTTTGGGATTTTTTGTCTGCTGAAAAATTTTGTTCAAAAAAGTGATTGTTAAAAAGATCTTTTTGATATAACATGTTTTTCTATAAATATTTCGGTTGTTAAAAAAATGCGTTTATCCGCAAAAAAGTATATAAAAAAGTTGAAATTTTCAAATAGTTCGTGTATGAATATAAAATATTTTGAAAAACAATAAACGGAAAGGTTTTACATGTCAAAGTTTCTACGCATCAAAAAGTTGCTTAATTTATTCTCTTCTGATATGGCTATTGATTTGGGAACGGCTAATACGTTGGTGTATATTCCCAAAGAAGGCGTTGTCCTGAATGAGCCGTCGGTTGTGGCTATTGCCGAGACACGAGGGAAAAAACAAGTAATTGCCGTCGGAAATGAGGCAAAGCAAATGTTGGGGCGAACCCCTGGACAAATTCAAGCGATCAGACCTTTAAGAGATGGCGTGATCGCCGACTTTGATGTAGCGGAAGAAATGATCAAACGCTTTATTCAAAAAGCACTCGGGCGGAGTTCTTTTTCTCGTCCGATGATTGTTATTTGTGTTCCCTCGGGGTCAACGGCGGTTGAACGGAGAGCAATTCAAGAAGCAGCCGAAAATTCCGGAGCCCGTAAGGTGTTTTTAATTGAAGAACCAATGGCGGCGGCTATCGGTGCCGGATTACCCGTTAATGAGCCATCCGGCAGTATGGTGGTTGATATCGGAGGGGGAACAACGGAAGTTGCCGTTATGAGCTTGGGTGGTATTGTATATGCACGTTCCGTCCGTGTCGGCGGAGATAAAATGGATGAGGCCATTATCTCATATATTCGTCGCAATCATAACTTGTTAATCGGAGAGGCTTCGGCGGAGCGGATCAAAAAGGCTATTGCAGCTGCTTCTATTCCGGAAAATGGAGAGGGCGCGACTATTTCTGTTAAGGGACGAGACTTGATGAACGGTGTTCCGAAGGAAATTATCGTGACGGAACGTCAAATTGCCGAAGCACTGGCTGAACCGGTTGCTCAGATTGTTGAAGCGGTTAAGGTCGCACTGGAACATACGGATCCCGAATTAGCCTCTGATATTGTAGATCGAGGTATTATGTTAACCGGTGGCGGTGCTTTGTTAACACGATTGGATGAGGTGTTAAGGGATTCGACGGGTCTGCCCGTTTCGGTTGCCGAAAATGCTTTGCAATGTGTTGCGTTAGGTTCCGGAAAAGCTTTGGAAGAAATCGGAAAATTTGAGAATTTATTAACGAGTATGTACTAACTCGATTTTTAAATTAAAATGGGTTGGGAGTATTCGAAAAATATGGAAAATAAGTTTTTTCGTTTAAAGCGGATAAAAGCTCAGTTAAGGTTATTGGCTCCCATTCCGTTTTTAATTCTCTCTCTTGTATTGATGGTTCTCAGTACTTCCGATCAAGAGATTATTAGGGAAGTCAGGAGACATTCTTCACGGTTTTTTGCTCCGATTGTTTTTGTTTTATCACGTCCGATGGTGTGGGGAGAGGGGATCGTAGCAGATTTGAAAAACCTTGTCATGTTGCGTTCCGAAAATAAACGGCTTTTAGAGGAAAATAAACAACTGTTGTCATGGAAATTGCTGGCCCTAAAATTGGCAGATGATCAGAAAGAAATGGCTAAGCTGGTCAATTATATTCCGCTTCCGAACAGCAAATCGCTAACGGCAAGAGTCCTCTCCGAAAGCAATAGTCCCTTTCAAAAATCGGTTATTATCGGAGCAGGAAGAAATCAAGGTGTTTCAAAGGGGGATGCGGCATTTGGAGAAAAAGGATTATTCGGTCGTGTTGTTGAGACGGATGATAATATTTCTCGTGTGATTCAAATAACCAGTTATCTCTCGAGATTACCTGTTATGGTGGGAGATGAGCGGATTTTGTGTATTGCGACGGGGGATAACTCATCTTTTTTAAAACTGACTTCTATTCCGGAAGGAGCCGTTATTCAAAAGGGAGATGTTGTCAGGACTTCGGGTCATGCCGGTGTGTACCCGTCCGGATTGGGCATCGGTGTGGTAGATCATGTCGGTGAAGAAATAAGTCTTATTCCGTTTGAAAATGAAGGAACGCCTGAATTTTTACGGATTGTTAATTATGGATTAATCGGCATTTTACAAAATGAGGAGAACGAAAAATGACATCTTCTGTCTCGACTCATCGTATTTTTTATTTGCTTTCACCGTTCTCTTTGTGTGTATTTTTGGTTTTATTAACAGGTATTCCGATTCGTTCTGCTTCGTTTTGTCTTTTTTGTATTCCGTTTGTTTATACCGTTATTTATTATTTTGCTATTTTTAGACCGATTGTTTTAAATGTGGGACTTGTTTTTCTGATCGGTTTATTTTCGGATATTCTTACGGGGTCTCCGATCGGATTTAATTCTTTTTTGATGACATTATTATTTTTTATGACGAACTTAAACCGAAGAATCTTGGGAAATGCCTCTTTTTTGGGTCAATGGGTCGGGTTTGGATTAAATGTGAGTGTTATTTTTTTCGTTTCATTTATTTTGATTGCTCTTATTTCAAGACACGGGATAGTCGTTTCCAAAACATTTTTTGATTATTTTTTTGTGATTCTGAGCTATCCGATTATGGCTTATGTTTGTGGTTTTTTAAATAAACGAATCGGGGAATTTGTATGAGCGTATGGCGTTTTGACAAAACCCGTTTAATGCATCAGCGCATGGCCATGCTCGGCGTTGTTTTTGGTTGTCTTATTTTGATTTTAATGGGGCGCATCTTTTATTTGCAAATTTTGCAGGGTGATAAATATATGCAGTTAGCCGAGAAGAATCGAATTTCTATTCGCTTAACTCCTCCGGCTCGCGGAAACATTTATGACAGAAACGGTCTTAAATTAGCCGAAAATATAAAAACCTTCCAAGCCGTTCTGATTAAAGAGCATGCTCAAGATATTAATCAGGTTCTTGAAAATTTTCAGAAATTGATCCCGTTGGATGTAGATGAAGTGGAACGGATTCAAAAAGAAATTAAATTTAAAAGGGCCTTTATGCCTATTCGAATAAAGGATAATCTTTCATTTGAGGAGATGTCTCTGATACAACTTAATGCACCTGATTTATTGGGGATTCAAATTGAAGAAGGCATGACAAGATATTATCGATTTAAAGAAGATTCGACACATGTGGTCGGATATGTTTCTTTGTTGAATGAACAGGATATGGAAGATGATCCGGAAAATCCTTTATTAGACTTACCGGGCTACCGAATCGGGCGAACGGGCATAGAGCAAAGCATGGATGATATTTTAAAGGGGACCCCCGGAATTCGGAAAACGGAAGTAAATGTTTACGGCCGGTCCGTTCGTGTTTTGGAAGAGCAAAAACCGATTAACGGTCAGGATATTACATTGACCATTGACAGTCGTCTTCAATCCTTTGCAACGGATCTTCTTAAAAATGAGGGAGCATCGGCTATTTTAGCCAATGTTCAGACCGGAGAAATTTTAATGCTTGTTTCGTCCCCCGCTTTTGATCCGAACTTATTTACGGCTCCTATTTCCGTCAAAGATTGGAATCAAATTTTAAATAATGAGAAAAAGCCATTACAAAATAAAGCGATCAGTGGGACATATTCTCCCGGATCTATTTTTAAGCCTGTTGTGGCATTGGCCGGTTTAGAAAACAAAAAGTTATCTGAAAATCAAGAAATTTTTTGTGGGGGGCGTCTCAAATCCGGCAATCAATTTTTTCACTGTTGGAAAAGAGGCGGGCACGGTCATTTAAACGTGACAGAAGCTTTAATGCATTCTTGTGATATCTTTTTTTATGAAATAGCTCCGGAAATCGGAGCGGATAAAATTATCCAAATGGCTCAGAAGTTGGGATTTGGCTCCTTAACCGGTATTGAATTGCGGGGAGAAAGAACGGGAATTTTGCCCTCCGAACAGTGGAAACAAAACACATTTAAAGAGGGATGGAGAACGGGAGATACGATTAACTTAAGTATCGGACAAGGATATTTAACAGTCACTCCCATTCAAATATTGAAAGTTATTGCACAGATTGCAAATGGGGGAAAAGAAATTTCTCTTCATCTCATTCAAGATACCTCAAAGGAGCACCCCATATCTGATTTGGGATTGGATCCTTATCACCTGCGTTTAATTAAACGAGGCCTTTCTATGGTTGTTAATCAAAAAAAGGGGACAGCTTATAACAGCCGTTTTGAAATAGACGGAAAGACAATGGCCGGCAAAACGGCCAGTACTCAAGTCAGACGTATTTCTCTTAAAGAGAGAGAAGAGGGGGTTAAGTCACAAGAAGAGTTGCCTTGGAAATACAGAGATCACGCTATGTTTGCGGGTTTTACGCCCGTCAACAATCCTAAATATGCCGTTGCCGTTGTTGTTGAACACGGTGGTGGGGGAGCTAAAAAAGCGGCGCCGATTGCTTCAAAAATTTTACAAGAAGCTCTGCGTTTGGAAAAGTCGGATGCTCATCAAAACAGGTTGGAAAGAAGGTGAACAAGATGAGTTTTTTTAAGGATCGAAATTGCTATCTCAAAAATTATAATCTGACTTTAATAGATAAGATTCGGCGATTTAATTATAAGTATCTTTTTTTAGTTTGTCTCGTCGTTATGATCGGAATTGCGCTCCTTTATTCGGCAGGAAACGGAAACTGGGATCCTTGGGCAGATCGTCAATTTATGAGGTTTCTGCTCAGCCTTTCTCTGCTTTTTGTTGTTTCGTTTATTAATTTGCGTTTTTGGATGAAATATGCCTACCTGATTTATGGTGTCGGTGTTCTTCTGTTGATCGGGGTTGCTTTATTCGGACACGTCGGCATGGGGGCTCAACGTTGGTTAAATTTAGGATTTATTCATGTACAACCGTCAGAGGTTATGAAAATTGCATTGGTTATCGCTTTGGCTCGCTATTTCCATGGTGCCGGAAATGAAGAAGTCAGATCTATCAAATTTATGATTCCGCCAGTTCTTATGATGCTTATTCCCGTTTTTCTGATTTTGGAACAGCCGGATTTGGGAACGGCCATGATGCTTGTGTTTGCTTCGGTCGGGATTTTTTTTGTTGTCGGTGTTCAAATTTGGAAATTTGTAGCCGTGATGGGAATCGGCGCTTTATCCATTCCCGTTTTATGGACATTTTTGCATGATTATCAAAAAAAACGTGTTTTGACTTTTCTGGATCCGGAACGGGATCCGCTTGGTGCCGGATACCACATTATACAATCAAAAATAACATTGGGTTCGGGTGGCATTTTCGGAAAGGGATTTATGGAAGGGACGCAAAGTCGTCTTAATTTTTTACCGGAAAAACAAACGGATTTTATTTTTACCGTTTTAGGTGAAGAATTCGGGTTAATCGGATCTTATTTTCTTATTTTGCTTTATGTTTTAATTATTGCATACGGGTTTTATATTGCCATTAAAAGTTCCAGCTTTTTCGGAAAATTATTGGCTATTGGATTAACCATCAATTTTTCGCTGTATGTTTTTATCAATATGGGAATGGTGATGGGTCTTTTGCCGGTTGTCGGAGTTCCTTTACCTCTTGTTTCATATGGAGGAACTGCCATGTTAACGCTTTTTGTCGGGTTTGGATTGATTGAAAGTGTGTTTATCAATCGTGACATGATTATCGGACGAAGAAGATCTATTGACGATAAATAAAAAACAACCTATTTATGTCAGAAAGGAGAATGTGCTATGAGTGAAGTTGAATCCCTATTGGATACGGCGTTTTCTGCCTATAATAATAATCGTTTGGCAGAGGCCGAAAGTTTGGCTCGTAGTGTTTTGAATATTTTACCGACACACGGGGATGCTCTTTATCTTCTGGGATTGATTGCTTTTCAGGCGGGAGCTTTGGAACCGGCTGAGCAGTTGTTATATCAGGCGGTTAAATTATACCCGAATACGGAAAATTACGTTCTTTCTTTGGCCTCTGTTTTGCAAAAGCGAGGGAGACTGGAAGAGGCTTTGTCTTATTACGAAAAGTTTCCCGATAATCCGCTTGTGCTTTCTCAAATGGGAATTATTTATTTACAGCAAGGGAAAGATGATTTTGCAAAAAGTGCTTTTGATAAAGCCTCTTCTTTAGATCCTACCAATGTATCCTGCTTAATCGGAAAGGCTTTGTTGGAACGAAAACACCATGATTCCGATAGAGCTCTTTATTATTTGTTAGAAGCATCCGGTATTCAAAAAACACCGGAGGTTTTATACCAATTGGCACTTCAATATCGTTTGAACGGCGATTTCCAAAAGGCGCTTCAATATGCCAAACAAGCCGTTTTAAGTTTACCGTTGGCCTCTTTTTATAATGAATTGGGGCTTTGTTTGGAAAAATCAGGACATTATGATGAGGCTCTTGAGGCATATATTCAAGCAACGGAAAAAGATCCTTATTATGCGGACGCTTTTTTTAATCAAGGGAATATGTATCGCTTGAAGGGGTTGGATTTGGCGGCAGAAGATTCTTTTAAAAGAGCATTATCTTTAGATCATAAATTTTTGGAGGCTCATCACAATTTGGCTTCTCTTTTATATAAGCAAAATCGTTTAACGGAAGCATTGGATCATTATCGAGAGGCCCTTATTTTAAACCCAAAGCATATTTCCTCTTTGTTTAATTTAGCAATTATTTTAGAAAAGATAGAAAATTATCAAGAAGCTTTGGGCTTATATTTTAATATCTTGTCATTAAAAGAAAGTCCCAAAACAATAGATTTTAGAATTGCGTATTGCTTGACGGAACTTTATAGACAGGATAAAAAAAATAAGAAAATTATTACCCAATTTATAAAAGGCTGGATTAAACATTTTCCGGACAATAAAATTGCACAACACACCTATAACGCCCTGATCGGTCATAAGATATCTTCTCAGGATGCACGCCGATATGCCGAACTTCTCTACGAAGCTTTTGCTGATTCTTATGATGAAATCATGCAAAAAATAGAAAACAAGACAATTCAAGAAACCGTAGAAATGATCAAGGATAAAAAGTATAAAAATGTTCTTGATTTAGGTTGCGGAACAGGTGCTTTTGGAAAAGAATTAAAGGAAAACTTTAACAAATTAACCGGCGTTGATCTGTCGCAAAACATGTTAAAAAAGGCTGCTTTGACACAATCGTATTCTCAACTGATTCATCAAGACGCTGTTTCGTTTTTAAAGCAGGATAAAAAGAAGTATGACCTAATTTCGGCGATTGAGCTTTTCTGTTATGTACCAAACGTCTCCGAATTATTATCTCTTATTCCGAAACACTTATCTCAAAAGGGGATGCTTATTTTTTCCGTTGAGGAAACAAAAAAGAAGGAATGTGTGTTGGATCCAACCGGTCGGTATCTGTATAGTCGTTCTTATATCGAAAATGTTTTAAAAGAGGTTGGGCTTTCTATTGTTCATATGAAGTCTATTCAACTTCGAAAAGAAGGAAACGGATATGCAAACGGCTTTATAGTCCTTTGTGCGTTGAAATAAGAAAGCGTTTTCTTTAACTGTCTGTCTTATCTCTCAGAAATCCTAATGGGCGGGTATGTTTTGGGGTGTTCTCAATTAATCTTTTTAAGATTATGACCTCAAAAGATCCTATCGATAACATTATTTTTTAAAGAGAGCACTTAAAATTATTTTGATTTTTTATAAGTGTGTCAACCATTCCGACAGCATTTGTTTGGCTCTGGCTGTATATGCTTTCTTCCGATCATGGCCTTTTAATTTTTTTGAGCCCGTTTCAATATTCAGCTCGGGGAATAAGCCAAAGTTAATATTCATCGGTTGAAAAAGAGACGTGTCGGCTTCAGATGTAATGTGGTTGAGCATGGCCCCCAGTGCCGTTTCTTTCGGAGGAGGGGGAAGATCGGGGAGAGCCGTCATTAAACCGGCTAATAATCCAATGGCCGCGCTTTCGATATACCCTTCACATCCCGTCACTTGACCGGCCAATCGAATGTGAGGAGCCATTTTGAGACATAACCGATTTGTTAAAACTTTTGGACCACAAACAAAGGTATTTCTATGAATTCCGCCCAGCCTTGCAAATTCGGCGTTTTTGAGGGCCGGAATCAATCGAAACGTTTCTTTTTGAGCACCATATGTCAGTTTTGTTTGAAATCCGACCATATTCATCAACGTTCCGGATTTATTCTCTTTACGAAGTTGTACAACGGCAAACGGACGACGACCGTCTTCATGCGGATTTGATAATCCAACCGGTTTCATGGGACCAAACAACAAAGTTTGACGTCCTCTTTCAGCCATGACCTCAACGGGCAGACATCCCTCAAAATAGGGCGTATTCATTTCCCATTCTTTAAAAGCAACCTTTTCTCCGCTTAACAAGGCATCAATGAACAAGTTGTATTCTTCTTTTGACAGGGGACAATTTAAATAATCCGTTCCATCGCCTTTATCATATCTTGATTGATACCAAGCTTGTGACAGATCTATACTTTCCGTATAAACAATGGGGGCGATTGCATCAAAAAAGTGTAAATTTTCCGTTTGGGTTATATTTTGTAGATCTTTTGCCATTAGATCGCTTGTCAACGGACCGGTTGCCACAATAACGGGATCTTCGGTATTTAAGGGCAAGTCACTTTCTTTAATTTCAAATGAGAAGAGGGGGTGCTCTTTTAATTTTTTGGTAATCATTTGAGAAAATTCTTCTCGATTAACGGCTAAAGCTCCACCTGCCGGAACTTGAGTCGCATCGGCGGAAGCCATAATAAGCGAACCGCATCGTCTCATTTCTTCATGGAGCAATCCGACAGCGTTTATTTCGGAATCATCCGATCTTAATGAGTTGGAACAAACCAATTCGGCAAATAGGTCCGTCTTATGGGCCGGTGTTGACCGAATCGGTCTCATTTCTATCATGTGAACCGGAATATTATATTTCAGAATTTGCCAGGCTGCCTCGCTTCCGGCAAGACCGGCCCCGATGATCGTAACTTTTTTTTGCATTTTTCTTTCCTTTTCGATTAAAATCTGTTATACCATAAAAATTATGAAAAATAAATTATTTTATGTTTTAACATTTTTCCCGATGCTTTATTTTTGTTCGTCTCAGGCGGAAACACTCCATCGAGTGACAAATGAAATCAAGCTCACACCGGAACTTCTTGAGAAAATAAAAGATCTGCAAGAATATTCTCTGTCCGACCTCGAACCGGTTTCCATTTATGATGCCATGCAGAAAAATCCAATGGCAACTGAGCCGAAAGAAGATTCTTATTGGGATTTGGCTTGGCACGCTCGATTGGCTGATTATGGGGATAGAGACAGTCAGTTTGTCATTGCCAAAGCATATGAAGACGGGAGAGAAATCAATCAAAATTTAGAAAAAGCTCTTTATTTTTACAAAAAATCAGCCGCTCAAGGTCATGTGGAAGCATGTATGAGACTGGGGCGTCTTTATTCGGAAGAAACATGGCATCCGAAAGATCTTGATCAATCTCTTTTTTGGTATGAAAAGGCGGCTCAAGAGGGATATATCCCTGCGCAAATAAAAACATCCCATTTATATAGAACAAAACCAAATCCTAATTTTAAAAAAAGTGAAGAATGGCTTGAAAAAGCATTAAGAAGCATGTTCCCGCATACCCAAAATTTAGAGGACGTTTCTCCCGAATTGGTTGAAATAAGAGAGAAAATATCCGAACAACAATCACATCCCGATCTTTCCGATACGATTTTGAAAGCACCTCATAATCCTTCAAAAAAAACACGTTACGGAAAAATGATATTATTAAAGGATGATTCGGCTCATTCTTCTCGAAAGGACGTTAAAAAGGAAAATAATGAAAATGCATCCACTCGACTTCATCAATCAAAACCGGAAAAAAGACAAAAATTCGGGAAAATGATTTTGTTAAAGCCTCAAGCCGTTCAAGAGGAAGAAAAAAAACAATCAGCCCCTCAAAAGAAAAAGATTGAGACAAAGGTTTTAGTCCCCAAACCGGTTCATGAAAAGAAGGGATTGCCCAAATCTCAAGGCCCCGCCTTTGTTTTAAAGCCGTTTAAAGGAAATACCGGCCTTAACACTTCGATTAACTCGGATTTGAAGGATACAAAATGAGATTATATTCTGCTCCCATGGCGGGTGTCTCCGATAAACCTTTCCGTCAAATGATTCGAAAATTCGGTAATCAAACCCTATTTACGGAAATGATCGGGGTTGATTCTTTTTTTCGGGGAAACCCGACGACTCAACGCATGATGAATCTTGATGGGGAAGGGCCTGTCATTGTTCAGCTGGTCGGAGTGGATATCGAAAAAATGGTTTATGCCGCTCAAAAAGCCCAAGATTGCGGAGCGATCGGGATTGATATTAATATGGGATGCCCCGTCAGGAAGCTAATTTCAAACGGAAGCGGGGCCGCTTTTATGAAGACGCCGGAAAAAGCTGTCCGTTTGGTTGAGTCTGTTAAATCTGCCGTTTCTTTACCCGTTTCGATAAAAACACGCTTAGGGTTTGATGAGAATCATAAAAATATTCTCGAATTTTCAAAACAGCTTGAAAGGGCCGGTATTTCTCAAATCATTATTCACGGAAGGACGAAGGAGCAGGGGTATTCGGGTTCCGCCGATTGGGAAATGATCCGAAAAGTGAAAGAAAATTTAACCGTTCCCGTTATTGTCAACGGAGACATAACCGATCGTGACAGTGCTTTAAAGGCTTTAGATATAACACATGGAGACGGAATTATGGTCGGACGGGGCCTTTTGGGAAAACCTTGGAAACTTGCCGAAATAGAAACCAATCAAAAACAAAAGGTTAATTTATCGGATTTAGTTTTAGAACATTTGGATCTTTTGCTGTCTTATTACGGAGCCCATGGACTTTTTATCGCCCGAAAACACATCGGTTGGTATGCGAGGGGGAAAAAAGGAGTTGCGGAATTTTGTCAAACCGTGTATCGTGAGACAGATTTAAAAAATGTAAAAAGAATGGTCAAATCATATTTTGATCAAATAGAAGAATAGGGAGGATACAAAATGAAAATCATTATTGCCGGAGCCGGTCAAATAGGTGTTTCGTTGGCAAAGTATTTAAGAGCCGAAAATAATGATATTGTTTTGATTGACAAAGATAAAGATAATTTGGGAAATCTAAGTGAACAACTGGATATACAAACGGTAGAGGGGTCATCTGCTTATCCGGCCATTTTAGAAAAAGCGGGAGCTGATCATGCCGATATCTTTTTAGCCGTTACGGGATCTGATGAAACCAATATTGTCGCATGTAGTGTAGCAAGATCTGTTTTTAATATCCAAAAAAGAATTGCACGTATTTCTTCAACGGAGTATTTATCACAACGATATAAATCATTTTTGCAGTCGCAAGAAATTAACGCTGTTTTATCTCCGGAGATTGAAACCGCCAATCGAATCATTCAAACACTTTCCGTTTCGGGATCTGTTGATATGATCAACTTGGGTGAAGGGCTGGTTAAATTGATCGGTTTAAAGTGTAAAAAAAGTGCAACGATACTGGGTCATAAAATAGATGAGATTCAACGGATGGGATCCGAAAACGATGTGCGAATTTTGGCTGTTAAAAGACGCCATACTTTGATTGATCTGAATGATGCGGTAATTCGGTTGGGTGATGAAATTTATTTTGTGGTTCCAACAGAAAAATCGGAACATATCCTTAATTTATTCGGATATGATGTCGCTTTACCGAAATATATGTTGATTTTGGGGGGCGGAAAGGTTGGTTTTCAACTGGCAAAAGCACTGGAAACAGATACCGTCACACATGAAGTGACTCTTATTGAACAAAAAGAAGAACGGGCTCATTTTTTAGCGGAAAAACTCCAAAATACCCTTGTTATTAACGGAGACGGTTTGGATGAAACATTGGTTGATGAACTTAATTTCGGTACTTATAAAATCGCCATTGCCACTACACAGGCTGATGAAAGTAATATTTTGCTTTCTTTGTTGGCAAAAAGAAATGGGATTGAACGAACTTGTGCCCTTATTCACAATCCGCTTTATACGGAGCTTTTAACGGGACTTGGAATTGATACCACGATTGATCCGAATGCCGTTTTGGTTTCTTCTATTTTACAGCATATTCGCAAAGGACGTGTTAAAAACGATTATTTTATTCAATCGGGAATTGGAGAAGTCTTAGAAATAGAGGCGTTGGCCACTTCAAAAATTACCAAACATCCCCTTGGAAAAATTAAAATTCCGAAGGGAATTGTTATTGGGGGAATTATCAGAAGGAATCTATTTTTAACTCCTGATAAAGATTTGATCGTTCAGGACAAAGATGTTGTTATCCTGTTTGTGGAACGTGGGAAAGTTCATGAGGCCGAAAAATTATTTACGGTTGGATTTTCTTTCTTTTAGGGTCGGATTTTTATGACGGATCAAACAGAGCATATTAATTATTGCGGAACACCTACCGGATATGATGCCGTTCAATTGGCACAATTAACAAAAAA
>CALXPF010000027.1 GCA_944390205.1 uncultured Alphaproteobacteria bacterium
TCACTCAAATGAAGCGTCAGCCTCTCAATCTGTCGCCCATTTAAATCAAGCAAAAGCTTGTTTTAAATGACAGATTAGTCCTCGGCGTCAAGCGCCTTCGTTCCATGGCTTTTAGCCATGAGCGAGTCTGCCGCATTCGACCACTCTGCCACCTTTCCGTATTCACTCAAATGAAGCGTCAGCCTCTCAATCTGTCGCCCATTTAAATCAAGCAAAAGCTTGTTTTAAATGACAGATTATTCCTCGGCGTCAAGCCGCCTTCGTTCCATGGCATTTAGCCATGAGCGAGTCTGCCGCATTCGACCACATCGGACAATAAGACCGACGATCCTGATGGGGAGCATACGTTAAAAATTATAAAAAAGCAATAAAAAAGTATTTTTTTGTTGTATTTTTAAAATATTTTCAGCTATTCTTAAAACACAATTGAGGAGTGGTACAATGTATTGGATGGGTCTTCGGTATTATCTCGGTTATTACAAGAATTGGTTGATTTCTATCTTTATTTTTACGGTATTGTTTTGTGTTTCCATTTTTTTGAGTTATGAGTGGACTTATCGAATTATTCAAATCGATAAACCGTTTATGAGTTTTATTGTTGAATCTTTAAATCATACGGCATTCATTTATGCAACCGTTGTTTTGTTGGGAATTATCCTTGTTTGTTTGGTTAAGTTTTTGGGATTTTTCAGAAAAAAAGATATTGAACTTTTTTTAGAGGTTAAAACTCAAGAGTTAAAAGATGAGAGGGACTTGGCCGTTGCCCATTCTGCCGATTTAATGGCTATTTTTAATCAGGCACCCATCGGCATCTTGGTGACACGAAGAGGAAAAATTATTTACAGCAACAAAGGAATGCAAGAGTTTTTGGGCGCTTCTGAAGATGAATTGTATACCAGATCCGTTGATACCGTGTTTCCGTTGCAGGAAGAATTTATTAAAATTCATCAAAAGGCAACAATTTCTTTAGCAAAAAAACAACCCCTTTGGGTCGGGCAATTAAATTTAACGGATTCGACACAACATAAAAAGCTGTATCAAGTGACGGCGTTTTATTTGAATCATGAGAGAAAAATATCTGATATTTGTTGGGTTTTTCAAGATTATTCGGCCGAAGAGCGTAATATCGAAATGGAAAAATATTATCAGACGGTTTTTCGGGTTTTAGCTCTTTTACATCAATTTGATGATCAAGATGATGAAAGAAAACTCCTTTTTCAAATGTTGGAAGAAATTATTGGTATTTATGGTTTGAATACGGGATTTTTCTTAGAATATCAAAATAAGCAATTGACATGCTGTTTTTTGGTCGGAGATGATCGATTTTTTCCCAGTCGTGTGGAGACGGTTTCGGTTTTGGATCCGTTTGTAAAGGAGGCCGCAATTTGTCGAGCGGTTTTATCGAGACGCGCTTTCGGATACAATAATATCGCCGGTATGCCGTATTATCAAAAATATTTTCAACGTGAAAAAAGAAAGCCTGTTTTGTCGACATATGCTTTTCCCGTGATTATTGATAATAAGGTAGAGGGTGTTATTAGTCTTTATGCATATTCCGTCAATTTCTTCTCCGATAATTTGATTTTTAGATTACAGCAACTCATTTCCGAAATTTGTACCTACATTGAAGATATTCGTCTCCGTCAAAGAACTCAAAAGGCGATTCATCAATATGAAGAACGGTTGCGTGCGCAAATTAAAGAATTGGAAGAAAATAAAAAAATTATGCAACGTCAGGCAGAAGATGCCAGTGAGATGGTCAGTGATTTAATCGCGGCTCGAGATGCGGCAGAGGCGGCAAACAGATCTAAAACAGACTTTTTGGCAAATATCAGTCATGAACTGAGAACGCCGTTAAATGCTATTTTGGGCTTTTCGGAAGCAATTGAGGCAGAAACATTCGGACCGCTGAATAATCCTCATTATAAAGAATATGTGAATTATATCTCATCCAGCGGTAAACATCTTTTATCTCTTATTAACGATATTTTGGATTTGTCTTGCGTGGAGGCCGGCAAGCATCAGATTAAAGAAACGGAAATAGATCTGGAGAAGTGCTTGGATGAAAATATTGCCTTGGTTTCTAAATATCCGGGAGGAGATAAACGAAAAATCGTTGTTTCTTGTCGCCCGTCCCCACTCATCTTAAAAGCAGACGAACGATCTTTAAATCAAATTATTCTGAATGTGTTGTCAAATGCCATCAAATTTACTCAAGATGGCGGACATATCAAAATAGAGGCGGGATTGACGGAGTTGGGTAGTTTGCGTATTTCTTTTCAAGATGATGGAATCGGAGTCCCGAAAGATAAAATCATTCAATTATTTCAACCCTTTTCTCAGGTTGAAAACGTCATGACGCGAACCCATAAAGGAACAGGCTTGGGATTGGTTTTAATCAAAAAATTAGTAGAACTGCATCAGGGACGTGTTTGGATGGAAAGCGAGCAAGGGAAGGGAACAAATATTATTATGGAATTCCCGAAAGACAGAGTTGTGTTGACGAAAAAGGAGAAAAAATGAAGAAATGGATCCTATGTATTTGCGCTGTTTTCTTTCTGGCCAATATGGGCGTTTCTTTCCCCTCTTGGGCTCAAGATAAAAATATTTATTACGTGGAAGAAGAGGTTCAACAGAAGAATATCAAAAAGAACAAAAGAAGAAGAGAAGAATGTGGCTATTCTCGACCGATACGTGTGGCAGGATTTGTCACTAATCCTCCGTTTGGTTGGGTGAATGTAATCCCGTCCACATCGCCGATGAAACCGGATGAATATCAGAACAACGGATTTGCATATGATTTATTTGTTAAAATGGCCAAAAGACTCGGTTTTAGAACGGTCAATGTCGGGTTCTTGTCCTATGCTGAGGCCATTACGGCATTACGGCAAGGAAAAATTGATGTCTTGGCCGGCTCTTATTATGATAGGCGATCATTGGGCGTTGGGACCAACCTTTTGTTCCCCAGTTATTTCAAAAATGCAGTTGTTGTTCTTTTTATGAAGGGAAAAGAAAAACCGATTAGTTCTTTTGATGATTTGAAGGGATTAAAGGGAGTCGTTGGTCAAGAGGAAATGCTTTATTCTTTGTTTTATGCACAATTACCGAAAGGGGTTCAAATTCGTCAGGTTGCCGGTGCTCGAGAGGCGTTTAGATCTTTAATAACCGGAGAAGCGGATTATATGATATCAAGTTTATACGCCGCAGAGGCAGAAATCAGACGGTTTAAATTGGTTGATGATATTGCTTTTTCTAATACCATTTTATTGGATCCGGAGTTGTTTTTTGTTTTTTCGTCTCATACGGATTGCAGATCTTTGAAACCGCTTTTTCAAAAAGAACTTGAAAAAGAAAAAAAAGATGAAAGAGCATATATGAGTTTATTGGTTGAGTACATTGACAAGTGGGGATTACGATTTAAAGATCAACCCTCTTTATTTGAACAATTACAGAAAGAAGAGGATGATGATACGGTTATTATTGATCAAACGCAAACGGCAATAGATATAAAGGACAATGTTTCCGTTGTTGATCAAACACAAACAATAACCGATACAAAGGATCATGCTTCTTCTACTGACCAACCGCAAACGATAAAAAATACAAAGGATAATATTTCTGCCGTTGATCAAACACAAAAAAATAAGTGAGCTTTCGGAGAAAAAACAATCACTCTTATGTCATAATCGATTTTTAATGCCGTTTGGCAGATGCGTCAAAGATCCATACGCATCTCATGAATGAGGGAGGAGGAAACCCAACCGCCGATGTTGATTGAGATCGTGAGGTCATATTTTATATGGATTTTATTTAAAAGTCGGTTTGACAGGGGGAATTTGAGGAAGAACCCCTATTAAATGCTTCATAAAATCAGGATGAATACTTTCTGCTTGGGATTGAAATTGTTCTAACTCAAACCCTTTTAATTGTTTCCCTTTGATAATGTTATTTCCAAAAGGAGAAACGGTTTTTCCGTTTTTCCAAACTTCAAAGTGTAGATGGGGGCCCGTTGAACGACCCGTAGACCCGACATAACCAATGACTTCGCCTCGTTTAACATGAGAGCCGTTTTTGAGATTGGATCTATATCCGTTCATATGCCCGTACGCCGTTTGATATCCGTCCGCATGTTTAATTCGAATGTATTTACCGTAAGCGCCTTTACGCCCGATATGTGTTATCGTCCCGTCGGCGGCTGCTATGATAGGAGTATTTTTGGGGCACGCCAAATCAACTCCACTGTGAAACACTTTATACATTAAAATAGGGTGAACGCGCCAACCATAAGGAGAGGATAGGCGAGGTCGGGCTTTAACGGGCCTTTTATAAAGTGCTTTTTGACCGGTTTGCCCTTTGGGATCATAAAAAGAAGGAGTTCCGCTTCGATCGGTGTAGGCATATCGATGTATTTCTTTTTTCTTTGTATAAAGTCCGACATATAAAAGTGTTTTTTCACCCAGTTCCAATCCGCTTTCCGTCACTTTCTTCTCGTAGATCACCTCAAATCGATCATTGGGATGAAAATCACTTGAAAAATCTATTTCACCGTCTAAAGCACCGGTAATTTGAGAGATAATATTTTGAGGGATACCGGCTTTTTGAGCAGAACCGGTGAAGGTTCTTTCGATTGTCCCTTGAATACGCTCTAAGCTGGTGTCAACTCGACCCTCTTGCGAATAAGGCGTATAAGATCCGTCTGCTTCTTTTAAAACCGCGGCAACATCTCCTCCCTTAGAACGCAATGCCAAACCTAAAAATTCTCCCTCGTTGCTTGTAAACAACAGAATATTTTCACCGGGTTTCATTGTGTGCAGATCAACCAATAATCCGAGTGAATCCGTAATTTCAAGGGCTTCTTGTGTCATTATTCCTTCTTGAGAAAGAAGATAAAGTAATGTCTCATTTTTGCCGAGAGTTAACGTTTGGGCCTCAATCTCATGTGCTGCGGCCTGTTTTTCTAAATCAACCAACGTGACGCCGGTTGCTTCCGGAACCACCGGCTCATCTCCTAAGTCGGCATGTACCGTTTCTTGGGCGTCCGGATTCAAGATCGGCTCTTCCATAAGAGAGGAGCTCGTATCTGTTTTTTGTTTGGATTGATGAGGCTGAACAATGACAAGAAAACCGGTGACGAGACAGACGGAAGATAACAGCAAAAGAGTTGTATCCACCTTTTTACGATGACCGATCAATCCGGCTTTTTTGTACGTTTTATAGCGCGCAATACGAGACTGCTGAACAGCCTTTTGGAGTGTTTTTTTTATCGACATGGTCCTTTTGTACTCATTTTTCAAGGAGCTGTCAAGAGGAATTTATTTTTGTCTCTTTTGGGGTTAATTCGTTAAGATTAGACTTATTTGAAAAGGAAAGACGCTCAAAGAAACAAAACGAATTTTTGTTTAATATTTTGAAAAATATAAATTATTTTATATTTTTGCTTTTGTAATAATTTGAAATAATCATTGATTTGATTTTTGTGCGGGTATTTTATATTCTCTTGTCATGAAGTAAAGGAGAACCCCAATGATTGCAGAAATAAAAACATTATCATCTTATAAGTATTGTGAGAAGACGTTGCAAAACATGATTCCGTGTGTCGGGATTGGTTTGCATGGGGGACAAAAAGTCAATATGGTTTTAAAACCGGCTGAAGTCGGAACGGGAATTGTATTTATTCGTACGGATGTTTTGGATAAGGATAATGTTATTCCGGCCTCTTATCAAAATGTTGTTGATACGCGCCTGAATTCTTGTATCGGGAACAAAGACGGGGTGACGGTTTCAACAATAGAGCATCTTATGTCGGCATTTGCCGGTTTTGGAATTACGAACGTTCGCGTTGAAGTGGATGGACCGGAGGTTCCCGTCATGGATGGATCGGCATCCGACTTTGTGACTTTGATCGAATGTGCCGGTGTTGTTTCTCAAAATGCTCCTTTGCGAGTTGTTAAAATTTTAAAAGAGGTTAATTTTGAAGATGGCAAAGGCGCTTCTGTTTCTCTGTATCCGGATCAAAACGGGTTATCTTTGGATTTTATGATTGATTTCTCAAAATCACGGGCCATTGGTCGACAGGAATATTCTATTGTTTTGTCGGAACGGAGTTATAAGGATTCGGTTTCTTATGCGCGCACATTTGGTTTTGCTCAAGAGGTTGAAATGCTTCGTTCCATGGGATTAGCGAAGGGCGGATCTTTGGAAAATGCGGTCGTTGTTGACGGAGATCGCGTTCTCAATAAAGAGGGCCTCAGAAGTGAGAATGAATTTGTTGTTCATAAGACGTTGGATGCCATCGGAGATCTGTATCAGGTCGGCATGCCGATTATCGGTCATTTTTCGGGTGTAAAATCCGGCCATGCTCATACAAATGAATTGTTGCGTCGGTTAATGGCAGACAAAACGGCTTATGAGATTGTTAATTTGGATGACTATGAAGAAGCTCTTTTGATGAGAAGTCGTAAATCGGCATAGGTTTTGTTTTTTTAAAAAACGGGAGGGTTCATCCCTCCTTTTTTTTATATTTCTGCGTTGTAGCCTTTAAAAGTATATTTTTATTGAAAAAAAACATTTTTCCCCAAATGGATTCATAAAATTTTTCTTGAGTTTTTAATAAAAATTGTTTATATAAAGAGCGAATGATAAAGGAGAATAAAATGGAAAACAATAAAACAAATTCTGTGACGTTAATAGAAAGAAACTCCACCGGAATTCGGGCTTATTTTATGAAGGTTTATAATTATATGGCCGGCGGATTGGCTCTTTCGGGTTTAATTGCCTACTTGTGTACGAAACAACCGATGGTTGGTTGGTTTTATAATTTATCCGCGGACGGATATTTGAGTTGGACACTGTTGGGATGGGTCGCTGTTTTTTCACCGCTTTTGTTTATTTTTATGATTAATTCTGCGGCCGGTCGATTGGATGCAAAAAAATCACAATTATACTTTTGGCTGTTTTCGGCGGCCATGGGTGTTTCTTTGTCGAATATTTTATTTTTATATTCTACGGAAAGTATTGCTCAAGCTTTTGTCGTAACGGCAGCGGCATTCGGCGGATTGAGTTTGTACGGTTATACAACTCAAAAATCATTGACCGGAATGGGCTCTTTTTTGTTTATGGGATTGATCGGTGTGATCGTTGCTTCCATTATTAACATTTTTGTTCAGTCCAGCGCCTTTATGTTTGGTATTAATGTTTTGGCGTTGTTAATTTTTGTCGGTTTAACGGCCTATGATACTCAAAAGTTAAAAGAAATTTATAATGAAGGTGACGGATCGGCTGAAGTAGAATCAAAAGCTATCATCGGAGCTATGGCTTTGTACCTTGATTTTATTAATATGTTCCGGCTGTTGCTTTATTTTTTGAATGACAGAAGATAAAAGGAAAAGAAATGCTTAAAGGGATTATTTTTGGAGTGGCAGTTGCATTTTTTTCCTGCAGTGTTTGGGCAAGCCCTGCGTTAGATTCGGCATTGAAACCGTCTGATTTGCGTCAGTATGGCAGTGAGAATGCCGGAGCGACACTTTATCTGTTCTCCTCCTTGTCTTGTCCGCACTGCTCGGTGTTTCATGAAGAAATTACACCGGTTCTGTTATCGGAGTTTGTGGATAAAGATAAGGCGAAACTCGTCTTGGTTGATATGCCGTTTGATCCGAGATCCATGACAGGGACAATGCTGTCTCGATGCCTTCCCGTGGATCAATATGAAAAGTTTATGGATACCATGTTCCAAAATCAAGCGATGTGGATGAATGCGCATAATCCACGAGATCTTATAACGGGGTATGCAAAATTATTGGGTTTAACAGATCAAAAAATCAATCAGTGTTTGGCTGATCAAAAATTGAATAAGACAATTACATCTCAACGGGATAATTTGTCTCGTTTGTACAATGTCAGAGGTATGCCGTCGCTTGTTTTGGTTCGATCCGGAAAAGATCCTGTTTTAATGATCGGCTCTGATAAACAAGTGATTTTAGATAAATTAAGAACAGAGCTGGGGGATAAATGACAAAAAAAACAGAAGAGCTTGCTTCCGAGATACGTCAGGTACGACAAGAACAAAGGCAAAGTCAAGCATCCGGTTCGGTTCAAAGTGGGTATAGCATTACAATAAATTTGTTGACAGATTTGGTCGGGTGTGTTCTAATAGGGCTCTCTTTAGGCATTTTCTTTCAACGTGTTTTTAATACATCGCCCGTTTTGACGGCCGGGTTGACACTTTTGGGGGGAGTTGCCGGTCTTTGGACCGTTATTCGACAGGCGATACGATTACAGAAAAAAAGGTAGGGTGTTTCTATGAACCCATTGCATCAGTTTGAGGTAAAATCTCTATTTCCGCTTTATTTTAACGGGTATAATCTATCTTTTACGAACTCATCCTTATTTATGGTGTTATCTGCACTTTTGGGATGTTGTCTGTTATTGTTTCTCGTGAGGCGGCGGCAGTTGGTCCCCTCTACCGGTCAATCGGTCGCAGAGGTTTTTTTCGGATTTATTCGAATGACCGCCAAAGATGCCATCGGAAAGGGGTACGAGGCTTATTTGCCTTTTATTTTTAGTGTGTTTTTGATGGTGTTTATGGGAAATTTTTTAGGATTATTCCCTTATAGCTTTACTTTTACCAGTCAGTTGGCTCCCGTCGGGGCGTTTGCCGTGTTGGGATTGATTGTTTCGATGTGCGTCGGTATTTATCATCATGGGTTAAAATGGTTTCGGACGTTTCTACCGTCCGGTGTTCCCATTTTGTTGGCTCCGATTATGATACCTATAGAGTTTATTTCCTTTTTGGCAAAACCCTTTAGTTTGACCGTTCGATTGGTTATGAACATGGTTGTGGGGCATATTTTGCTAAAAATTATTGCGAGTTTTGTGTTTTCACTGGGACTGGCCGGTGCTCTTCCACTTGTTTTTGTGGGAATTTTGATTGTGTTTGAATTGGGAATTGCGTTCTTACAAGCGTATATTTATACGATCCTAACCAGTATTTATTTAGGGGAAGCAGTTCACTTACATTAGAAAAAGGAGAAAAAAATGGATTCGGAATCAATGCAATATATTGCTGAAGCATGCAAATATTTATCAATCGGTATGATCAGTATTGTTATGTTTAGTGTCGGAAAGGCGGTTGCCTCCGTGTTTACGACCGTTATTTCATGTATTAGTCGGAATCCCAACGTTAAAAATGATGTGAGCGTTTTTGCGTGGGCCGGTGCCGCTATTACGGAAGCTATTGCATTATACGCTTTAGGTTTGGCTATTGTGTTGTTGTACGCTTAAAGAGGACGTTGCATATGCCTCAGTTTGAGCTTGTTTATTATTTGAGCCAAGCTTTTTGGATGCTGATCAGTTTCGGTATTCTGTATTTGGTTGTTGCGTATTTTATATTTCCGTCTTTGAATGAAATATTTGTCAATCGTGAGAATCAGATTGAGAAGGATTTATCTGCTGCCGAAAAAATAAATGAACGGGCAGATGCTCTGATGAAGGAATATAAGTCGATTATGTTTGCTGCCGAACAAACAAAGGCAGAGATGATCAATGCGACTTATCAAGATATTCAAAAGTTATCTGCTCATATTGAGGCGGAAAATAACGCCGTTCTTCGAGATCGGATTTTGGAAACGGAACAAAAAATAAAAGACGAAAAAATTAAAATCGAAAAACAATCTCAAGCATTGGCGGATCGAGTGGCTGAACAGTTGACGGATCGAATTTGTTCTTTGTCCGGTTGCAAAAAATAAAGAAAGAGAGAACCAATGAATACGAGTATTATTTTGGATGCAATTAAGGGTCCTGAATTTTGGATGGCGATTGCCTTTTGTATCGTTGCTCTTCTTTCTTTAAAACCTCTCGGACGAATCTTGGGGACTTGGGGTCAAAAAAGAGCTTCCGAAATTGAAACAAGAATCAATGAGGCCAAGGCTCTTCGAGAAAAAGCAGAAGCTCTTTTGAGCGAATATGAAAAGCGAACTCAAAATGTTGCTCAAGAACGAGATCAGTTAATCCAAAATACCGAGAAAGAGGTCGTTTCGATGCAGATGGAGGCAGAAGAGCGTCTTCGTGAGCAAATACGGAATAAAAGACAAGATGTCCAAGAACGATTGGATCTTGTTGAAAAAAACGGGAAACAGCAAATTCAAAACGAATTAACCCAAATGATTGTTCAAAAAGCGTCTTCGCTTTTGTCCGAAAAGCAGGGTGAGCTTAATCAGGAAGAACATCTGGATCAATTGTTAACTCAAGTTTGTCAAACTTTGGAAAACAATATGGATAAAGTGCGGGTTTCTCGCTAATCTTATTAAAAGAGCGAATATTTGTTCGCTTTTTTATAGGGGTTAAAGGTCGAAAGGAGAGGAGGATATGTTGATCCTCCTCTTTTTTATGATTCGAAGATAACACGACCTGCGTCAGCAGGTCGATGAAAAGATAGTCATATTTTTGTGTTATCAAGAAGATATAACAGGTAAAATCTAAAAAACAGAGTGATTGCGTGTATCACCGCCATTATCATACGGTGATCATGATAAAATACCGTCAGAAGATAGTTAAGATTGTGGCGTATATGGATTTTTTAAAAAACGGCTGGGAAAATCATGAAGACGGCTCGGAGATAAGGTTTATTGCATAGAAATTTGGAGAGCAATATCTTGAACAACACTAAAATCCGGACCCAAAATAAGGGCTCCAAACCATGATATAGGCCGTTTGGTATCCGTTCCGGCTCAGATGAGCGTGGGTGGTGGGGTGTGTATAAAATTAAATCGAGTGTGGTACGAGCGGTGAAGAAGACGTATCCGTTTTTTTAATGATATTAGTAAAAAATGCTCGGTCGGATGGGTATTTTGTTCGCACGATCGGTATCAAGGAGGCGGTGATACAACGTTCTATTGAATATCATGGACGTGAAGATATGGAGACAGTTTGGTTGAACCAAAAAGGATACCGCCGGCATTAGCCGATGGCGTTTTATTTGTATGCATCTTTAATTTATTTGGGGGATATATCGACATAGAATACTTGATCGGTAGTGAAAAACATATAAAAATTTTTACGAGGTATGACACGGAGTGAGTTTTATTTTTGTTCGTCCGGTTCATCAATCAAAGTAAAGGATGTTTTCCCTTGATTAAAGGGTTGGGGGCGTTGTTTGAGAAGACCGCACATCTTAAAAGAAAACAGGCCGTCTTGTGTCAAAATAATGTGGTCTTCCAATCGAATGCCTGCCTGATTGAGGATCTCTTTAATTTCGTTTGTCATTATTCGATCAGCTTGGGAGGGATAGGCAGAACCGCTTGGATGATTGTGACACAATACAACGGCATGAGCGTTTGTGTTGAGGGCATCTCTTAGAATTTCACGAGGGTAGATGGCTGTTTTATTATTTGTTCCTCGATGAAGCTCTGAGATCGCTTTAACTCTTAACGTGTGATCCAAATAAATGGCCATGGTGTGTTCTATATTCTCCGATCCCAGTTTGATGCGACAAAAATCAATCATTTCATCCCAATATTTAAGAATAGAGCCTTTTTTAAGAGTGGAAGCCGTTATCCTTTCACATGTGCTTTGAATACACTTAAAAAGAGCGATTCCGGTTTCCTTAATTCCGCTGACTTGTTGTAATTCCAGCGGATCGGCGGAAATAATGCCGTGGAGCGTATTAAAACGACGGAAAAGAGCCTTCATAAAGGGCTTAACATCCCTTTGAGGAATAACGCGCATTAACAAAAATTCAACCAATTCCTCATCGGTCAGTGCATTGGCCCCTTTTTCGATAATTTTATTTAAAACACGTTTTCGATGTCCCAGATAATCGGGCGGAGGGGTTGGTTTTTGAGACTTTTTTTCTTTTTGTTTCAAATGAATTGGTTGATCGGAAGGAGCCTTTATGTCCGTGAAAGAAAGCGAATCAGAAAAAAGAGATAAATCTTTTTGTTTTGTTTTAGAAGAGTCGGAGGATTTCATGAGGTTCTCTTTATCTTAAGCGTTGTCAGGTTTCGAACGGGATCAGCTCCTTTTCGGTTCTTTCCGGCACTCTTACCGATAGGGTGGATAAGTCCATCCATTCGGCGAAAGTGTAAAAATCTCGTATCCGTCCGGTGTAATCCCGATTGTATGTTCAAACTGTGCCGATAGGGATCGATCTTTGGTAATGGCCGTCCAACCGTCCGATAAAATAAGAGCCTGATGGGTGCCGATATTAACCATCGGCTCAACGGTAAAGACCATTCCCGGAACCAATTCCGTTCCGGTTCCCGGAACACCATAATTTAGGATGTTGGGGAGGCCGTGAAAGACGCGTCCGATTCCGTGACCGCAAAAATCCATCACAACCGAAAAATTCTCTGAGGCGGCGAGTGTTTGCATGGCGTGGCCGATATCTCCGGTTGTGTTGCCGGGTTTACACTGCTCGATTCCGACCATCATTGTTTTGTAAGTTGTTTCAACCAAGCGACGTGCCTTAATGGAAGGTTTCCCGACATAGTACATTCGAGAGGTATCTCCGTACCAGCCAT
Organism: uncultured Alphaproteobacteria bacterium; assembly: GCA_944390205.1. GTDB lineage: Bacteria > Pseudomonadota > Alphaproteobacteria > CAAHEQ01 > UBA3637 > CALXPF01. The sequence goes on from CALXPF010000027.1 coordinate 12,516, forward strand.
CGACAATAACGGTGATATCAATATTGATGATATCCCCATCTTGTAAAATCTTATGATCATTCGGGATCCCATGACAAATCACATGATTGGGAGAGATACAGCTGGCTTTTGTATAACCGTGGTATCCGATGGTGGCGGGTATTCCTCCGTGACTTCTCATAAAATCCTCTAACAGCGAGTCTAACTTTCCGGTTGAAACCCCGGGCTCGACAAACGGTGTAATATAGTCTAATGTTTCGGCGGCTAATTTACCGGCTTTACGCAGATATTCAAAATCCGATAACGGATAAATAGTCATATTCTTTGTCATGAATTTATTTTTCCTTTCTTCAAAAAATACTAGCTTTTTTTTTGGAAAATATCAATAATAATAACCGAGTTTAAAGGAGTTTTCATGAGTCCGTTTCAACATTTTATTATCGGTTCCGTTATTGTTTTGATTATTTTATATTTTCTTTTGCAAAATTCACCCCTGTACAATACACTTTGATTCCCCAAAAGAAATCCGGAGATATTTTAAAAAGGGCACAATCCCTTTGGATGAAAAAGAAGGATTTACCCCAACAACCTACCCGATAGGGCGGTTAGAGTTCCTTCGGCCTCATAAAAAGACAATCCGTTGACGGAACGCTCTGCCGTTCGGATGGTTAAAGAGTGAGTTGAGCGGCTGATTGTTTTATTAAGCGAGATATTTTTTCAAAGGCTTTTGTTTCGATCTGACGGACTCTTTCACGGCTGATTCCGAATTGGTGTCCCAAATCTTCCAAGGTAATGGGATCTTCAGAGAGAAATCTTTTTTGAACAATGATTCGCTCTCTTTCCGACAGATGAGACAAGGCATCGGCTAAGAGTCGTTTTTTAACATTCAAATCTTGTGAGTAGCCTAATTGTTCTTCAACGGATTCTGTTTTGTCCACCAACATATCTTGATGATTTGTTTCCGAATCATATGAGAGAGTTGTGTTTAAAGAAGAATCACCGGACAAACGTTGCTCCATTTCCAAAACATCTCTTTTGGAAACCCCAAGCATTTGAGAAATTTTTTCAGCCGTTTCCTCGTTTAATCCCGTTTCATCATAAAGTCCCAACCGTGATTTAATTTTATGAAGATTATAAAAAAGACGCTTTTGCGTTGCGACCGTGCCGATTTTAACCAAGGACCAAGATTTTAAAATAAATTCGGAAATAGAGGCTTTAATCCACCAAATAGCATATGTGGCCAAGCGGAAGCCCTTGTCCGGATCAAACTTTTTGATGGCTTGCATAAGGCCGATATTCGCTTCGGAAATAAGATCGGCCAGCGATAACCCGTAATGACGAAACGATAGGGCTACTTTGGCCGCCAATCGTAAGTGTGAGGTGGTTAACCGATGGGCGGCCTCAATATCTTGATAATCATGATATCGTTTGGCCAACATATATTCTTCTTTAGAATCCAGCATCGGAAACTTGTTAATTTCGTGTAAGTATAATGAAAGTGAATTTTTTGAGTATAAAAGCGATAAAGCATTTATAGATTGTGTCATTTTTTATATCCTTTTCATAAGCAATATAAGATGAAATCTCTCTAAGATAGACAAGATTTCGACCAATCCGGCTTAATGGATCAATCAGCAATAGTATATCAAAAGAGGATTCTCGTGTCAAATATATTTTGGGGGATTTTTTAATTTTTTTATTAAAAATCAAATAATTATTTTTTTGAGCAAAAATAATTATTTTTCTTTAAAAATCAAGATATAACAGGTTTTTTTTCAAAAGATACTCCAAATGACCCCGTGAGGGGCAAAGCGGCTCCAGTCGGTATCGAAGACAAGGGCGGGACTTGAGAGGGGAGAAAGAGAAGATATCGGATTCTCCTATTTGCGGATCAAAAAATACCCCCATGAGCATGGGGGTATTTTATTGTATTCTGAAAACCACGCGTTAGACGCGTGGTTCAGTAAAGCTTATAGCGGTGAGGATGACAAAACGCTCCAAAT